>JADJOM010000002.1:0-300000 GCA_016713785.1 Gemmatimonadota bacterium | reverse complement strand
GCGGCTTCACGATCATCGAGATGCTGGTGGTCATGGTGGTCCTCGGCATCCTGGCCACGCTGGGCTTCGCCCGGCTGCAGAACACCAAGGACAAGGCCACCATCGCCAGCATGACCTCCGACCTCCGGGCCGTCACCGAGGAGCAGGAGGCGTTCTACTTCGACCACCGCTTCTACAGCATCACCACCGACTCGCTCAACCCCAACTACACCGCGGGCAACACCATCACCATCCACGAGGCCACCGCCTCGGGCTGGTCCGGCAGCGTGGCCAACCCCAAGGTCACCAAGCAGTGCTACGTGGTGGTGGGCAACGCCGCGCCGGTCGGCACGGCCACGAACGACGGGGCGATCAGCTGTTCGTAGTGGCCTTGGGCTTGCGCCGGTACCCCGGCCACCAGTTCCACTCCCCCGCCAGGTGCATGATGGCCGGCACCAGCACCATCCGGATGATCGTGGCGTCGAGCAGCACCGCCACCGCCAGCCCGAAGCCCAGGAACTGCATCGCCAGCACCCGGGCAAAGGCGAACACCCCGAAGACCAGGATCATGATCAGCGCGGCGCTGGTGATCACCGAGGCGGTGGCGGAGAGCCCCTCCTCGGTGGCCTTCTCGTTGTTGCCGGTCTTGTCGAACGCCTCCTTGACCCGGGCCAGCAGGAACACCTCGTAGTCCATGCTGAGCCCGAACACCACGGCGAAGACCAGCACCGGCACCACCACGAAGATCGCCGAGGTGGGGCCGTCGAGCCCGAAGAGGCCGGCGCCGATGCCGTGCTGGAACACCAGCACGATGAGGCCGAAGGTGGCGCTCACCGAGAGGGTGTTCATGATGACCGCCTTGATCGGCACCAGCACCGAGCGGAACACGATGGCCAGCATGAGCCCGGTGCAGCCCAGGATGAGCACCACCAGCATCGGGAAGCGGCGCAGCAGCACCTCCTGCAGGTCCAGGCTCGCGGCGGTGTAGCCCCCCACCACGATCGTGGCCCCGCGCAGCTGCTTGGGCGGGACCTTGGCGAGGGTCCGCGCGTGGCGCGAGAGGTCCATCCCCGAGGTGAGGCTGGTGGTGTCCTTGAGCACCACGTCGATCAGCGTCACCCGCTGGTCGGTGGAGAGGTACGCGTCGAGGAAGCCGCCGTAGCGGGTCCGGGCGTCCTCGAGGTTGCCGTAGAGGATCGAGTACTCGAGGATGCCCATCCCCGGCTCGAGGTCCACCAGGCTGCGCACCTGCGCCACCCGGCCGTCGGCCTTGAGCGAATCGGAGAGCGCCCTGAGCCCGCGCAGGCTGGCCGCCGACACCGCGCTCTGCCCCTCGGGCAGCTCGATCACCATCCGCACCGGCAGGATGATGTTGGCCACGCCCATGGCCTCGAGGGTCTGCACCCCCTGGCCGGCCTCGGTGGCGGTGGGCCACCAGTTGCGCGCCGGCAGCCCGATCTTGATCCAGAACACCGGCGCGGTGAGCAGCGCGATCACCGCCCCGCCGATGGTGAGGGCGCGCACCGGGTTGCGGGAGAGACTGCGGGCCCACTTCTCCCAGGCGCCGGGCGCGTGGTACCAGGTGAGCCGCCGCGCCAGCCAGCGGGGCCGGTCGATCTGGCGGCCCAGCACCGCGAGCAGCGCGGGGAGCAGCGTGGTGGAGAGCGCCACCGCCACCGCCACCACCACCAGCCCGCCGATCCCCACCGACTGCGTCTCCACCAGCGGGGTGAGCAGCAGCGCCGCGAAGCCCACCACCACCGTCATCCCGGAGGTGAGCACCGCGGCGCCGGCGGTGCTGAGCGCGCGGGCGGCGGCCTCCTGGCGGCGCAGCCCGCGGTTCAGCTCCTCCCGGAACCGGGTGACGATGAGCAGCGAGTAGTCGATGCCCACGCCGAGGCCGAGCATGGTCGTCATGTTGAGCACGAAGACCGACATCGGCGTGTAGTCGGCGAGGATCACCACCACCGCGAGGGTCACCCAGATGGCCAGGAACCCGATGATGAGCGGCAGCACCGCCGCCACCAGCGCCCCGAAGGCGAGCAGCAGGATCCCCGCCGTGAGCGGCAGCAGGCGGAGCTCGCCGCGCTTGCTGTCGGCGGCCACCACGGTGCGCACGTCGAGGTCGAGCGGGGAGCGGCCGGTGACCCGCACCTGGTGGCTGGCGGAGTCCACGCCGGTCTGGCGGAAGGCCTCCTGCACCAGGGCGCGGACCGGCGCCACCAGCCTGGCCACGCTGTCGCCCTTGTCGGCGTTCACCGCCACCACCACGAAGGTGGTGCGGCCGTCCTTGCTGATGAACGTGGAGTCGCCGGTGCTCCGGAACGACGCCACCGTGCCGAGCCACGGCTGGCGGGAGAACTTGGCGAGGAGGCTGTCGAGCAGCAGCGCGCCGGGGCCGCTGTCCACCGGGGCCGGCGCCTGCAGGGTGACGGCGAAGAAGTCGTTGAGCGGCCGCGCGAACCGGGTGCGGAGCAGGATGTCGGCCGCGCCCGCCTCGGTGGGCTCCCGGGTGCCGCCGCGCACGTTGAGCACCTGCACGACCTGGGGGGACTTCTCCGCCGCCACGTAGCCGATCACCGCCCAGACGACGATGATGGCCCAGCGCCAGCGGATCAGGGCGCGCGAGAGAGCGGAAGCCACGAGCGGGAGAACTCCCGGTGCGAGCGGGGGCGGATGCGGGCAGTGCGGTCGGCGAAATTCTAGGGGGACAACCACTTGGGCGCCAGCGGTGGCGCCCGGATCGCCCGGGGGCCGATATTCCCCCGTCATGCTCCGCCGCGCCCTGCTGCTGCTGCTGGCCACCCTCGTGGCGCTCACCGCCTGGGGGCGGCTGCGCGCCCGCCGGACGGCCGCGGCCACCGGCGCAGTGGCTGGGGCGGCGCCGGCGCCCCGCGCCGACCTGACCCTCGATGCCGCCCGCGATCACCGGGCCGGCCCCCCGCTCGAACTGCCGGGCATCGTCCCGCTCGACTCGCTCACCCGGCTCGGCGTCCGCACCCAGCTCACCGCCCAGGTGGAGCGGCACTTCCTCGATTCGCTCTTCTCCGAGACCGACTCGATCGTCCGCCACTGGCCCGGCGGCATGCACGTGATCCGGGTGGCGATCGTGCCCGGGGGCGCCAGCGGCTTCCTCCCCGAGATGGTGGGCGACGTGCGCTGGGCGCTCGACGCGTGGAATCCCGCCGCGGTGGGGCTCCGCTGGCTCGAGGAGGCCGACAGCAGTCAGGCCGATTTCCTCATCCAGTGGGCCGACACCCTCGAGGCCGACCGCGCCGGCGTCACCGACGTGACCTGGGACCGCGGCGGCCGGATCCGCCGCACGGTGCTCACCCTCGTGACCCGTTCTCCCTCGTCGGGGCGCCCGCTGCCACCGGAGAGCCGCCGCGCCGTGGCGCTGCACGAGATCGGGCACGCGCTGGGGCTGCCGCATTCGAGCCACGCCGCGGACGTGATGTACCCGATCGCGACGGCGCTGGCGCTGAGTGACCGGGACCGGTTCTCGCTGCGGTTCCTGTACGAGCTGCCGACGGGATTCATTGGGCGGTAGGGCGGTACGGCGGTACGGCGGCTGGTGGCCCAGGGGAGGGTGAATGCGGCGGTGGGTGGCCACAATAGCGATGGCGCTGCTGCCGGCGGCGCTCGGGGCGCAGCAGTACCGGGTGGCGGACTCGATCATCGAGTCCGGCATCCGCCGTGGCATCTATCCCGGCGCCGTGCTCGTGGTGGGGGGGCGTGCGGGCATCCGCTACCAGAGGGGCTACGGCCACCTCACCTGGTCGGCGGCGTCGCCGGTGCCCGATCCCGACTCCACCCGCTACGACCTGGCCAGCCTCACCAAGGTGGTGGGGACGATGCCGGCGGTGGCGCGGCTGGTGGAGGAGGGGAAGGTGGCGCTGGATGCGCCGGTGGAGCGGTACCTGCCGCGGTTTGTCGGTGGGACAAAGCATCGCGTCACCGTCCGCATGCTCCTCGACCACACCTCCGGCCTCCCCGCCTACCTCGAGTTCTTCCGCCGCACCCAGAGCCGCGACAGCGCCATCGCCCTGCTCTACCGCACCCCGCTGCGCCGCGCGCCCGGCGCCACGGTGGAATACAGCGACCTCAACTTCCTGCTGCTCGGACTGCTGGTGGAGGCGGTGAGCGGCGAGCCGCTGGAGCGCGTCGTGCCCCGCGTGGTGCTGGGGCCAGCCGGGATGACGCACACCGGCTACGGGGTGCCGGCCGCGGCCCGGGAGCGGACCGCGCCCACGGGGCAGTATCGCGGGCGGCCGGTCTGCTGCACCGTCAACGACCAGAACGCGGCGCGGTTCGGCGGCGCGGCGGGGCATGCGGGGCTGTTCGGGACGGGGGCGGACCTGGCGCGCTACCTCCGGCTCTGGCTGGGCGAGGGGGAACTGGAGGGGGCGCGCGTCTTCTCGCCGGCCACCGTGCGGCTCTTCCTCTCCCCCGGTGATTCCGGCGCCACCCGGCTCCTCGGCTGGGAGCGCCCGCCCCACCGCGCCAACGGCGCCGGCGAGCCCTGCCCCAGGCCCTGCGACTCCGCCTACGGCTCCGGACTCTCCGACGCCGCCTTCGGCCACACCGGCTGGACCGGCACCCTCCTCTGGGCCGACCCCGCGCGCGACCTCTTCGTGGTGTTCCTCACCAACCGGAGCTACGCCCCGCGCCTCGGGAATTCCATCCGCGCCCTGCGCGGCGTCCGCGGGGCCCTCGCCGACGCGCTCGTCCGTTCCGCGGCGCCGTAACACCGGCCGGCGGATCTTTCGGGTCGTCGGACGGTTGGGCGGTTCGTCGGTTGGGCGGTTCGTGCCTCCGGGAATACTTTCAGCGCCCCGGGAGCGCCGCATGGGACTCCCGCCGGACCGACCAGGAGCCGCGCGGCTTTTCCGGGGCCTCCGCGGCCGAATCGCCGCGCCGGCGATTCCGCCGCGTCGAGTGCGTCCGCTGACGGTTCGTCGGTCGGGCGGTTCGTTCCTCCGGGCAGATCTTCGGCGCCCCGGAACCGTTCCCAGGGACTCCCGCGGGCCCGATCGGGAGCTGCGCTGCGTCCGAAGGGCCCTCGGTCGCCGCCCTACCGCCCTACCGCCCTACCGCCTTACCGCCTTACCGCCCAACCCGTAGCCCCTTCCCGACCACGGCACTAGGATTGACGCAGGAGGCAGCATGCAGACACCAGAGACGGTCCGGAAGGCACTCCGTGGGGTCAAGGATCCGGAGCTCAACCTCAACGTGGTCGACATCGGCCTGATCTACGACATCACCGTGAGCGAGGACGGGGACGTGCACGTCAACATGACGCTCACCTCCCCCGGCTGTCCCTCCGGCCCCGAGATCGTGGGCGACGTGAAGCGCGCCATCGAGGACCTCGAGGGCGTGAAGGCGGTCAGTGTCGAGATTGTCTGGGAGCCGTACTGGACGCCCGAACGGATGGACCCGCGGATCCGGGCGTTCCTGGGGGGATGACCGGCGTGGTGGTGGCGCGCCCGGCCGCGCGCCTCAGGTCCCGACCAGCGCCTTCCCCAGCACCTCCACCTGCCACCGCCGCATCCCCTCCACCTGCGCCAGGTCGGCCACGGCCTTCGGCTCCAGCCGCGCGATGGCCTCGAGGATCCCGTTGGCGCACAGCACCCCCGGCGCCAGCGGCAGCGCCTCCGCCGCCTGGTTGCGCACCGCCTTGAGCCGCTCCAGCCGCGCCTCGTAGGCCAGGTCGGGCGCCATCCGCCGCCCCCGCTCGAACACCGGGATGCTGTCGGCCGGCGCCGCGACGCCGCGCGCCACCGCGGCCAGCAGGTCGGCGCCCCGGCGCCGCAGCTGGTCGGGCGAGAGGGCCTTGAGCTCCTTGAGCGCCGTCTCGTCGGCCGGCATCGCCTTGGCGATGCTGAGCATGGCGTCGTTCATCAGCACCCGGAACGGCGCCCGGTCGAGCTGGCCGGCCACGCCCTCCCGCCACGCGAAGAGCTCGCGCAGCACCGCGAGCTGGTGGCCGCGCAGCGTCCGCGCGCCCTTGAGGCGCAGGTACGCCTCCTCCGGCGGTCCGTTCACGCTCCAGCGCACCTGCTCCAGCAGCTGGAACTCCTCCTCCGCCCAGTGCCACCGCCCGATGGCGGTCAGCTGGTCCTTGAGGATGTCGCGGAGCTGCGCCAGGTAGCGGGTGTCGTCGGCGGCGTAGGCCAGCATCTCGGGGATGAGCGGCCGCACCGACCAGTCGGCGCGCTGGTACTTCTTGTCGAGGGTGACGCCGAGGTACTTCTCGAGCAGCGCGGCGAGCCCGATGCCGGGTTCGTTGAGCAGCTGGGCCGCGATCCGGGTGTCGAACAGGTTGCGCGCGGTGAAGCCGTAGTCGCGGTGCAGGATGCGGAGGTCGTAGTCGGCGTCGTGGAACAGGGTCTCGATGGCGGGGTCGGCCAGCAGGGCGCCGAGGGCCGCGAGGTCCGGCACCGCCACCGGGTCGATGACGGCGGTGCGGTCCCGGGTGGAGAGCTGGATCAGGTAGATGCGGTCGCGATAGCGGTGGAAGCTCGCCGCCTCGGTGTCCACCGCCAGGAGCGGGGCATCGCGCAGCCCGCCGACGAAGGCATCGACCGCCGGCTGGGTGTCGAGGTAGAGGTCGCCCGCGGCGCCGGCGTCAGTCACGCGCGCGCGCCGGCGTGGGCGTGAGGAATGGGCTCAGGGGCAGCTCGCATGGCGGCGCATCGCGTGGGAGTGGAGGTCACGGCAACGGTGCAATCTAGTCGCACACCCCGCTCCCCCGAATCCCGCGCCGCGATACTGGACCCCGCCCGCGGCCCGCGGTACCCTGCGGGGGTGACCCTCCCCCTCGAGGCCCACCTCCGCCGGCCGCTCGTGCGGCGCCCGCTGGCGCGGCTCCCCTCGCCGCTGGAATCGCACCCCGCCCTCGCCGCGGAGTGCGGCCTCGCCTCCTTCCTGGTCAAGCGCGACGACCTGGCCGGCGGCAACAAGCGGCGCGCCCTGGAGTGGCTGCTCCCCGCGGCGGGCCCCGCCCTGGTGACGATGGGCGCCTACGGCTCCACCTGGTGCGCCGCGCTCGCCGCCGCCACCGGCGGCACCGGGCAGCGGGCGGAGGTGGCGCTCTTTCCCCAGCCCTGGTCGGCCGCGGTGGCGGGGGCGCTCGGCACCACGGTGGCCGGCGCGGGGGTGCACCTGGCCGCCCGCCGCTGGCAGCTGCCCCTGGCGGTGGCCCGCGCCTGGCGCGCCGCGCGGCGGCACGGGCCCGTCACCTGGCTGCCGGCCGGCGGCGCCACCCCGCTGGGGGTGCTCGGCAGCGTCAACGCGCTGCTCGAGTGCGCCGGCCAGCTCACCGCGGAGGGCTTTCCCCGCCCCGAGGCGATCGTCGTGCCCTACGGCTCCGGCGGCACCGCCGCCGGCCTGCTGGTGGGGGCGGGCCTGCTGGGCTGGCCGGTGACCATCGTGGCGGTGCGGGTCACCGACCCCTGGTTCACCACCCGGCGGCGCATCCTGTCACTGGCCGCGCGCACCCGCGCGCTGCTGGGCGCGCCGGCCGGCGCCGCCACGCTGCGCCTCGATGGCGCGCAGCTCGGCGCCGGCTACGGCCACGACACCACCGCGGCGGCGACCGCCCGCGTCCGCCTGGCCGAACGGGGCATCCTGCTCGATGCCACCTACAGCGCCAAGGCCTGCGCCGCGGTGCGGAGCCTCGCCGGTTCCTTCCGGCATGTCTGCTTCTGGCATACCTTTGACCCGTCGCTCGTGGCGCCCCCGATGGACCACCCGGTGCTGCGGGACGCGCACCGCTACGCGGAGTCGCTTTGGCCTCCCCCGACATCGACCTGACGGTCTACCCCGACGAATGTGATGCATACGGGCACCTCAACCAGGCGTCGTTCATCGCCCTGTTCGAGCGCGCCCGGTGGGAGACCCTGGCCCGGGGTCCCGGCATGGACTTCTTCACCCGCCAGGGCGCCTGGCCCGCGGTGCGGAAGTCGGTGGTGGAGTACCACGCCCCCGCCTTTCCCGGCGACGTGATCCGCTTCTCCCAGGTGCTGGTGCACCTGGGCCGCACCAGCTTCACCCTGCGGCAGACCGCGCGGCGGCTGCGCGACGACGCGCTGATCGCCACGGCGGAGCTGGTGTTCGTGTGCGTGGACGCGCAGGGCCGGCCGGTGCCGGTGCCCGAGGCGCTGTCCCAGGTGATGGCCGACAAGCCGCTCGCCGGCAACCTGCGGCGGGTGGCGGTCAACGGCGTGAACCTGGCCGTGGACGTGCGGGGCCAGGGGCCCGCGGTGCTGTTCATCCACGGCTACCCGCTCGACCACTCGATCTGGGACTACCCGCTGGCGCACCTCGAGGGGTGGCTGCGGATCGCCCCGGACCTGCGGGGGATGGGGCAGTCGGACGCGCCCGACCTGGGCTACAGCATGGCCACCTACGCCGAGGACCTGCTGGCGCTGCTCGACACGCTGGGGGTGGAGCGGGTGGTGCTGTGCGGGCTCTCGATGGGCGGGTACGTGGCGTTCGAGATGCTGCGGCGGGCGCACGAGCGGGTGCGCGGGATGGTGCTGATGGACACGCGGTCGGAGGCCGACACGCTCGAGGGCCGCAAGGCGCGCGATGCCGCCGCGGCCCTGGCCCGCGAGGGGGGCGCCCGCGCCATCGCCGACGCCATGCTGCCGAAGATGCTGGCGCCGGCCGCCGCCACCGAGAACCCGGCGCTGGTGGAGCGGGTGCGGAAGATGATGGAGGCCACACCGGTGAGCGGCATCCTCGGCGCCCTCGGCGCCCTCCGCGACCGGCCCGACAGCACCCAGGACCTCCCCCTCCTGACCCGGACTCCCACGCTGGTGGTAGTTGGGGAGCAGGACCAGATCACCCCCAAGGACGGCGCCCAGGCCATGACCACCGCCATCCCCGGGGCGCGGCTGGCCGTGGTGCCGGGCGCCGGCCACCTCACCCCGATGGAGCGGCCCGAGGCGACGGCCGCGCTGCTGGCCGATTTCCTGACCGGCCTGGGGCTCCACAGCTAGCGCTGCAACTTTTCCCGGGGCCGGTGCGTCTATATGCGTGGCGGGGTTACCCCCGGGTAGACCCGCTGACTCCTTCCCTCCACGCCCCATTGCCGCGGCCAATGCAGTTCGGCAATGGGGCGTCTCTCCTTTCCGTCAGGCTGCCGTCCCCCCAATGACGAACGACCCCCCGCCGGAGCGGGGGGTCGTGGACTGGTTGACGGGTCCGATCGGCCGATGGCCGGGGCCTATCAGCTACTTCTTGGGCTTGCCCGGCGGCGTGTCGCTGGTGAACGCGTCCTTGTTCTTGGCGATGAAGGTCTGCTGGTTGGCCGGGACGTCCTCTTCCGGGAAGATGGCGTTGACCGGGCACTCCGGCTCGCAGGCGCCGCAGTCGATGCACTCGTCCGGGTGGA
This sequence comes from Gemmatimonadota bacterium, assembly GCA_016713785.1. Taxonomy (NCBI): domain Bacteria; kingdom Pseudomonadati; phylum Gemmatimonadota; species Gemmatimonadota bacterium. Next base: position 290,621 of record JADJOM010000002.1, on the reverse strand, counting down.
TGTAGAGCTGGTCCTCGCCCTCGTAGATGCAATCCACGGGACAGACGTCCACGCAGGCGCGATCCTTGACGCCGATGCAGGCTTCAGTGATCACGTAGGCCATGCTGCTGCTCCTCGATCAGGGTGATGCCGGCAGCGGCCGCCGGAATCGGGTGGAATCACGCCGTTGAGCGCCAAGTATTATGACCCACCGATGCCCGGCGCAAGGGGGCGATTATGTTTGCCCCATGCGTGTTTGTCGAGCCTTGGTGTTCTTCATGATTGCCCTCCTGGCCGGGGGCCCGGCCGGCGCGCTCCGGGCCCAGGCCTGCCCCGACCGGGGGCCGCTCGGGCTGGTGCTCTCCGGGGGCGGCGCCAAGGGGCTGGCCCACATCGGGGTGCTCCGGGTGCTCGACAGCCTGGGGGTGCGGCCCGACTTCGTGGTGGGCACCAGCATGGGGTCCATCGTGGGGGCGATGTACGCCAGCGGCTACAGCGCCGCCCAGATCGCGTCGCTGGCCGATTCGCTGGGGCTGGCGGAGCTGTTCACCAACGCCGACCAGCGCACCCCGCGCGCCCTGGGCGACCGGCGTCCGCTGGTGGTGTGGGAGCAGGGGACGGGCGGCTTCCGGGTGGCGCAGTCGATCGCGCGGGAGACCGGGGTGAACGCCGCCCTCAACCGCGCCCTGCTCCGCGGCAATCTCTTTGCCCGCGGCAGCTTCGATTCCCTGCCGATCCCCTTCCGCGCGGTGGCCACCGACCTGCGCACCCGCGCCGCGGTGGTGCTCGAGAGCGGCGACCTGGCCCGCGCGGTGCGGGCCAGCATGGCCATCCCGCTGGTGTTCGACCCGGTGCGCATCGAGGGGCGGCAGCTGGTGGACGGCGGCCTCGCCGCCAACGTGCCGATCGGCGTGGCGCGGGCCCAGGGCGCGGCGCGGCTCATCGTCTCCGACGTGAGCTGGCGGCCCCCCGACTCGGTGCAGGGCGAGAACCCGCTGGTCGTGGCCGACCTGCTGGTCTCCTACCTCTTTACCCAGCCGCTCGACTCCCTGGGCCCCGACGACCTGCTCATCCGGCCGGCGGTGGATTCCTACCAGCCGCTCGACTTCGACATGCTGCACCAGCGGGAGATCCGCCACGCCGGCTACGAGGCGGCGCGCGCCGCGCTCGAGGGCCGCACTCTCTGTGGCGCGCCGCCGCTGGAGCCGCGGCAGAGCCCGCTGTACCACGTCACCGAGATCGGCCTCTCCGGCGGCCGCCCCGGCGACGAGACGCTGCTCCGCCGGCAGCTGCGGCTGCGCGAGGGGAACGACCTCGAGGTCGGGGCGCTGCGCGACGACCTCACCCGCCTGGCGCAGCTCGACGAGTTCCGCGAGGTGTGGCTGCGCCCCACCGGGCCCGCCGACGCCCTGCGCCTCGACGTGCTGGTGCGCACCGCCGCCCCGCGGGTGGGCGTGGCCGGCGTGGCCTACGACAACGACCTCGGCGGGCAGATGTGGGTGGGCGGCGTGGACCGCGGCGCCACCATTCCCCGCGTCGAGACCTCGGGGACGCTGGTGCTCGGCGAGCTGCGCCAGGAGCTGGCGCTCAACTTCCGCACCGCCGGGGTGGGCCGGCTGCTGCAGCGGCCGCTGCTGGGCGGGATGATCGCGCGCGAGGAGGTCCGCGCCTTCAACAAGAAGGGCGGCAGCCTGCCGTCCACCAAGGTGCGCGAGCTCACCGCCATCGTGGGGGCGGAGCGGCGCTTCGGGCGGGAGTGGCTGGTGGAGCTCGGCGGCGTGGCGCACACCTGGCACGCGGAGGGGGGCGCGCCCGAGGGGACGGCGTGGGGCGGCGTGGCGCAGATCAGCAGCGGCCCGCGCTACCGTCCCAGCGGCATCTGGGCGCAGGGGATGCTGCTCGACCGCTATCGCCGGGTGGAGGTGGAGGCGCGGCGGGTCTTCCCGCTCAACGGACTCCGGGTCACGCCCACGCTGCGCTTCGGGTGGGGCCGCGACCTGCCGCTGCAGCGCACCTTCCCGCTGGGGGGCGTGGACGGCTTCCCGGGGCTCAACGTCGGGGAGCTGCGGGGCGATCGCGAGCTGTCGCTGGAGCTGCTGGTGGAGCGGCCGCTCTTCGGGCCGATCTCGGCGCGGGTCACGGCGGTGTCGGGGCAGGTGGCCACGGGCGGGCCGGCGGTGCCCCGCGGCCGGTGGCAGACCGGCGGACGCATCGGCGTCGGCGCCGCCACGCCGATCGGCCAGATCCGGGTGGAGTACGGCATCACCCGCGACAGCCGCAACGGGATGTTCGTGCGGCTGGGGGAGTGGTTCTGAGGCTGTCCGGCCGGTCCGGGCTGCAGGCCTTGATCACCGGGCCCCGGAAGGTGGCGCCGACCTACTCGGTGTCCGCCCCGCTGTTGCGGGTGCGCCGGCGGCGCATTTCGCCCAGGTACTTGCTGCCTAGCCAGCCGAAGAGTGCCTTCCGTAGGAGACTTGCTGCGCCTCTGATCCCGCAGGTCCGGCTCACCGGGCGCCCGCCCTGGGTCCTGTGGGGTCCCTACTTCTGCTCGTCCTCCTCCCGATGTCCGAAGCCAGCTCCGACCATCAGCCGGTACCAGATGCGGCCTGCCACCAGGCCAAGCGGGAGGAAGATGCAGAGGTGAATCAGCAGCTCGCGTGCAAAGCCCTCGCCGGCCATCGAATTGCCGGCTGCCCTCCGGGCGGACCGTACGGCCAATCCGATGCCCAGGATGGATCCGAAGATCAGTGCCGGGTGCGTCAGCCAGCGGTCCTGGCGCGCACGAGGCTCGTCAGACATCGGAATCCCGCCGCTGTGGTGTGGTCACGATTCCGCCGCGACCACGAAGAACATGAGGCCGGCGAGAGCGCCGCCAGCACCGAAGGCGGCATCCTTTCCACGCCAAGCGCGACTTCGTCACGGGGGCGGGTCAGCAGCGCCAGGATGGTCCAGCCGGTCGCATTCATCGCGAAGACCGCGGCACCCGCGGCCATTCGCTTGAGCAACGACGGTCAATGGGCGGCCCTCGTTCGATTGCTCCAGTGTACCTGCGGCATTGGGCGCGTGAAGGCCCCGGCCTTGCCGGGCGCCACGGCGCTGCTCTCCGCACCAGGCCTTGGGGGGCCTGTGGAGTAGCTGGCTAGTCGGCTTGCACCTCGCCCCGGCGTGCCCCGTTCCATGCCAGGGCATAGTCCCCGAGCGTCAAAGGAGCTTCATGCGAAAGAGCAATCCCGGTGGCCTTGCGCCTGCGTGCCAAGTGCTCCATCACCGCGTCGGACCTGTCGCCAGACCAGAATTCGCTCAACCACCTGGTTAGAACCCCCCGGTCCGAAGGCGGCTCGAAGAATGCACGGAGCGGGTCGGTCGGCCGAAGCCCTCCCATGGGTATCCCGTACTCCACCTCAAAGACCCAGAGGGCTTCCTGCGTTCCCTCCAAGGACAATCCGAGCGGGGACCAGAACTCCGCATAGGCACGCTCGGTATCCAGGACCTCCCGAGCGCCAAGCCTGCGGTTGACCGCCTGGTGCCACTGCTTCGAAGCCATATTGTAGTCCCCCCGCTACTGGATCCACCCGACCCGACACTCGATGGAAATCGAAGTGTTGTAGACACCTGTCCCTACAGCTATCACCCAAGCTGTCGGTGAGAGGATATCGCCGATGCCAACAAGATAGCCTTGAGCTGCAGCAGCTATCCTCCTACCATACCTTAGGCGCAACCTGTCCGCGCCCTGGCGGGCCGCCCAATTGAACGCGCTAGCTGGGACGCCACTCGATCCTTGAGTCCCGGCTCGCCCGGCCTTGAAGATGCTCGCACCAACATCTGCGAATGTCACTAAGGCACTCCCCGTTTCGATGAACTCGACCGTCTTGCCGACCATGCCATCCCCAAACAAGGCTGAGAACTTGTTCCTTTCATAGCAACTCGGGTCGCCGGATGCCGATTGCCCTCCATCCCCCTCCGCACCCCCCAATCCGCTGTAGTAGTCCAGCACATCCTGATCGGGGTAGCCGCTGCATTCCGGGTCGTGGAAGACGTCCATCCCGCACTCGTTGCTGGGATCCAGCCACTCCAACGGCCCACCCGGCCCGAATGGGTTCCATGGCCGCTTGCACTGCTGGCCAATCCCCGGGATCTGCCCCGGCCCCGGTGGGACATCAATCGGCTTGCAGTCCGGGTCCAGGCCCGATGGGTCGGTCAGGTTCACCGGATCATTCCCCGCATACGCGTACACATTCAGCCCGCCCGCGATCCCGATCGGATCCTCGCTGATCCACCGCCCCAGGGCGGGGTCGTAGTACCGTGCCCGCATGTAGTAGAGCCCGCTCTCGCTGTCGTACTCCCGCCCGGCGAAGTGATACCGGACCACGAGGCCGGTATCGGCCACCGCGTCGCCCCAGGGCGCCTCGGCAAATTCCTTGACCTTGGCCCCGGTGCGGAACCGGGCCAGGCCGCGCACGGTGCCGGTGATCGGGTCGAGGATGGGAGTTCGGGATGGATCCTAGTCCGCCCCCACCAGAAAGGGGAAAGCAGGCCACGAGGAGAAGATCCAGTCCTGCGATGCTGCCTGGCCAGGTGCCCACTGGACGTGGCAGCGAACCGGCATGGTTGCGCTGGTCACGCGCACCACCTACTGATGCAATTCGATCGACAAGAAACGACCGCGCTTGTCGAAGTGCACCATTCCCCCGCCCCCAAATGTGGGCTCATTGGTGGCCACCTCCAGTTGCAGGTGGAATCCGCCAGCGTCGCGCTTGAAGCTGACAACCTTCAATTGCCGGCCTCGCGGCGCTTCGTGTAGCGCTGCAAAGAACGAGTCCATCGCGACTGCCACCAGTGCAGAGCTGTCAGGCGATGGCGACACAGCTGCGTCAATCGGTGCTGAGTCTGGCGGGCGCCCGGAGCAACCGAGGTGCGCGAAACATGCCAGCCAGGCAAGTCGGCGAATTGGCTTCGCCAGGGTGAAGTCCATGTTCAGGGCCGTGTGTCTCATCGATGGCATCCAGTTGTCCCCATGCCTGGGCGGTAGGTGAAGAATGAGTCCCTCGAGACAACGAAGATCTGTAGCCGGAGACTGTCCGCGAGAGCGGTGTCCCTAGGGCTTGGCGCTTGAAGCCACACGGATCGTGGTCCACTCCTTCCGGCGTTTGGGTGAGAATGGAACAGCGCAAATACGCCAACCGGAAACGGAGTTTGGATCTTGAGCTGACTTCTCAAGCCACTACTAGTCCAGCCAGTGAATCCGGTAAGCCCCAGTCCGTGGCCGAATAGTGCCCCTCCCTCCTCAGCTCCGGACTTGAAGGTCGATTGCCAGGCTGAATTCAGCGCCGCGAAAACGGCCGGATTGTGTGACACCGCGTCGCAAGGCCCAGCACCTTTGCCGGCCCCGGGTCCCTCTCCCCCTCCCAATCCACTGTAGTAGTCCAGCACATCCTGATCGGGGTAGCCGCTGCATTCCGGGTCGTGGAAGGTGTCCATCGCACACTGCTCGCCCGGGTCAAGCCAATCCAAGGGCCCCCAGACGTCCCTGCACTCTCGACGCCCCCCGCCGTAGCCATCCAGCTCCACCGTCGTACAAACCAGCTTGAGCCCCGAAGGATCCCTGCCGTTTACCGGATCATTCCCCGCATACGCGTACCCATTCAGCCCCCCCGCGATCCCGATCGGGTCCTCGCTGATCCATCGCCCCAGCGCCGGGTCGTAGTACCGCGCCCGCATGTAGTAAAGCCCGCTCTCGCTGTCGTACTCCCGTCCGGCGAAGTGATAGCGGACCACGAGGCCGGTATCGGCCACCGCGTCGCCCCAGGGCGCCTCGGCGTACTCCTTCACCTTGGCGCCGGTCCGGAGCCGGGCCAGGCCGCGCACGGTGCCGTTGATCGGGTCGAGGATCGCCGCCAGGGTATCACTGACCGGGGTCGTGGTCCGCATGGCCAGGAGCCGGTCCACCCCGCCGGGGTACCAGGCGTACTCGCGCAGCACGGTGCCCGCGGCGTTGAGGTCGAAGATGACCTGGTCGCCCTCGTACACGTAGTATTCGTCCGCGGCGGCCATCTGCTTCCGCACCCGGCGCCCGAGTGCATCATAGAACATGCTGTCCACGAGGGCTCCTGTCGAGCCGTTCCGGATGCCCCGGAGCCGGCCCAGCGCGTCCCAGGAGTACTTGTATCCCACCCCCGTGCCGGCGGGACACGAGCCCACGATCCGGCAGACCACGCCCCCGATGGCATCGTAGCTGATGTTCGTGGTCCCGAACGCCGTCAGGCGATTGCCGTCACCGTAGGTCGTCGTGGTGCCGAGCTGGCCGCGGTTCCCGGCTGAATCGTAGGTCCAGGCGGAGTCGGTCGTGCCATTGATCACGTTTTGACACTGGCTCCCCGTGGAGTCACAGGCGTTGGTGAGGCGGCCTAGGGGGTCGTAGCGGAACAGGCGCCGGGTGTAGCTGCCGCCCTTGGGCGAGGTGCGGGTCCGGTTCCGGCTGAGCGAGTCGTAGGTGAGGATCGGCAGCTCGAGCGCGGCCAGATTGGTCCCGCCGGTGAAGGTCTGACTGGTGATCCGGTGACTGGCATCCTGTGCCTGGAGGAGGCGCCAGGCGTTCGCGGTGCCACGATTGAACACCAGGGTGTCCACCGTGAAGTCGCTCCGCGACTTGAAGGTGACGCAGCGCCTCGGATTGGCGAAGACGCACAGCGAATCCCGGACCCCGGTCGTCGTGGCGTAGACGAACTCGACCACCGAGGAGTCCGCGGCCGGGCTGCTCGGCTTCACGACCCGGCGAATGGGGCGGTCCTTGGCGTCGTAGGTGATCGTGCCCGAATAGGTCCGGCCGTTCAGGGTCTGGCGCCAGAAGTCGAGGCGGCCACGGCTGTCCAGGTGGACGCTGTCCCGCGCCACGCTGTTCCACGCCACGTTCCAGCGGCCCGCGACCGTGTCAAAGGCAAAGTAGTCCGTCGGCATGCCGGGGCCGGCGCGGGAGAGCAGCCGGCCCGCCTTGTCGTAACTCATGTCGATCACGTCGCCGCGGCGGGTCCTGACCTTCCGCAGGTTCCCGGCGAGGTCGTACTTGAGGGTGTCGGCCTTGGTGGTGTCCGCCGCGTCGTGGCGGGCGATCAGGCTCCCCAGCGCGTTGTAGGAGAACTTGTGGACGATGGGCCCCGCCCCGCCCAGGCGGCGCGGCGTCTCCACGCGGGTCAACTGCAGCGTCGCCGGGTCGTAGGTGTAGCCGTAGTGGTAGCCCGTGGCGCCGACCCATTGGCTCAGCACCTGGTTCATCGGCCCGTAGAAGGTCTTGGTGAAGAGGGTCAGGGGGCTGAAGCTGCTGTCGGGCCGGCCGGCGGCATCGTAGGTGACCCTGCTCTCGATCCCCGATGGGTCCCGGACCCGGAGCGAATGGCCCCAGGTCGGATCGTAGAAGAATCGCGTCGTGTGGCCCAGCGGATCGATGGCCGCGGTATCGCGGCCAAGGGGGTCCGCCTTATAGGTGCTCACGAGCTGGCCGCCGCCGGTGGCAGGCCAGGCCGCCGTCACGCCGACGTAGACGTCCTTGAGGGCGCCGGCCGGCCCGCCGGGGTCGCCCGCCCCGTAGTAGTGATAGTCGGTCCGGACCAGGTCGCCCTCGACATACGAGACGTCCGCGCGGAGCGTATCCACGTAGTGCAGCGTCGTACTCGTCCCGCCCGGTCCGTCCCCGGAGTAGGTCAGCTGTCCCTGGGCGTTGTAGCTGAAGGTCACGTAGTGCCCGTTCGACTCATCGATCCGGGTGACGCGTCCATCGCTGTCCCGGGTCAGCAGGGTGGAGTTGTTGAAGGGGTCGGTGACCTTGGTCGGGGCGCCGAACCGGTCCTGGCTGTACCGGGTGATGGCGCCGGCGGGGTCCGCGATGGTGGACTTGAGCGCGGTGTCCGCGGGCGCCCCCGGCTTGGGGGCGTTGCTGGTGGATCCGCTGACGTCGGGCCGCCAGGCCGTACGCTCCGCGGGGGTGTACGTCACCTTCGGCTGGCCGCTCGTGCCGTCGAAGAGGGCGACGCTCGGCGCGCGGATGCTGTCGAGCTTGCGCATGCCATCGTAGAACAGGCGGGTCACCGACCCCGCGCGATCGGTGATCGAGGCCAGCAGGCCGTTGGACCCGTAGCCCAGCATCTGGGTGAAACTGTCGGGATCCTGGATCTGGACCAGGGTGTCGCCGGCGTAGGCGTAGCTGACCACCCGCTCGCCTGCGCCGGGAAGGACCTTGACCTTCTGCAGCTTGGCAGCAGCGGCCGTGCAGCCGGCGTTGTAACAGAGCTGCAGCACCTTGCCCATCGGGTCGGTGATCGTGGCCAGGAGGGTATCGAGCGGTGCGGCATGGTAGCCGAACACCGTGGCATTCCCGAATCGATCAACCGCACGGGTCAGGAAGCCCTTATCGTTGAACTCGAGGGAGGTTCCGTCGAGATAGGTCCGCACGTACCGCGATGCCGCCGGATTGCCGGGCTTGATCTCTAGGCGTATCCCGGGGGCGCCGGCTGGCCGAAGGTAGCCGGCCGCGGTGCTGTCGTAGAAGGCGACCGACCCGTCGCCGTCCGTGACGAGGATGTCGCCGGCGGTAGTCCGGTAGAGACGCTGGTAGCCGGCCAACCCGACTCCTGCCCCGAAGAGGCTCTTGCGTCGGGAATGGGTGAGGACGTTCACCGGCGTTGTCGCTCCCAGGGAACTGCCCGAGTAGTTCGCCATGACCTGCATCTCGAGCGGCACGATGTCCGTGGAGTCCATCTGGTGCGTGGCGGCATCGAAGGCCACGGCCAGGCGCGTGGTCCCGGAGGCATGCGGCGTGAAGTACGCGATCGTCGCCCCATTCAGGAGCGTGAGCCAGGTACCTGCCCCGGGTCGGCGGACCTGGACGCTGTAGGTCGTCGGGACGGTCCCGCCGGCCGGGAGGCTGACATCCGCCAGGATCACGGGCGCCGGCTTGTGGGTTTGGCTGTTGTAGATCAGGGTGATGCCGCGCGCCTGCCCGAGCGAGTAGTACGCCGGCGCGGAGTGCGCGTACGTGCCGTCGAAGCACGCGGCCACGCACCTGGACACGTCGCGATTGGTGGCGTTGTGTGGCGCAAGGCTGATGATCGGGAGGGCTGGGCCGGTCACCGTGATGTTGTACCAGCCCTGGTCGCTGGCGTCGCCCCAGGCGCCCAGTGTCAGGGTCCCTGGCCCGCCGGTGCCGGTGGAGAAGGTCGCGGTCACCGAGATCTGATCGTCGGGGTCGAAGCTGTAGGAGTTGAGACTCAGCCCGGTACATGTGATCGTCCCGGTGCTGGTGCAGGCGAACGACTCCGACAGGACCGACAGGCCGACGTTCTTAACCGTGAACACCACCGTCTGACCGGTGGCGCCCGTCGGCACCGAGGCCGTTCCACCATCGGGCGTGACCACGATGTCGCTGCCGCCGCCCCCGGCGAGCGGGGCCTGGATCTGCCCCCGGGCCGCGACGGGCAGGGCGGCAAGGAGTGTGAGGATGGCGGCAAGAACGGAGTGGTGGGGCGGCCAAGGCAGGCGGAAGTGCACGGGGAGGCTCCGGGGTCGGGATGCCTCCCTATTCTTTCACGCGGTGTGCCACGCGGAATGAGATTACAAGCAGTTGTGGGAGAACAGGTTGCCTCACCATGGCCGCACCTGGCACTGTCTCAGTGAGACAGTCCCAGTGTCTCATGAGACAGTCCGGCGCGCCAGCATGGCCCTGTCTCCCACGGAGGTCCGGCCCAGCTTCCCTACCGGTCCGTCCCCACCGCCGCCCTCCGCTCCATCCCCTCGAACGCCGCCGCCGCCGCCGGCTCCGGCCACAGCCGTGACACCACCACCCCCGCCAGGAAGCCGAGCGGCAGCGAGACGATCGCGGGATTGCGGAGCGGGAAGGGCGCCGCGGCGCGGTGCAGCAGGTCCACCTGGATGGTGGGCGAGAGGTAGATGAGCAGCAGCGTGGCCCCGGTGCCGGTGAGCATCGCCGCCACCGCGCCCCGCGTGGTGGTGCCCCGCCAGAAGAGGGTGAGCATCAGCGCCGGGAAGTTGCCGCTGGCCGCGATGGCAAAGGCCAGCCCCACCATGAACGCCACGTTCTGGCCCTTGAACGTGATGCCTAACACCACCGCCAGCACGCCGAGCGCCAGGGTGGCCACCCGCGCCACGCGGAGCTCCTCCGCCGGGTCGGCCACGCCGCGCCGCACCACGTGCACCCAGAGGTCGTGGGAGAGCGCCGCCGCGCCGGAGAGGGTGAGCCCCGCCACCACCGCCAGGATGGTCGCAAACGCCACCGCCCCCACGAACCCCAGCAGCCCGGTGCCCCCCAGCCGCTCGGCCAGCAGCGGCGCCGCCATGTTGCCGCCGGGATCGGCGGCGCGGATGGCCTCCGGCCCCACCAGCAGCATGGCCCCGAACCCGATCACGAAGGTGAGCAGGAAGAAGACGCCGATGAGCCCGGTGGCAAAGAACACGCTGCGCCGCGCGGCGCGGGCGTCGGGGACGGTGTAGAAGCGCATCAGGATGTGCGGCAGCCCCGCCGTGCCGAACATGAGCGCGAGCCCGAGCGAGACGGCGTCCACCGGGTTGGCCACGAGCTTGCCCGGCGCCAGCACCGCGTTGCCCTGCCGAGCGGCGGCCGCGGCAAAGAGGCCGAGCGGCGAGAACCCGACCTGCGCCAGCACCAGCCCGGTGAGCAGCATCGCCCCTGCCAGCAGCAGCGCCGCCTTGACGATCTGCACCCAGGTGGTGGCAAGCATCCCGCCGAAGAGCACGTAGGCGATCATCGCCACGCCCACGATGCCCACCGCCGCCTCGTACGACAGCCCGAACAGGAGCCGGATGAGCCCCCCCGCCCCGACCATCTGCGCGATCAGGTAGAGGCTCACCGTGGCCAGGGTGCCGACCGCGGCCGCCAGCCGGACCGGCACCTGCCGGAGCCGCGCGGCGAGCACGTCGGCGAAGGTGTACTTGCCCAGGTTGCGCAGCGGCTCGGCGATCAGGAACAGCACGATGGGCCACCCCACCAGCCCGCCGGCGGCGTAGATGAGGCCGTCGAAGCCCGAGAGCGCCACCAGCCCCGAGATGCCGAGGAACGAGGAGGCGCTCATGTAGTCGCCGGCCAGCGCAAAGCCGTTCTGCAGGGCGGTGATGCTGCGGCCCGCGGCGTAGAAGTGGTCGGCGGTGCGGGTCTTCCGGGCGGCCCACCAGGTGATGCCGAGGGTGATGGCGAGGAACGCGAAGAAGAGGAGCTGCGCCGTCACGCCGCCGGCTCCTCCGCCTGGCCCAGGGCGGCGCGGCGCTGCGCCCGGGCATGCGCCTCCGCCGCGGCCGGTTCCGGGAAGAGAAGCGAGACCACGATCGCCGACAGGAAGCCGAGCGGCATGGTCACCAGCGCGGGGTTCTTGAGCGGGAACCAGGCCGCGTCGTGGTGCAGCAGGTCCACCTGCACCGTGGGCGAGAGGGCGATGAGCAGCAGCGTGGCGCCGGTGCCGGTGAGCATGCCGGTGACGATGCCCGCGGTGGTGGCGCCGCGCCAGAAGATGGAGAGGATGAGCGCGGGGAAGTTGCCGCTGGCCGCGATGGCAAAGGCCAGCCCCACCATGAAGGCCACGTTCTGGCCCTTGAAGGTGATGCCGAGCGCCACCGCCACGAGGCCCAGCAGCAGGGTGGCGATGCGCGCCACCCGCAGCTGCTCGTGCGCGTCGGCCTGGCCGCCCTTCACCACGTTCACCCAGAGGTCGTGGGAGAGCGCGGCCGCGCCGGAGAGCGTGAGGCCGGCCACCACCGCCAGGATCGTGGCGAAGGCCACCGCCCCGATGAACCCGAGGAAGGCGGTGCCGCCCAGCAGCTCGGCCAGCAGCGGCGCGGCCATGTTCCCGCCGGCGTCCACCGCCTTGATGGCGTCGGGTCCCACCAGCACCATGGCGCCGAAGCCGAGCACGAAGGTGAGCAGGTAGAAGGTGCCGATGATGCCGGTGGCGTAGAACACCGAGGCGCGCGCGGCCCGGGCGTCGGGCACGGTGTAGAAGCGCATCAGGATGTGCGGCAGCCCCGCCGTGCCGAACATCAGCGCCATCCCGAGCGAGATGGCGTCGAGCGGGTTGGCCACCAGCTTGCCCGGCGAGAGCACCGCGGCGCCGTAGCGCGCGCTCGCCTCCGCGAAGAGCCGGGCGGGGTTGAAGTCGAACCGCGCCAGCACCAGCAGGGCGAGCAGCGCCGCCCCCGAGAGCAGCAGCCCCGCCTTGACGATCTGCACCCAGGTGGTGGCGAGCATGCCGCCGAAGAGCACGTAGGCGATCATCGCCGCGCCCACCACCACCACCGCCGTCTCGTACGACAGCCCGAACAGGAGCCGGATGAGGCCCCCCGCCCCGACCATCTGGGCAATGAGGTAGAGCGTCACGGTGGCCAGCGTGCCCACCGCGGCGGCCAGGCGGACCGGCTTCTGGCGGAAGCGGACGGTCACGGCGTCGGCGAAGGTGTACTTGCCCAGGTTCCGCAGCGGCTCGGCGATGAGGAACAGCACCACCGGCCACCCCACCAGCCAGCCGGTGGAGTAGATGAGGCCGTCGAAGCCGGTGAGCGACACCAGCCCCGCGATGCCCAGGAAGGAGGCGGCGCTCATGTAGTCGCCGGCGAGGGCGATGCCGTTCTGCCGCGCGGTGATGGTGCGGCCGGCGGTGTAGAAGTGCTCGGTGGTGCGGGTGCGCCGCGCGGCCCACCAGGTGATGCCGAGGGTGGTGGCGAGGAAGAGGAAGAAGAACCCCTTGGCCACCAGGCTCGGGGCGCCCACCGTGGTCTGGGGGAGCTGGAGGAGGATCATGGCCGTGCCGGCGTCAGAGGAGGCGCCGGAGGCGGGCGATCTCGGGGTCGTAGCGGGTGTTGGTCCAGCGGACGTAGAGCCAGGTGAGGATCCAGCAGGAGACGATCACCAGCGCGCCGAGCAGGATGCCGAGCGAGAGGCCAGGGCGCACGAGGGTGCCGAGCAGCGGCTTCTGCCAGGCGATGAGGCCGAGGAAGCCGAAGTAGATCACGACCATGGTGGCCGTGAGCCACAGCGCCACCCGGCGCCGGGCCCCCGAGAGGGCCCGGAGCTCCGCTTCCGGATCGGCCACGGCTCAGGACTGGCCGAGCAGGTTCTTCTTGAAGCCCTCGCCGGGGCCGGGCTTGGGGCCGATCCAGCAGCGCAGGATCGCGTCGGCGAAGTCCTTGCCCGCCACGGTGCCCTTGTCGGTGCCGGCGATGTTGATCGTGGTGCCGGTGCCGGGGAGGTACGTGATGGTGAGGCTCTCGCCGTTCTTGAGGTCCTGCATCATCCCGCACAGGTCCACGAACTGCTGCTTGAGCTCCGCGCTGGCGCCCGGGGTGTTGTCCTTGAGACCGTCATTCCAGGCCCCGCAGACCTTGTCCTTGGTGCCGTGCCCCGAGATGAAGTGCATGACCATCTGCCGCGGCGCGTCGGCGCCGAGGATCTCGTCGGCGCTGCGGGAGGCCGACGCGACGTAGAGCCCCGCCACGTACACCTTGATGATGAACTTCTTGCGCAGCGCCATCCCGTTGAGGGAGAGGGTGGTGCCGCCGACGTCGATGGTGGCGGGCATGGTGACGCCGTTCATGGTCCGGCCGGTGTCGGCGGCGGCGGGCAGGGCGGCGGGCTGGGCCGAGAGCAGCGTGGTGAGCAGGAGCAGCATGGATCAACCTCGAGCGGCGGGTGAATGACTGGCGGCATCCGTGGGCCAAGTTGCGGTCCAACGCGGGCTTCCGCAACCCGTCAGGGCGGTCCCCGCAGGGCTACGCCGCCGTCGACCAGGCGCATGCCGGCGCCCGGGGGCACCTGCACGAAGAGGTCGCGGCCGGTGTCGGTGAGCGCGGGGTACTTCCGGCCGATGTCGGCCATGAGGAGCGCCAGGAAGGTCTCCGGCACCGGGATGCCGCGCACCGACGCGCCCCGCAGGTGGAAGCGCACGGCCTCGCGGCCGGCGGGGAGCAGCTCGACCTGGCCCTCGAGCCGGCTGTCGGGCGGGAGCAGGTACACCAGCTGCGCCAGCGCCTGGCGCGCCTCCGCGGGGAGGTCGGCGATGCGCCCGCCGATGCGGAGCTGCAGGGTGTCGGCGGTGACGGTGAAGCCGAAGTCGGGGGGGATCAGCCGCAGCCCGAGCCGCGCCATGAGGTACGCGGTGAAGTCGCCGGCGTCGATGGTGGCGCTGTCGCGCCGGCGGTCGAGGTAGACGGAATCCACCAGCGCCGCCGCGCGGAACACCCCCGCCGCCACGATGGGCCGGGCGGCGCTGTCGGGCGCGGTCTGGGCCGCCAGCGGGGCGGCGGCCAGGGCCAGCAGGAGGCAGGACGTCAGGCGCATATCGCTCGGCCGGTTCCGTTGCCATATTGGACGCGAGCCGGCCCCCCGCCCTGCACCACCCGCCCCGGAGGCACGATGGAATGGAGCATCATCGGACTGAATTTCCTCTACGCCGCGCTCGGCGTGGTGCTGATGTATGTGTCGTACCGGACCATCGACAAGCTCACCCCGGAGGTGAATTTCGCCGAGGAGCTGCGCAAGGGGAACGTGGCGGTGGCCATCTTCATCGCCGCGATCTTCGTGTCGATCGCGCTCATCATCGGCGGCGCGCTCAACTGATGTCCCGGCTCCGCGGCGCCCTCGGGCGGTGGCTCCTCCCCGCCCTGCTGCTGCTGGTGCTGCTGCCGGCCCCGCCGCTCCGTGCCCAGGCGGTCACCGACCGCTACGACCCCACCTTCCGGAAGTACAGCAAGCGCTTCTTCGGCATCGGCTTCGACTGGCGCCTGTTCAAGGCTCAGGGGATGACCGAGAGCAACCTCAATCCCGCCGCCACCAGCTGGGTGGGCGCCCGCGGGGTGATGCAGCTGATGCCCACCACCTTCACCGAGGTGCAGTCGCGCAACCCGGACTTCACCGCCATCGATCACGACGAGTGGAACATCGCCGCCGGCATCTACTATGACCGCCGCCTCTGGCGCCTGTGGCTCGGCGATTCGGTGAGCGCCGACGATCACCGCCACTTCATGTTCGCCAGCTACAACGCCGGCCGGGTACCCATCCTGCGGGCCCGCACCCTGGCCCGCACCCGCGCGCTCGACCCGGCGCTGTGGACCAGCATCGCGGTGGTGGCCCCCGAAGTCCGTGGCTGGCGTCACCAGGAGACGCTCACCTACGTGCAGCGCATCCAGGCCAACCTCGACCGGATGGATGCCCGGGGCCGCGTGGTGCGTCGCGCCGCCGTGCCGTGATGCCGCTCAGCCGTTGAGCTCAGGCCCGGGCGCCGGGGGGGGGCATGGGGCGGCAGGGTGGGGATGGGGAACAGGGGAAACGGGACGCGGGAAGAGGGAAGGGGGAAGCGGCCGAGACGCCGGGCCCGTTCCCCCTGGTGGTACCGCGGCGGCGGCTACAGCAGGCCGGTCAGCGGCGTGGCGTAGCTCTCGGAACGCGGCTCGGGCTCGCCGAAGCGGCCCTCGTGGGCGTGCTGGCGGTTCCACTCCTCGCGGAGGCAGAAGGGATCCAGCCCGTGCGGCCGGTCCACGGCGAGCACGCCGTCGAGGTGGTCGATCTCGTGCTGCAGCAGCTCGGCCCGGTCGCCCTCGAGCTCGGTCAGGTGCCAGGCGCCCTTCAGGTCCTGGTAGCGCACCTTGATGTGGTGCGCCCGCGAGACCCGCACCAGCAGGTTGGGGAACGAGAAGCAGTCGTCCCACACGGTGAAGTCCTCGTTGCCCACGTCCACGATCTCGGGATTGATGAGCGGCCAGGGCTGCTCCATCTCGATGTAGACGATCCGGACCGGGGCGCCGATCTGCGGCGCGGCGATGCCGCGGCCGTAGCCGAAGCGGGACTGGAAGTCGCGCAGCGTCTCGCGCAGGTCGTCCACCACCACGCGAACGGCCGCCGACTGCGGCTTGGCGATCGGCTCGCAGCGGGTCCGCAGGATCGGGTCGCCGAGCATGCGAATGCGGTGAATGGTCATCCAGGGTCCGGGCTCGAGACGCCCCAATCTTGTGCCGAAGTCATTCTGCCACAATAGCGGAGGTCACGGCGGCCGGTCGGGGCCCGGAGCGCGCGCGGGTTCGCGTGCGGAGCTTGCTCGGATGCTGGCGCGCAATCTGTTGTACAACAACGGCTTGAGAAGTAGTTGTATTTACGACTAACTCTGCCTCTGTGCGCCGGCTTTGCGGCATGGCCTGGTCGGGGAATGGCGCAGCGAGCCCTTGGATCCGTCGGCAGCCCGTCCGCTGGCTGGAATCGCGGAACCCCTTCATGAATAAGCGATTACGGATTCGCCCCAATCCATTGGTAATTAGTTGACAAATCCCGATCCCAGCTTTAGGGTTGCGGTCGCCATGGGAACCTCGATCTCCGAACCGATTGCCGAGCAGACGCTCCCGCCCGCCTACAAGGGGCCGCGGGGCGCCATCCTCGTGGCGCTCAAGCGCGCCGGGGCGCTGACGGCGCGGGAGCTGTCGGAGCAGCTGGGCCTGTCGTCCAACGCCATCCGCCACCACCTGCGGGAGCTGGAACTCGAGGCGGTGATCGGGTACCGGCGGGAGCAGCGCGGGGTCGGGGCGCCGACCTACGCCTGGCACCTGAGCGCCGCGGGCGAGTCGCTGTTCCCGCAGCGCTACAAGGAACTGCTCACCGAGGTGCTCGACCGGGTGGCGGAGCAGGCGGGCCGTCAGGCGGTGGTGAGCGCCTTCGAGACCCGGTTCAGCGACCTGGCCCGCAAGCTCCAGGTGGAGCTCACCGACGCCTCGCCGGAGCGGCGGATGGACGTGGTGATGCGGGCGCTGGTGGAGGGCGGGTACATGGCGGAGTGGCGGGACGGCGAGGAGGGGCTGCGCCTGACCGAGCACAACTGCGCCATCCGGGCCCTGGCCGAGCGCTTCCCCGAGATCTGCGCGGCGGAGCGGCGGTTCCTGGAGGAGGTCCTGGCGGCCGCGGTGCATCGCGAGTCGCACATGCTGGAGGGGTGCCCCGCCTGCGAGTACCGGGTGCAGTTCCCGGGCGCGGCGCCCGCACTGACGGTCCTGGAGGGGCCGGCCCGTCCGGCCCGTGAGGAGCAGGCATGAGCACGTCGGAATCGTCGGTCGAGTCGCTGGTCAACCGCGCGTACCAGTACGGCTTCGTCACCGACATCGAGGCGGACACGATCCCGCGCGGGCTGAGCGAGGACGTGGTCCGGCTGATCTCCGCCAAGAAGCAGGAGCCGGCCTGGCTCCTGGAGTGGCGGCTCAAGGCGTACCGCCGCTGGCTGGAGATGAAGGAGCCGCATCACTGGGCCAACATCTCCTACCCGCCGATCGACTACCAGGACGTGATCTACTACTCGGCCCCCCGGACGAACAAGCCGCTGGGGAGCCTCGACGAGGTGGACCCGGCGCTGCTCAAGACGTACGAGAAGCTGGGCATCCCGCTCTCGGAGCAGAAGCTGCTGGCCGGGGTGGCGGTGGACGCGATCTTCGACAGCGTCTCGGTGGCCACCACGTTCAAGGAGACGCTGGCCAAGTCGGGGGTGATCTTCTGCTCGCTGAGCGAGGCGGTGCGCGAGCACCCCGCGCTGGTGCAGCAGTACCTCGGCTCGGTGGTGCCGGCCAACGACAACTTCTTCGCGGCGCTCAACGCCGCGGTGTTCAGCGACGGCTCGTTCGTGTACATCCCCAGGGGCGTGCGCTGCCCCATGGAGCTGTCCACCTACTTCCGGATCAACGCGGCCAACACGGGGCAGTTCGAGCGGACCCTGATCGTGGCCGACGAGGGCGCCACGGTGAGCTACCTCGAGGGCTGCACCGCGCCCAAGCGCGACACCAACCAGCTGCACGCGGCGGTGGTGGAGCTGGTGGCCCTCCGGGGCGCCAGCATCAAGTACTCCACGGTGCAGAACTGGTACGCCGGCGACAGCGAGGGGAGGGGCGGGATCTACAACTTCGTCACCAAGCGCGGCAAGTGCGCCGGCGACGACAGCAAGATCTCCTGGACCCAGGTCGAGACCGGCTCGGCCATCACCTGGAAGTACCCGAGCGTCATCCTGCAGGGCGACCGCTCGGTGGGCGAGTTCTACTCGGTGGCGGTGGTCAACGGGAAGCAGCAGGCCGACACCGGCACCAAGATGATCCACGTGGGCCGGGACACCCGCAGCACCATCGTGTCCAAGGGCATCTCGGCGGGGCAGGGGAACAACAGCTACCGCGGCCAGGTGAAGGTCCTCGGCAAGGCCAGCGGCGCCCGCAACTACACCCAGTGCGATTCCATGCTGATCGGGAACCGCTGCGGGGCGCACACCTTCCCCTATATCGACGTCCAGAACCCGAGCGCGGCGGTGGAGCATGAAGCCTCCACCTCCAAGATCGGCGAGGACCAGATCTTCTACCTGAAGCAGCGCGGCCTCAAGACCGAGGACGCGATCAGCATGATCGTCAACGGCTTCTGCAAGGAAGTCTTCAAGGAGCTCCCCATGGAGTTCGCGGTCGAGGCGCAGAAGCTCCTCGGCGTGAGCCTCGAGGGCAGCGTCGGCTGACGGCGGGCGCGCGCGACCGCGCGCGCCCCGCCGGCCACAGTGCATGGAGAACCGAGTGCTCGAGATCATCAACCTGCACGCCCGCGCGGGCGAGAAGCAGATCCTGAACGGCATCACCCTCACCGTGAACCCCGGCGAGGTGCACGCCATCATGGGGCCCAACGGCTCCGGCAAGAGCACGCTGGCCCAGGTGCTCTCCGGCCACCCGGCCTACGAGGTCACCGACGGCCAGGTGCGCTACCAGGGCCAGGACCTGCTCGACATGGAACCCGAGGAGCGCGCCCAGGCGGGCGTCTTCCTGGCGTTCCAGTACCCGGTGGAGATCCCCGGCGTTTCCAACGCCTACTTCCTCCGCGCCGCGCTCAACGAGATCCGCAAGGCGCGCGGCGAGGAGGAGATGGACCCGCTCGACTTCATGGACCTGGTCGAGGAGAAGCTCAAGCTGGTGGAGTGGGGCCCGGAGATCCTCTCGCGGGCGGTCAACCACGGCTTCTCCGGCGGCGAGAAGAAGCGCAACGAGATCCTGCAGATGGCGGTGCTGGAGCCGAAGCTCGCGATCCTCGACGAGACCGACTCGGGCCTCGACATCGACGCGCTCCGGATCGTGGCCAACGGGGTCAACAAGCTCCGCCGCCCCGACAACGCCACCATCCTGGTCACCCACTACCAGCGGCTGCTCAATTACATCGTGCCCGACTTCGTGCACGTGCTGGCGGGCGGGCGGATCGTCAAGTCGGGCGGCAAGGAGCTGGCGCTGGAGCTCGAGGCCAAGGGCTACGAGTGGCTCACCGAAGCGGTGGGGTCGGCGTGAGCGGCGCGATCCTCCAGGGCGACGGGGCCGCGACCCGGAGCGGCGGCTGGCTGGCCGCCCTGCGGCAGGCGGGGCTCGAGCGCTTCCAGGCGGCGGGATTCCCCAGCAGCCGGGACGAGGACTGGCGCTTCGTGAACCTGGCCCCGCTGGTGGCCACGCCCTTCCGCCTGGCGGAGCCGGCGGAGGGCCAGGTCACCCGCGAGGCGCTGGCGCCCTACCTCTATGCCATCCCCGGGGTGGTCACCCTGGTGTTCGTGAATGGCCGCTACACGCCGGCGCTGTCCACGGTACCCGCGCTGCCGGCCGGCGTCACGGTGCAGCCGCTCGCCGCCGCGCTGGCCTCGGACGCGGAGCTGCTGGGACGGCACCTGGGCCAGTATGCCCGGGCCGACGACAATGGCTTCACCGCGCTCAATACGGCGTCGCTCAAGGACGGCCTGTTCGTGCGGGTGGCGGCCGGGGTACAGGCCCCCGCGCCGATCCACGCGGTGTTCGTCACCGCCGGCCAGGCGGCCGGGGCCGCCACCCACCCGCGCAGCTTCATTTTGGTGGAGCGGGGCGCCCGGGTGGCGGTGCTGGAGAGCTACGTGGGCCTCGACGACGCGGCCTACCTGACCAACGCCGTCACCGAGGCGATCGTCCAGGACGGCGCCACGCTCGAGCACACCAAGATCCAGCGGGAGAGCGAGCGTGCCTATCACGTGGGCACCACCCACATCCGCCACGGGCAGGACAGCCGCGGGCTCTCCTTCTCGGTGAGCTTCGGCGCCGCGCTGTGCCGCAACAACCTGGACGTGTTCCTCGACGGGCCCGGGGTGGACGCCCACATGCTCGGGCTCTACATGGGCCGCGACCGCCAGGAAGTGGACAACCACACCAGCCTGATGCACGCCCATCCCCACTGCGGCACCCGCGAGATCTACAAGGGCATCCTCGACGGGCGGTCGCACGGCGTGTTCAACGGCAAGATCTACGTGACGCCGCTCGCGCAGAAGACCGACGCGAAGCAGACCAACCGGGCGCTGCTGCTCTCCGACACGGCGCGGATCGACACCAAGCCGCAGCTCGAGATCTTCGCGGACGACGTGAAGTGCACCCACGGCGCCACGGTGGGGGCCCTCGACCAGATGGCGGCCTTCTACCTGAAGAGCCGGGGCATCGGCGGGGAGCTGGCCCGGAAGATCCTGACCTACGCCTTCGCGGCGGAGGTGCTGGAGGAGATTCCCCACGAGGCGGTGCGGGCCGCGCTCGAGGCGGTGGTGATGCAGCGGCTCGAGGAGCGGGCGGAGGCCTAGGCACACGATGACCGTGGCGCAGCGCCCGGCGGGGACGGCACAGGCGGAGGCGGGCCAGCTCGACGTGGCCCGGCTCCGGCACGACTTTCCCGTGCTCCGCGCCCGCGTCAACGGCCGGCCCCTGGCCTACCTCGACAACGGCGCCACCAGCCAGCGGCCCCGCCCGGTGGTCGAGGCCGAGGCCGACTTCGCGCTGCTGGAGAACGCCAACGTCCACCGCGGCGTCCATACCCTGAGCCAGCGCGCCACCCAGCGCTACGACGCGGTGCGGGAGCAGGTGCGCGGCTTCCTGAACGCCGCCGAGGCCGCCGAGATCGTCTTCACCTCCGGGACCACCGCGGCGCTCAACCTGGTGGCGCAGAGCTACGCCCGCCCGCGGCTCGGCCCGGGCGATGAGATCCTCCTGACCGGGATGGAGCACCACTCGAACATCGTCCCCTGGCAGCTGGTGGCCGCGGCCACCGGCGCCCGGGTCACGGTGCTGCCGGTGACCGACCGGGGCGAGCTCGACCTGGCGGCGCTCCCCGGCCTGCTCACCCCGCGCACCCGCCTCGTCGCCGTGGCCCACGTCTCCAACGTGCTGGGGACGGTGAACCCGATCCGGAAGCTGGCCGACCGGGTCCACGCCGCGGGTGGCGTGCTGGTGGTGGACGGCGCCCAGGCGGTGCCGCACCTCCCGGTGGACGTGCAGGCGCTCGGTGCCGACTTCTATGTGGCGAGCGCCCACAAGATGTACGGGCCCACCGGGGTGGGATTCCTGTATGGCCGGCTGCCGCTGCTCGAGGCGATGCCGCCGTGGCAGGGCGGGGGCGGGATGATCCAGCGGGTCACCTTCGAGCGCACCACCTACGCCCCGGTGCCGGCGCGGTTCGAGGCGGGCACGCCGCCGATCAGCCAGGTGATCGGGCTGGGCGCCGCCATCACCTGGCTGCAGGCGCTCGACTGGGCGGCCGTGGCCCGGCATGAGGCCGACCTGCTGGCCGAGGCCACCGAGCGGGTGGCGGCGCTCCCCGGCGCCCGGATCATCGGCACGGCGGCGGAGCGGGTGGGGGTGCTGTCGTTCGTGCTCGAGGGCATCCACCCGCACGACGTGGGTACCGTCCTCGACCTGCACGGCGTGGCGGTGCGCGCCAGCCATCACTGCGCCCAGCCCCTGATGGAGCGGTTCGGCGTGCCGGGCACGGTCCGGGCGTCGTTCGCGGTCTACAACACCCGCGAGGAGGTCGACCAGCTGGTCGACGGCCTGCGCGAGGCCCGGAGGGTCTTCGGCGCATGACCGACGCGAGCGAGCTCTACCAGAGCATCATCCTCGACCACAACCGGGCGCCGCGGAACTATCGCGCGCTCGAGGCGCCGGATCGCGCCGCCGAGGGGTACAACCCGCTGTGCGGCGACCAGCTCAAGGTCTGGCTCAAGCTCGACGGCGACCGGATCGCCGACGTGAGCTTCCTCGGCTCGGGGTGCGCCATCTCCAAGGCCTCCGCCTCGCTGATGACCACCGTGGTTAAGGGCAAGACCCTCGCCGAGGCGGGCCGGATGTTCGACAGCTTTCACCGGATGGTCACCGGCGCCGGCGGGCCCGCCGACGACCTGCCCGCCAAGCTGGCGGTCTTCTCCGGCGTCCGGGAGTTCCCGGCGCGGGTGAAGTGCGCCAGCCTGGCCTGGCACGCCCTCAGCAGCGCCCTGCGCAGCCAGGCCGGGGCGGACCCGGCCGGTTCCAGCACCTAGCACGGCGGGCGGGGGGCTCTCCCGCCGGCCGGTACACACTCAAGGAGTGACGATCATGGCGTACGATCCGCGGATGGTCCAGCCGATGCGCGAGGAGATGGTCCGCATGGGCGCCCGCGAACTCACCACCGTGGCCGAAGTCGATGCGGCGCTCGGTGACCAGAAGGGCACCACCCTGGTGGTGGTCAACTCGGTCTGCGGCTGCGCCGCCGGCGGCGCCCGGCCGGCGCTGGCCCTGGCGCTCACGCACGCGGTCCGTCCCCAGCAGGTGGTGACCGTCTTTGCCGGCCAGGACACCGAGGCCACCGCCCGGGCCCGGCAGTACTTCGCCGACTACGCCCCGAGCAGCCCGTCGATGGCGCTGTTCCGCGATGGTGAGGTCGTGCACTTCGTGCACCGCCACATGATCGAGGGCCACGCCCCCGCCGCGATCGCCGGCAGCCTCACGGCGGCCTTCGACAAGTTCTGCGCCACCAGCTCCGTCTGATGTCCGGCCACGTCTTCCACCCCGGGCACGCGGAGCTCCACGGGATCACCGTGGTGCTCGAGACGACCGGCAGCGCGCTGTACGTGGGGCGGTACCACGAGGAGACCCCGGCGGGCGTGCTGCTGCACGACGTGGCGGAACACCAGGAAGGGCCCGGCGAGGCATCGCGGGAGGATTTCCTGCGGAAGACGCTCACGTTCGGGGTGCGCGCGGCCCACAAGCACCTGGTGGTGCCCAAGGAACAGGTCCAGCGGATCTCGCGCCTGGTGGAGTGGGAGCGCTAGCCCCCCGTGCGCGGGGTCTGGTCGCGCCACGGGCTGCCGTCCGGTGGGGACGGCAGCCCGTGGCGCATCCGGGGGTGCCGGCGCGCCGAGGCTAGGGCCAGACCTGTTCGCCGGCGTCGTCGACCAGCGTGATGGCGTCCTCGGGGCAGGCCTTGGCGGCCAGGAGGATCCGCTTGTCCTTGGCCCCCTCGGGGTCGAGGATGACGCAGATCTCCTCGTCATCGAGCTCGAAGACCTCCGGCGCAAGCGACACGCACTTGGCGTTGCTCGAGCACAGGTCGCGGTTGACGCTGATCTGGTAGGGCATCGGTGGTCGGGGCGGTAAGGGTCGGGGGGTGCCACCATATTCGGCAATCCCCCGCCGGGTCGCAAGACGGCGCGCACCACCACCGGCGGGCCCGGAATCCGCGCCTCCCGCATCCCGATCCCGCCGCTATTCTTTCCTCGCCGGCCGCGGCACCCCGAAACCCCCCGGACAGGGGGGGCGTAGGAGGCGGGCCGGAATCCCCCAACCCAGGACTGCCATGGCCGTCGCCGTCATCTCCGTCCAGCGCGTGACCAAGCGGTACGCTGGACATACCGCGGTCCACGCGCTGTCGCTCGAGGTGCCCGCCGGGGGCATCTTCGGCCTGCTCGGCCCCAACGGGGCCGGCAAGACCACCACCATCCGCATGCTGCTCAGCATCATCACCCCGGATGAGGGCCAGGTGGTGCTGTTCGGTGGGGGCGGCTCGGGGCGCGAGCTGGCGCCCCGGATCGGGTACCTGCCGGAGGAGCGCGGGCTCTATCCCAAGATGCGGGTGCTGGACCAGCTCGCCTTCCTGGGGGAGGCCAAGGGTCTCTCCCGCTGGGATGCCCGCAAGCGCGCCAAGGCCTGGCTGGAGCGGCTGGGCATCGGCGACTGGGCGCTCCGGAAGGTCTCCGACCTCTCCAAGGGCATGCAGCAGAAGGTGCAGTTCGCGGGGGCGCTGCAGCATGAGCCGGAGCTGGTGATCCTCGACGAGCCGTTCAGCGGGCTCGACCCGGTCAACAGCCAGGTCATGCGCGACGTGGTGGTGGAGGTGGCCCGGAGCGGCCGGAGCGTGCTCTTCTCCACCCACATCATGGAACACGCCGAGAAGATGTGCGAACGGGTGGCGATCATCGCGCGGGGGGAGAAGGTGGTGGACGGCACCCTGGCCGAGATCAAGCGGGAGGCCGGGAAGAGCCACGTGGCGCTGAGCTTCACCCGCAACGCCCCGGTGGCCCAGCAGGTCCTGGGCGACCGCAGCCTGGTGGCCACCGTGGATGACGCCGGCGCAAGCGCCGAGGTGGGGCTGGTGCCGGGGGCCGATCCGGAGCGCCTGCTCAAGGCGCTGATCGCCGCCGACGTGGGGCTGTCCCGCTTCGAGGTCGTGGAGCCGTCGCTGCAGTCCATCTTCATTGCCAAGGTCGGGCCCGAAGCAGCCCACCCCGTGGCCCGCGAGGGGGTCTGACCATGGACAAGATCTTTGCCGTGATGCGGCGGGAGTTCGTCGAGCGGGTCCGGACCAAGGCCTTCATCATCGGTACCGTGATCGTGCCGCTGATGACCCTCGGCTTCGGGTACCTCCCCCAGCTGCTGATGCAGCGGGAGACCCGGGCCCGCCACGTGGTGCTGCTCGATGCCGTGGGCGGCGCCACCGGCGACAGCGTGGAGTCCGCGCTCCGCGCGGCGAGCGTCGGGAAGGACTCGGTCCGGCGGGCCCGGTACGTCGTGACCCGGCTGGACGCCGGCGGCCGGATGGAGGCCCTGCGGGACTCACTGGTGTCCCGGGTGGGGCTCGGCGACAGCACCAACCGCGGCCCCGACGGCATCGTGGTGCTGACCGCCCAGGCCATCGACTCCGGGCGGATGGTCTACTATGGCAACAACGTCGCCAGCTTCAGCGACATGAACGCCCTGGAGCGGGCGCTGGAGCCCGCCCTGCGGTCGCAGCGGCTCCTGCTCCGGGACGCCGATCCCGGCCTCATCGCCGCGGCGGGGATCCGGCTCGACCTGGACACCAAGAAAGTCTCCGATGGCAAGGTGACCGGGGAGAGCGGGGAGAGCTCGTTCTGGCTGGCCTACATCACCTCGTTCGTGATGTACCTGTCGCTGGTGATGTACGGGGTGCAGGTGATGGGCGCGGTGCTCGAGGAGAAGTCCAACCGGATCGTTGAGGTGCTGATCTCCAGCATGACGCCCTTCCAGCTCCTCCTCGGCAAGGTGCTCGGCGTGGCCGGGGCGGGGCTGCTGCAGCTGGCCATCTGGGGCGGGGCGGGGTTCTACCTGACCAGCGTCGTGGCGGGGCGTTCCGCCACCGCCGGCATGGACCAGCTGGCCGCCGACGGCACGGCGCGGAGCTTCGACCTCCCGACGGTGTCGGTGGAGCTGGTGCTGGTGATCCTGGTGTTCTTCCTGCTCGGGTTCCTGCTCTACTCGGCCCTGTACGCCGCGGTCGGGTCGATGTGCACCACCCAGCAGGAGACCCAGCAGGCGGCGCAGCCGGTGACGATCATCCTGGCGGTGGGCTTCGTCTCCCTGTTCGCCCTGCTCAACGACTCGTCCAGCTCCCTGGCGCGGATCCTGAGCTTCATCCCGTTCTTCGCGCCGATGGTCATCCCCGTCCGCTACGCCATCTCCCCGCTCCCGCTGAGCGAGGTGCTGATCGCGGTGGCCTCGACCCTGGTGGGCATGGTGGCGGTGGTCTGGCTGGCGGGGCGGATCTACCGGGTGGGCATCCTGTCGTACGGCAAGAAGCCCAGCATCAAGGAGCTGTGGCGCTGGGTGCGCACGGACTGAGTGCACGGGCGGTGCGGCCGGCACGGGGGGACGGGGCCAGTGGCCCCGTCCCCCCGTGTGCGTTGCGCGGGCCACGCCCGGAGGGCGGCCGGTGTGGGGATTCTCCCGTTCTCCGGTCCGGTCCAGTAGCTTGGCCCCCATGACGCCATACGACGTGATCGTCATCGGGGGGGGGCACGCGGGGACGGAGTCCGCCGCCGCCGCGGCGCGCACCGGCGCCCGCACGCTGCTCCTCACCCAGAACCTCGAGACGATCGGGCAGATGTCGTGCAATCCGGCCATCGGCGGGATCGCCAAGGGGACGGTGGTGCGGGAGGTGGATGCGCTGGGCGGGATCATGGGGCGCGCCACGGACCGCGCGATGATCCAGTTCCGCATGCTCAATCGCTCGAAGGGCCCGGCGGTCTGGTCGCCGCGGGCCCAGTGCGATCGCGGCCTGTATCGCCGCGCGGTGCGGTCCCTGCTCGAGGAGCAGGCGTCGCTCGCGTTCGCGCAGGGCACGGTGGTGGAGGTGCTGGTGAGCGGGGCCGGCGTGCGCGGCGTGCGGACGCGTGAGGGACAGGAGTTCGCGGCGCGCGCCGTGGTGATCACGGCGGGGACCTTTCTCCGCGGCACGATCCACCTGGGCCGCGAGACCAGGATTCCGGCTGGTCGGGCGGGTGATGCACCGTCCATCGAACTTTCACAAGCTATTGTAAAACATGGACTTACAGTCGAACGATTCAAGACGGGCACTCCGCCAAGGATCGATGGGCGGAGCATCGATCTCGGCGGCTTCCCGCGCCAGGACGGCGATGCGATGCCGTACTGGTTCTCGAGTCTGGAGCGCCACCCGCGGCTGCCGCAGTTGCCCTGCTACCTGGCATGGGCTGGAGCATCGGTCAGGAGCCTGATCGAGGCGCACCTGGGCGAATCGGCGTTGTACGGGGGCGAGATCAGTGGTCGTGGTCCCCGCTACTGCCCATCCATCGAGGACAAGATCGTCAAGTTCGGCGACGCGGAGCGGCACCAGCTCTTCCTGGAGCCGGAGGGGCTCGATACCGCGGAGCTCTACGTCAACGGGCTGTCCACCTCGCTCCCGTTCCCGGTGCAGGAGCAGATGGTGCACGCGGTGCCCGGGCTGGAGCTGGCCAGGATCACCCGCCCGGGCTACGCCATCGAATACGACTATCTCCCGCCCACACAGCTGCACCCGTCCCTGGAGTCCCGGGTACTGCCGGGCCTCTACTTCGCGGGGCAGGTGAACGGAACCACGGGATACGAAGAGGCGGCGGGGCAGGGGCTGATGGCCGGCCTGAATGCCGCCCGCGCTGCGCAGGGCGAGACGCCGGTGGTGCTGCGGCGGGATCAGGCGATGATCGGCGTGCTGATTGACGACCTGGTGACCCGCGGGGTGGATGAACCCTACCGACTCTTCACCTCCCGGGCGGAATACCGCTTGCTCCTCAGGCAGGACAACGCCCTGCGCCGGCTCTTCGCCATCGGGGAAGCCACCCGCCTGCTGGACGACACCCGCCTTCGGCAGGTCGAGCAGCGGCTGCGCGAGGAGGAGCAGGTCTTTGCGTTTGCGCGGGAGACCGTGATCTCCCCGGCGGCCGCCAATCCGCTGGTGGCGAAGAGCGGTTCGGCACCGCTGCTGGAGCCGACCCGGGTTCGCGAGGTGGCCCGCCGACCTGGCGTGAGCCTTCCCGAGCTGCTCGCCCTCTGCGGATGGAGCGGGGATCCGGAACTTGCCCAGTGGGCGGAGATCGAGATCAAGTACGAGGGGTACCTGGAGCGGGAGCGGGAAGGTGCTGCGCGGATGGCGAGCCTTGAGGATTTCCTGCTGGACGTGGCGCTCGACTATCCGAGCTTTCATTCCCTCTCGACCGAGGCTCGACACAAGCTGGCGGCCGTCCGCCCCGGTACCCTGGGTGGCGCCGGTCGCATCCCAGGAATCTCGCCCTCCGACCTGCAGAACCTCGTGATCGAGGTCCAGAAGTGGCGCAGGCACCGGGAGGTCTGCGCCCCGCCCGCGTGAGATCCGCGTTTCACGTGCAACGCGGCTGCCTCCGACCGCCGCCCCGCCCCGCCCCGACCCCGCCATGTTTCACGTGAAACATCTCCACAATCCGGAGTTCAGCATTTCGCGCCCGAAGGCGAAGCAGTATATTCGCCTTGCGCCGCCAGCCCGTATTCTCGTGCGGAGGCGTATTCCGAAATTCATTTGTAATCTCTTGTAAAATAAAGAGTTATAATGGCAAGAATCATCGCCATTGCGAACCAGAAGGGCGGCGTCGGCAAGACCACGACCGCCGTCAACCTGGCCGCCTCGCTGGCCATCGCCGAGCACAAGACGCTCCTGGTCGACGCCGACCCGCAGGGCAACGCCACCAGCGGCGTGGGGGTGCGGCGCGATCAGCTGCGCTTTGCGCTCTACGACGTGCTCATCGAGGGGCGCCCGCTCTCCGACGTGGTGCTCAACGACAGCGCCCTGCCCTACCTCGATATCCTGCCTGCCACGCAGGACCTGGTGGGCGCGGAGCTCGAGCTGGTGGAGCGCGCCGGGCGCGAGAGCGTGATGCGCCGCGCGCTGGAGGCGGCGCGCGACTCCTACGAGTTCATCCTGATCGACTGTCCGCCCTCGCTCGGCCTCATCACCCTCAACGTCCTGGCCGCCGCCGATGGCGTGATCATCCCCATCCAGTGCGAGTACTACGCGCTCGAGGGGATCTCGCAGCTGCTCAACACCATCAAGCTGGTGCAGCAGAACTTCAACGCGACCCTCGCCATCGATGGCGTGCTGCTCACGATGTACGACAGCCGGGTGAACCTCTGCCGCCAGGTGGCCGCGGACGCCAAGGAGTACTTCGGCGCGCGGATGTTCCCGACGGTCATCCCGCGCAACGTGCGGCTGGCCGAGGCGCCGAGCTTCGGCAAGCCGATCCTGCTCTATGACATCCAGTCCATCGGGGCCAAGAGCTACCTCGCGGTGGCGCAGGAGCTGATCCGGCGGGCCGAGTCCGCCGTCCACGGCACGCCGACGCCGGTCCCGGCCCTGCCGGCGTCCGGCGCGGCGGTCCCGCAGGAGGAGTCTGGGTCATGAGCGAGACCAAGCGACTGGGGCGCGGGCTGGAGGCGCTGCTCGGCCCGGTGTCCCGGCAGGCGGCGGAGGCGAGCGGCTCGCTGCTCGAGCTGCCGGTCCAGACCATCCGGCCCAACCCCTACCAGCCGCGGGCGCGGCTGGACGAGCCGCAGTTCTCGGAGCTGGTGGCCTCGATCGAGACCGCCGGCCTGCTGCAGCCCATCGTGGTCCGGAAGCACCTGGACGGGTACCAGCTGATCGCGGGCGAGCGGCGCTGGCGGGCGGTGCAGAAGCTGGGCTGGGCCAAGGTGCCGGCGGTCATCAAGGAAGCCGACGATCGCACCCTGCTCACGCTCGCGCTGATCGAGAACCTGCAGCGCGACAACCTCTCCGCGATCGAGGAGGCTACCAGCTACCAGCGGCTGATCGACGAGTTCCACCTGGGCCAGGCCGAAGTGGCGCGGCTGGTGGGGCGCGACCGGTCCACGGTGGCCAACGCCCTCCGGCTGCTCAAGCTGCCGCCCGAGGTGACGGCGATGGTGGACGACGACCGCCTCAGCGAAGGCCACGCCCGGGCCCTGCTCGGGCTGAGCGACCGGGCGCAGATCGGCAAGCTGGCGCAGGCCGCGGTGGACCAGGGCTGGTCGGTCCGCGACCTCGAGGCCAAGGTGCGCGGCCATCGCCCCGCCGCCGCGCGCAAGGCGCCGGTCCGGGAGATCGCCCCGGCGCACCGCAGGGTGGAGGATGCCCTGCGGGAGCGGCTGGGCACCGACGTGCGGGTCACGGCGCGCCGGCGCGGCCGCGGCATGATCACCGTCAGCTATTACTCCGAGGATGACCTGGCCCGGGTGCTCGAGCTGATCCTCGGCGAGCCGTACGGCGGATGAGTCGCTCGCGCCGGCACGTCACGATCGTCATCCAGTCGGATGGCGAACTCACGTCCCGGACCCTCCGCCTGCCGCGATGGGTGGCGCGCGGCGCCCTGGCGGGCGCAGGCCTGCTGGTCCTGGCCCTCGCGCTGGCGCTCATCACCTACCTGCCGGTGCTGGCCGCCGCCACCCGGGTTCCAGGCCTCCAGCGCGAGGTGGAGCGACTGGAGCGGGAAAACGCCAAGGTCGGCGACCTGGTCGCCGCGCTCGACAGCGCCGAGCGCCGGTATGACCGGATCCGCGAACTGCTCGGTGCCGACGTGGTTCCCGATCCCGTGCGATTTGCCAGCCAACTGCTGGTTGCACCGCCGGTCCGCGCCCGCGCCCCCGGGGTGATGGCCCAGTACGAGGCCGGCGCCACCGCGCCCAGCCACTGGCCGCTCGAGGACGCGGGGTATGTGACCCGCGGCCAAGCGGGAACCGGGGCTGGTGGCGATACTCGACAGGAGTCCCATCCCGGCCTGGACATTGCTGTTCCCATCGGCAGCCCGGTACGAGCTTCCGGCGGGGGGATGGTCCTCCAGGCCGGGGAGGATCCGGAGTACGGGCGGTTCGTCCTGGTGGAACACCCCGCGGGGTACCAGACCCTGTACGGGCACCTCAGCCGCATCACGGTCGCGGCGCAGCAGGTGGTGCCGGCGGGGGAGGTCGTCGGGCTCACGGGCAACACGGGCCGCTCCAGTGGCCCGCATCTCCATTTCGAGGTCCGGCTGGATGGCCAGCCGATCGATCCTCGCACGATCATCAAGGAGCCAGGCTGATGGCGATCTTCTCTTCTCGCGTCTCCGGATCGGGGCGCGCCGATGGCACCGGGCGGCGGGAGCCGGCGGGGCTGACCATCATCGCCGTGGGGACGGCGGTGGCGGGTGATGTCTCGAGCGAAGGGGTCGTGAAAATCGAGGGGACGGTGGAGGGGACGGTCCGGGCCGGGCCGCAGCTCCTCATTGCGCCCGGGGCCATGATCCGCGGGGACGTCTTCGCCGCCGAGGTCGTGGCGGGGGGTGAGGTCCACGGGACCATCTTCGGTGCCGAGCGGGTGGAGATCCAGGCCGGGGCCCTGATCGAGGGTGACATCCGGACCCAGCGGCTCCAGATTGCGGACGGCGGAAAGGTGAACGGCCAGATCACCATGGAACCTACCGGCGGTGATCGGGGTCATCTCAGCGGACAGGAGCTGCGCGGCGAACTGTCCAAAGTTGAGTGAATCAACGACCTGCGGGTTCCCACAATCGTTGATAAGTCGCTGAAAGTTGTGGAAAGCGCCGCGTCATCGACCGTTACAGTCGGGTAGGTGACTCCATTCTGTCACGAGAGTGACTTCATGATGCGCTTTCTCGGCCTCGCGGCCATTTTCTGCATCGGTCTCAGTAGTTGTAGCAAGAACCCCCAATCAACCGAATTCCGCGTCGGCCTGGTGACCCCAGGTTCCATCGCCGACGCGGCCTGGAACTCCGGGGCCTACGCCGGCCTCCAGCAGATCCACGACTCGCTGGCCGTGCCGATCAGTCACGTCGAGGCCCGGACCCCCGGGGAGCAGGAAGAGGCGCTCCGG
Organism: Gemmatimonadota bacterium; assembly: GCA_016713785.1. Classification (NCBI taxonomy): domain Bacteria; kingdom Pseudomonadati; phylum Gemmatimonadota; species Gemmatimonadota bacterium. The sequence continues at coordinate 259,162 of JADJOM010000002.1, read as the reverse complement.
AACTACGCCGCCCAGGGCTATACCCTGGTCTTCGGGCACGGCTTCGAGTTTCAGGGCGCCGCCGAACGGGTGAGTGCCCAGTACCCCCGGACCGTGTTCGTCGTGACATCAGGGGAACGGGTGGCCGGCAACGTCTCTCCCCTGATCTTCCGCCTCGCCGAAGCGAGCTACCTCGCGGGGATGGTGGCCGGTGGCATGACCCGCAGCAACACGCTCGGGTTCATCGGGGGCATCGAGCTTCCGCCCATCAAGGAGGCAGAAGCGGCGTGGGTGGCCGGGGCCACGCGGGTGAACCCGGGGATCGTGGCCCGCTCCACCTACCTCAACACCTTCGACGACGTGGCGGCGGGCCGCGAAGCCGCGCTCGCCCTGATCCAGGCCGGCGCCGACATGTTCCACCACAACGCGGACCAGGCGGCGCTCGGCGCGTTCCAGGCGGTTAAGGAGTCGAAGGGCGCCTACATCTTCGGCGCTAACTCCGACCAATCCTCGCTCGCGCCGGAACGGGTCCTGGGGTCGGCCGTGATCGACCTGCCCCGGGCCCTGCTGACGGTGGCCCGTGAGGTGCAGTCAGGCACCTTCGCACCGAAGGTGGAGAGCTTCGGGCTCAAGAGCGGCGTCATCCGGTACGAGCCCAACCCCGCGCTCGCGTCCACCCTGCCGGAGGCTCTGCGCGCCGCCGTGGCCGCCGCGCGCGACTCGATCAGCGCGGCCGATGGCGGCGCGGCGCCGTGACGGCTCCCGGCGCCCCGCTGGCCGAGCTCGTCACCTACCTGGACGGATACCTCCACATCCGCGAGGTCCCGGACGACGCCAACGCGCACAACGGCCTGCAAGTGGAGAACGAGGGCCGCGTCACCCGGATCGTCGCGGCGGTGGACGCCTCGCTGGCCACGATCGAACGCCTGGGGAGCAGCGACGGGGCCACCCTGCTGCTGGTGCACCACGGGCTCTTCTGGGATGGTGCGCAGCCGCTCACCGGCCGACGCTATCGACGGGTCCGCGCACTGCTCCAGCGCAACGCCGCGCTGTACGCGGCGCATATTCCGCTCGACCTGCACCCGGAGGTGGGAAACAACGCCGGCCTGGCCAGGATGCTGGGCCTGACGGAGACCCGCGCCTTCGGCCAGTACAAGGGCACGCTGCTCGGCGTGGCGGGGAAGCCGCCGGCGGGACTGGCGCGCCGGGACGTGCTGGTGCGCCGGTTGGCCGACTACCTCGGCATTCCCGCTACCCAGGTCCGGGTGCTGCCCGGGGGGCCGGAGGCCATCGGCACCATCGGAGTGATCACCGGCGGGGCCGGCAGCGCGATCGGGCAGGCGCGCGACGCCGGATGCGACACCTACATCACCGGCGAAGGCGCGGCGCATACCTACTTCGACGCGATGGAGTACGGGATCAACGTGCTGTACGCCGGCCATTACGCCACCGAGACCATCGGCGTGCGGCTGCTGGCGGAACACCTGGCCCAGCGCTTCGGCCTGCCGTGGGAGTTCCACGACCACCCCACGGGGATGTGACGCCCCGCCAGCGCGCATGACCCCGGCTCCCGGCCCCGTCCCGGCGGCAGCGCCGCCGGCCGGGCCCCTCCTGCTGCTCGACGCCATCCACAAGCGATACGACACCACCCCGGCGCTCGCCGGCGCCAGCCTGCGCCTGGACCGCGGCGAGATCCACGCCCTCCTCGGCGAGAACGGGGCGGGCAAGTCGACCCTCATGCGTATCGCCTTCGGCCTGGTGACGCCGGACGCGGGGCGCATCGCGGTGGAGGGCGTGGTGCGGCGCGTCAGCTCGCCGCTGGAGGCCAGGCGGCTGGGCATCGGGATGGTGCACCAGCACTTCACCGCGATCCCTACCTTCTCCGTGCTGGAGAACGTGGCGCTCGCGGCCGGCTGGCCGGCCGACCTCCGTGGCAACCGCGCGCGGCTCGAGGAGCTGATGGAGCGTACGGGCATCCTCCTGGCTCCCGAGGTCCTGGCGGAACAGCTGTCGGCCGGGCTCAAGCAACGGCTCGAGCTGCTCAAGGCGCTCGCCTCGGATGCCCGCATCCTGCTGCTCGACGAACCAACCTCCGTGCTGCCGCCCTCCGAGACGGACGGCTTCCTGGAACTGATCGCCGGGCTGCGCGGGCGCGGGGTGTCGTCGGTGCTCATCACCCACAAACTCGATGAGGCACTCCGGGTCGGAGACCGGGTCACGGTGCTGCGCCGCGGAACGGTGGCGCACAGCGGCCCCGTCGCCGGGGCCTCGGCGGCGGCGCTGGCCGTGGCGATGCTCGGCGCGGCGCCAGCACGCGCGCCACGGCTGGCTCCCCCCACGGTGGGGCCGGTGCTCGCACGATTGAGTGGCGTGTCGGTGCCGCGCCTTGGTGGTACGGGGAGCGGCCTCAGGCACGCCACCCTCGAAGTGCGGGGTGGCGAGGTGCTCGGGGTGGCCGCGGTAGAGGGAAACGGTCAACGCGAACTGCTCCGCGCCCTGGCCGGGCTGGCGGCCATCGCCGGTGGAACGGTCGAACTCAGCGGGCCGATCGCCTGCATCCCGGAGGACCGCACCCGGGAAGCCCAGGTGTCCGGATTCAGCCTGACGGAAAACCTGGTGCTCGGCCAGGGCGCCGCCGGGCCGTGGGTACGGCGAGGCTGGATCGACTGGCCCGCGGCCCGGGCGCGGACCACGGCGCTGATCGAGGCCTACGGAGTGCGTGCCGAGAGTGCGGACGCGACGGCAGGTACCCTGAGCGGCGGCAACCAGCAGCGCATGATCATCGCCGGGGCCATGGAGCGCGGGCCCCGCCTGCTGGTGGCGGAGAACCCCGCCCGGGGGCTGGACCTCCGCGCCACCGCGGAGGTGTACGACCGGCTGCGGAGCGCCGCGCGCAGTGGAGCCGCGGTGGTGCTGCACATTCCCGATCTCGACGAGCTGCTCGAGGTATCCGACCGGGTGATCGTGGTGGTTGATGGCGTGGTCCACGAGGTGCCGCCCGCGGCAACCCGGGATGACATCGGTGGCCTGATGCTCTCCCAGGAGGGCGCACACCGGGCGCGCGGCCCCGCGTGACCGCCCTCCAGCGCCTCGGCTCCGCCGTGCGCCCCGCCCTGGTGGCCCTCGCCGCCGGCCTGTTGCTGCTGGCCGTTGGCCTCGAGGGGGCGGGCTACTCCGCGGGCCCCGCGCTCGCCGCGCTGTGGCGCGGGGCCTTCGGGTCGCCGGATGCCATCCTCTCCTCCCTGCTGCCGCGCGCCATCCCGCTGATCATCATTGGCCTCGGGATCGGGCTGGCGTTCCGCGCGGGCGCGTTCAACATCGGCGCGGAGGGCCAGTTCTACGCCGGCGCGATCGTGGCCACGTGGGTTGGCCTGGCGCTCGGGGGGTGGCCCCGTGCGGTGGCGGTGCCCGTGGTGCTGATCACTGCCACCCTGGCCGGGATGGCCTGGGCCGCGGTGCCGGCGCTGCTCCGGGTCCGCTTCGGGGTGCTCGAGGTGATCAGCACGCTGCTGCTCAATTTCGTGGCCGAGGCGCTGGTGAGCTGGATGGTGGTGGGGCCGCTGCAGGAGGCACGGCATGTCTATCCCCAGAGCGATCCCCTGCCCCTGGCCGCGCGCCTGCCCCAGCTCCCCGGCACGCGCCTGCATCTCGGCCTGGCGCTCGCGCTGCTGCTGGCACTCGGGCTCTGGGTGCTGGGGCGATGGACCCTGGCGGGGCTCCGGCTCCGCGCCGTGGGCCTCAACCCTGATGCCGCGGAGACCATGGGCGGGGTGCGGCCGCTCCGGGTGCTCGCCCTGGCCCTGATCGCGTCGGGCGCGTGTGCCGGGCTGGCGGGGGGGAGCGAGGTGTCGGGGACCACTTTCGCGCTGTTCCAGAACCTGTCGCCCGGGTACGGCTTCACCGGCATCGCGGTGGCGCTGCTGGCGCGGCTGCATCCGCTCGGCATCGTGCTGACGGGGCTGCTCTTTGCCGCGCTCGAGGCCGGCGCCGGCGCCATGCAGCGGGACGCGGGGGTACCGGCGGTGGCGGTGTACGTGGTCGAAGCGGTGGTGATCCTCATCGTGGTCCTGAGCGATGTGGCCGCGCGCCGGGGGGACACCCGTGGAGCTGTTTGAGTCGTTCCTGGCCGCGGCGGTCCGCGTGGCCACGCCGCTGCTGCTCGCGGCGCTGGGCGAGACGCTGACCGAACGTGCCGGCGTCATCAACCTGAGCATCGAGGGCGCCATGCTGGCGGGCGCGCTCGGCGCCGCGCTCGGCGCGACGGCGGGGGGACCGTGGGCCGGGGTCGCGGCCGCCATGGCCGGCGGCCTGCTGGTGGCGGCCATCTTCGCGGCCGTCGCGGTGTGGCTGCGCGGCGACCAGATCATCACCGGCACCGCCGTGACGCTTGCCGCCGTGGGCCTGACGGGCGCGATCTATCGTGGTGCCTATGGGCCGGCTGGGGTCGGCCTCTCGCTGCCGACCTTCGCGCCGAGCGTGGTGCCGGTGCTGTCGGATCTGCCCGGCGTCGGCGAGGCGTTCTTTGCGCAGAGCGTCCTGACCTACGCCGCCTACGCGCTGACCGCGCTCACCGCCTGGCTGCTCTACCGCACCCGGTGGGGGCTCGAGCTCCGGGCGGCGGGCGAGGTGGCGGAGCACGCGCGGGCTGCCGGGGTGCGTGTCACCCGGATCCGGGTGCTGGCGGTGCTGTTCGGCGGTGCCACCGCCGGACTGGCGGGCGCGAGCCTGGTGCTGGCCCAGGTCGGGACCTTCGCGGAGAAGATGACGGCGGGACGCGGGTTCATCGCGATCGCCATCGTGGTGCTGGGGGGATGGCACCCGGGACGGGTGGCGGGAGCCGCGCTCTTCTTCGGCGCGGCGATGGCGCTGCAGTTCCTCTTCCAGACCTTCCTGCTGGCGGTGCCCTACCAGCTCTTCCTGATGCTGCCGTACCTGCTCACGCTGCTGGTGCTGGCCGGCGCCTGGGGAAGAACCAGGGCACCGGCCGACCTCGGCCGCGGCTAGAACTCCCGCCGCTTCATCTCCTTGAACAGGTCCTTCGTGGTCTCATCCTGATCTTCCGGACGGATCCGAAGCGTGCTGTCGTACTGGGCGGAGAGGTTCTTCTTGGTGGGCTGGGGCTTTCCCGCGTGCTTCTTGAGCAAGGCCGCCAGCTTCTGCTCTTCCCGCTTGGACATGTTACGCTCCTTCGGTCGACGATCCTCGATCTCCCGTCGCCCGCCGGCGACGAGGGCAATCCACCGGGACCACCCCTCCGACAATATAGGTGGTCGTCCCATCGGAGACGTCCTGGCTGCCGGCTGGCCACACCCGCCCGTGCGCCCGCCCGAACGACCAGAAACGATGCCATGGCATAGGTAGTATTTGTTGCTACTCCACTACGCAGGCTCCCCACGCCCTCCGGGTTGACCGTGCTTCGCCACCGCGGCCTGGATCATCTCGTCGCGAGTCCGGACGATGAGCTCCCGCAGCCGGTCGCGCAGCGCCGGGACATCGGCGGTGGTCAGGCCGGCCGTCGGGATGGGCTCGAGGACCCGGACCTCCGCCTCGGACTTCCCGAACCGCCAGCCGTGCTTGGGGAGGGCGGTGCCGGTGCCGCGGACCACCAGGGGGAGAATGGGCACCTGGGCGTCGATGGCCAGGCGGAAGGCGCCGTCCTTGAAGGGCAGGAGCTCCGACGTGGTGGATCGGGTGCCTTCGGGAAAGATGATCACCGAGATGTGGTCCTGCTCCATGATCTCCCGGCAGCGGCGCATGGCCTTCACGGCGGACTTGGCGGTGCCGCGCTCCACCGGAACGTCGCCGGCCAGGCGCATGTTCCAGCCGAGCACCGGGATGCGGAGGATCTCCACCTTCGACAGCCACTTCATCTCCCAGGGCAGGTGGCTGATGAGCAGGATGTCGACGAACGATTCGTGATTGGAGACGGCCACGAAGGGCTGGCGCGGATTGGCCGGCATCACGCCGGTGACCCGGAAGCGCCAGAGCGGATTGAGCGTGGCGGTGATCGGCCCGACCTGGCGGAAGAGGTACCCGGTCCAGTAGCGCCCCTTGTCGAAGGGCATGGTGACCAGGCGGACCAGCGCGAGCAGCGGCAGCCAGAGGAGCAGGGTGGCGCCGAGCACGAACCAGACCCAGAGCGAGACGACGGTGACGTAGAGGCGCGACATCAATGGCTGTCGGGTAGCTGATCGTCCCAGAGCGCGAAGATGTTGCCGTCGGGGTCGGCGATCATGGCCATCACGCCGAACGACTGCCGGGTAGGTTCGGCGATGAACCGGACACCACGCTCGTGGAGCCGCTCGCAGTACGGCAGCAGCCCCGACACGCGCAGCGTCAGCCCGGTGTGGCGCCCCACCAGCGCGCGGGCATCGGGGTGCACCGCGGGGTGGACGCCGAGATGGGCGGGGCCCTCGAGGAACTCGGCCCCGAAGGAGCCTTCCCGGAGCAGGGTCAGCTCGAGATCGTCCCGATAGAACCGCTTGGCGCGCTCGATGTCGGTGACGAAGATGGCGATCGAGTGGAGCGTCGGCATGGGCGGGAAAGTAATGCGGCCGGGCGGGGAGGGGAGCGGGCCCGGCGTCAGTCCCGGGGCAGGGCCTGCCACGCCGCCCGCCAGTTGCGGCGCATCCGCTCGAGCCCCGGTCGAGCCAGCGGGGTATCGCCGAAGCGGCGGTCGAACTCCCCCTGGTCCATGTCCTCGAAGAACCGCTCCCCCGCCCCGGCCAAGTCCGGTCGTGGCGCGAAGGCCTCGATGAGTGATGGCTCGGCGAACCGCTCGTTCCAGGGACAGACTTCGTTGCAGATATCGCAGCCGAAGGCCCAGCCCGAGAGCTGCTCCGCGAGCGCGCCGGGGATGGGGCCCTTCTGCTCGATGGTCAGGTAGGAGATGCAGCGCCGCGCGTCGAGCAGGCGGGGTTCGACGAAGGCCTGGGTGGGGCAGGCTTCGAGGCAGCGGGTGCAGGATCCGCAATGGTCGGTGGCAAAGGGCGGGTCGACCTCGAGCTCGAGGTCGGTCAGCACGCACCCGATGAAGAACCAGGACCCGACGCCCGGGCGGAGCAGCATCGTGTTCTTGCCGATCCAGCCCAGGCCGGCCCGTTGGGCCAGTTCCCGCTCGGCGATCGGCCCGGTGTCGGTGTAGGTCCGGGCGGTTGCCGCCCCGTGCGCACGCAGCCGCTCCGCGATCCGGTCGAGCCGGGTGAGGGTGGTCTGGTGGTAGTCACGGCCCCGGGCGTAGCGGGCCACCTTGGGCCGGTCGGCGGCGGCAGGTGGCTCGGCAGTTGGCTGTTCAGGATAGTAGTAGTTATCAAGAACAACTACGGCACGCTTGGCGACGAGGTCCGCGAGTCGGGGGTCCTTCCGCTTCCGGGCCTGCCGGTTGAGGTAGCGCATGCTCCCGCCGAGCCCGTCGCGGAGCCAGCGGTCAAGGATGTCGGCGTGGGGCAGCGGATCGAGGGGTGGTGATGCCGCAGGCGATGAACCCGAGCTCGGCGGCGAGGGCCTTGAGGTCGGCGCTCTGGAGTCGGGGAGCCGGGGCGGTCATGGGGATCGGGGCCGGCGCGGCACCGGCGCCCGACGGCGTCAGGCGGCCGGAACCTTGGGAGGTTCGGGCATGCGATGCTCGCCGGTTCGGCCGGTGATGCCGCCGAAGGGGCCTGACCGGCGGCCGGCCGGTTCGCCGGGGCGACCGCTCCACGGCCAGGTGATGAGCCGCGCGCCGCGCTCGTAGGTGAAGTAGCTCCAGCCCCACTGCAGCATCACGAGCACCCGGTTCCGGAAGCCGATCAGGAAGAAGATGTGGACGAAGGCCCAGATGAGCCACGCGAGGAAGCCACCGAAGTGCAGCTTCCAGATGTCGGCGACGGCGTGCCCGCGGCCGATGACCGCGAGCTGGCCCTTGTCCCAGTAGCTGAACGGCCGGCGGGGGCGGCCGGCGAGGTCGCCGGCGATGGTGCGGGCGGTGTACTGCCCCATCTGGATGGCCACGGGGCAGATGCCGGGGAGGGTGCCCCCCTTGCCGTCGGAGACGGCCGCGGCATCGCCCAGCACGAAGAGCTCGGGGTGTCCGGGCACGCTGCAGTCGGGCTCCACGATGGCGCGCCCTGCCCGGTCGAGCGGCGTGCCGAGGGAGTGCATGATCGGGCTGGCGACATTGCCCGCCGCCCAGACCACCGTCTGGGTGGGGATGGTCCAGCCACTGGCCTGGATGAGTCCCTGGCGGATCTCGGTGACCATCGTCTGCTCGCGCACCTCGACGCCGAGTCGGCGCAGCTCGTACTTCGCGCGCTCGGCGAGCTCGGCGGGATAGCTCGAGAGGATCCGCGGGCCCCCCTCGATGAGCATCACGGTGGCTTCGCGGGGATCGATGTGGCGGAAGTCGCGCCGGAGCGCGTGCCTGCGGATCTCGGCCAGGGCGCCGGCTACCTCGACGCCGGTGGGTCCCCCGCCGATCACCACGAAGGTGAGGTGGGCGTGGCGCTTGACCGGGTCGGATTCCCGCTCGGCACGCTCGAATGACAGCAGGATCCGGCGCCGGATTTCCTCGGCATCCTCCAGGCTCTTGAGCCCTGGGGCCAGTATCTCCCATTCGTCGTGCCCGAAGTAGCTGTGGCGGGCACCGGTGGCCAGGATCAGGTAGTCGTAGTTTAGTGTACTACCGTCGACCAGGGTGATGGTCCTGGCGTCGGGCTGGACCGAGGCGACCTCGCCCATCAGGACTTCGGCGTTGGGTTGCCGGCTCAGGATGGACCGGATCGGCGAGGCGATGTTCGAGGAGGCGAGTGCGGCGGTAGCCACCTGATACAGCATGGGCTGGAAGAGGTGGTGGTTCTCGCGGTCGACGACGGTGATCCGGACCGGCGCATCGGCGAGGCCCCGGGCGGTGTAGAGCCCGGCGAAGCCACCACCGACGATCACGACATGCGGCTCAGGCACTCAGGATCCTCCGGCGCCAGCGCGCAAAGCGCAGCACGTCCGCGACCGGCGGAGGGCCCGCTCCTCACCATAGGCGGTATGCAACCGCCATTCGAGTTAGTCGCGGTCGGGCAAGGGGAGGAATGGGGCGATGTGCCACCAGCGGCGGCGGCGGAAGGCCCAGGCGAGGGTCAGCAGGTCCACCGCGACCCGCGGGTCGCGGCACGCCCGTGCGGCGAGCGCGAGGGTCAGCCCGGTCATGGTTGAGGGGTCCGCCATGCGGACCAAGATAACCAGAGTATATTCTCCCCTCCATGACCGATGCGCGCCCCGCCCCCATCTTCGGGCGCTCCCGGGATGACTTCCCCATCTTCCGGCACTCCGTCTACCTGAACAGCTGCTCCCTGGGGGCGCTCTCGCGGCGCACCCGGGATGCACTCACAGGGTACCTGGACGAATGGGAGCGCCGGGGGGCCGCCGCCTGGTACGACACCTGGCTGCCAGCGTGCGAGCGGCTGCGTGAGGGGTACGGTCGCCTGGTGGGCGCGGAGGCGGGGTGCGTTTCGCTCCACCCTTCGATCTCGTCGGCGCTTTCGGTGGTCGGGGAAAGCCTGGAGTACACGGACCGCCCCCGGGTCGTCACCACGAGCCTCGACTTCCCGACGGTGGCCTACCAGTGGCTGGCCAAGGCGCGGCGCGGGGTGGAGGTGGTGGTGCTGGAGAGCCCGGACGGCATCACGGTGCCGCTGGAGCTGTTCGCGGCGGCCATCGACCACCGCACGGCGCTCGTGGCCACGAGCCACGTGTTCTTTACCAGCGGAGCCATCCAGGACGTGTCGGCCATCGGCGCGCTGTGCCGGGCCAACGGGGCGCTGCTGCTGGTCGATGGCTACCAGGCGGTGGGGCAGGTGCCGGCGGACCTGGCCGCGCTGGGCGCGGACTTCTACTGCGCGGGCGGGCTCAAGTGGCTGCTCGGTGGCTCGGGCATCGCGTTTCTGGCGGTCCGGCCGGAGCTGGCCGCGGGGCTGGAACCGGCGGTGACGGGCTGGTTCAGTCACGCTACGCCCTTCCGGTTCGACCCGCGCCGGCTGGAGCGCGCGGCCGATGCGCACCGGCTGGACATGGGCACCCCCGCAGTGGCGAGCGTCTACGCCCAGCTCGAGGGCCTCGCGATCCTGGAGGAGCTGGGCCTGCCGGCCGTGGGCGCGGCCACCCGGGCGCTGACCGAGGACCTCATCGCCGCCGCCATGGAGCATGGGCTGCGACCGCGGGTGGCCGCCAGCGCGGCCGAGCGCAGCGGCATCGTGATGCTGCCGCGGCAGGACCCGCAGGCCGACGTCCGGCGGCTGGCGGAGCAGGGCTTCATCGTCGACGCCCGCCCGGGGCATGTCCGGGTCTCGCCCTACTTCTACAACGTGCCCGAGGACCATCGGGCCTGCCTGGAGTCACTGGCCCGTGGCTAACAACAGGGAACTGCGTCACAGCTCGCGCCAGCGCGGCCCGACGGCGGACGAACAGCTGCTCGAGAACGTCGGGCTCCCGGAACGCCCCGACGCCCTCCGCAAGACCGACCCGTGGCGGGTGCTGCGGATCATGGGCGAGTTCGTGGAGGGCTTCGAGAAGCTGGGCGACATCCAGGACGCGGTGGCCATCTTCGGCTCGGCGCGCACGGCCGCGGCCGACCCGCAGTACACGCTGGCGGTGGAGACCGCCCGCCTGCTGGCCGAGGCCGGCTTCCCGATCATCACCGGCGGCGGCCCGGGCATCATGGAGGCGGCCAACAAGGGCGCGGTGGAGGGCGAGGGGCTCTCGATCGGCTGCAACATCGAGCTGCCGCATGAGCAGGGAACCAATCCGTTCGTGCGCCGGAGCATGTACTTCCGGTTCTTCTTCGTGCGGAAGACGATGTTCGCCAAGTATTCGATGGCGTTCGTGGTGTTCCCGGGGGGGTTCGGGACGCTGGACGAGCTGTTCGAGGCGCTCACCCTCATCCAGACCGGCAAGGTGAGCAGCTTCCCGGTGGTGCTGGTGGGGAAGGCCTACTGGCAGGGGCTGGTGGACTGGATCTCGAGCACGCTGGTGCAGGAGCGGAAGATCAATCCGGAGGACCTGAAGCTGTTCCACGTCACCGATGACCCGGCGGAGGTGCTCCGGATCATCCAGGAGGCGCGCAGCAACGGCGCCAGCAACGACGGCGAGAGCTACGACTGATGACCCGACCCAGCGCGAACTACCTCCGCGGCCGGCGGATCAACCCGCAGGCGATCACCGGCAAGGAGAGCGTGGCCGAGCTGCTCGACAACGCCTTCCTGGCCTACAACGCCGGGCGGCTGCGCGAGGGCTGCCGGCTCTTCACCGAACGGATGCTGGCCCCGGAGAGCACCGTGGCCATGAGCCTGACGGGCGCGATGACGCCGGCCGGGCTGGGGATGAGCACGCTGATCCCCCTGATGGAAGCCGGCTTCGTGGACTGGATCATCTCCACCGGGGCCAACCTGTACCACGACGCGCACTTCGCGCTCGGGCTCGCGCTGCACCAGGGGAGCCACACCGCGGACGACGTGGCGCTGCGGGAGCAGGGCGTGGTGCGGATCTACGACATCTTCTTCGACTACACGGTGCTGCTCTCCACGGACGCGTTCGTGCGCGAGGTCTCGGCGCGGCCGGAGTTCCAGCGCGCGATGAGCACCGCGGAGTACCACTACCTGCTGGGCGGCTACCTGCGGGAGCGGGAGAAGGCGCTGGGGCTGTCGAAGCGCTCGGTGCTCTCGATGGCGCACGAGCTCGAGGTGCCGATCTACACCAGCTCGCCCGGGGACAGCTCCATCGGCATGAACGTGGCGGAGCAGGCGCTGGCCGGGAGCCAGCTGCGCTTCGACGTGAGCGCCGACGTGAACGAGACCGCGGCGATCGTGCTGGAGGCCAAGCGGACCGGGGGCAAGAGCGCCGCGTTCATCGTGGGCGGGGGCAGTCCCAAGAACTTCCTGCTGCAGACCGAGCCGCAGATCCAGGAGGTGCTGGGCATCGACGAGCGCGGGCACGACTACTTCCTGCAGATGACCGACGCGCGGCCCGACACCGGCGGCCTCTCAGGTGCCACGCCCAACGAGGCGGTGAGCTGGGGCAAGATCGATCCCGACCAGCTGCCCGGCACCGTGGTGGTGTACCTCGACAACACGGTGGCGCTGCCGCTGCTCACCGCCTACGCGCTGGAGCGCCACGCGCCCCGGCCGCTCAAGCGGCTCTACGGCCGCCGCGCCGCGATGATGGAGCGGCTGCTGACCGAGTACCGCGCGGCGCTCGCGTTCCGCGACCGCCGCGCCGAGGAGGCGAAGGGCTAGCGCAACTGCCCGGGCCTATGGCGTCAGGCTGGTGAGGCGGACCACGTTGTCCACCACCGGCCCGACGCCGGAGACGTAGACCTTCTTCGACACGACGCCCGGCTCGAGGGGTGTCGTCTCCTCGAAGCGCACCGTGTTGCCGTAGCTTCCCGCCGGGACGGTGACCGCCTCACCCACGGTGGTGATCATCACACGATCTTCCGCGACGCCCGGGGCCACCTCCTGGCGGAAGCCCATCCCCTCCGCTGGCGCCGCGGGCATGAACAGCCCGGAGACCGCGCCGGCCACGCCGGCCCGCCACGCCCCGTCGTGACTGATGATCGCCCCGCTCTCGTAGATATCCACGTCCTCGCCGAAATAGCACACCGCCCCACCCGCAGTCTGGACGAAGAAGTTGCGGGAGACCTCGAGCAGTGCACCGTCCACGGTCTCGCGTTCCTCGATCACCCGGGTCCAGGCCCCGCCGACGAGTTCAGTATCCGGCAGCACCGTGATCTCCAGGAGGACCGCCTGCCCGCCTTCGATCCCTTCAAGGATGAGCTGGCGGCCGACGGACATCGGGAAATAGGGGTTGGTCAGCGCGTGGCCATAGGGCCCTGCGCCGGGCGCGCACACCGAGATGTCCTCGGTCTCCACGAACGCAGGGGTGTCCGGGCCATTGTTGCTGCAGGCACCGCAGGCGAGCGAAAGGGCGGCCAGTACAGGTACGCCGAGGCTGCAGGAGCGGTTCATGGCGGGGGATCTCCGTGAGAGTGAGCGAAGGACACTCCCAAGGAACCCCTGAGCGGCTGGCTTGTGACTCACGGGCCCCGCTCCGGCGCCAGCGGGATCCGGTAGCTCCCGCTGGTGTCCGACTCGACCGGGAGCTGGATGCCGGGGCCGCGCTTGAGGAGCAGCCGTCGGCCAGCCACGGAGAGCTCCACCTGGGCGGCGGTCCGCGGGACCATGATCTCGTAGTCGATCCGCGCTCCCTGGTTCCGGATGAAGAGCCGACCCGGGGCAGTCTCGAAGGCCGCGCCCGGGCCCAGGGCCGTTGCCACCAGCATGGGGCCATCGCCCAGGCGAACCGTGACTGTACCGGAATCCTGCGGTGAGGCGAAGTCGATCGTGAACCGGTCCCCAGGCTCGACAGCGATCCCGCTCGACCCGGGGGCGGGGAGCTGGGCAGGCACGAGGGAGGGCGCGGGTGCGGGTCTGGCGACCCACTGGACGATCCGGTCCAGCCAGTGCGGTACGGGCGAGCCGGGCATGGCGAACGCGGCCGTGGCGAGGCCCGCCGACAGCAGGACGGTGGCGGCCAGTCGACGCGCTGGCCACGCGGGTTGCCGGGCTCGCCGCAGCACCGCGTCGAGATCGGGGACGGGGGGTGCTCCGTCCAGGCGCGCCAGGAGACTCGACACCTGTGCCTCGTCGGCCTGGACCGCCTCCCAGCGGTGGCGACAGTCTGCGCAGCCGCCAAGGTGGGCTCGCACCGCCCCGGCGTCTGCGGCTGCCAATTCGCCGTGGAGCAGCCGCTGGAAGTCCTCTGTGTCAGGGTGCATTCCTGGTCCCCTCCCACCGCTCGCGAAACGCCGTCCTGGCCCGGGCCAGCAGGGTTCCCACGCTGGCCTCGTTCAGGCCAAGGATCCGGGCCAGTTCGTGGTAGCTGTACCCCTCGGCGCGCAGCAACAGCAGCTGTTGATCCCGTTCAGGCAGCTGATCCAGCGTCGCCCGGACCCGCCGCCGCTCCCCCTCCGCCTCGGTGGCCGCGGCGGGGGAGGGTGGCGGATCGGACTGGGTGTCCGCCCCCCGCGCGGGCGTCAGGAGCCGGGCGCGGCGGGACCTCGTCGACCGCGCGTTCCGAAGCAGGTTCGTGGCGACCGTGACCAGCCAGGCCCCGGGCGTATCGGGGGCCTGGCCCCTGCGATAAAGCCGGACGAACGCCTCCTGGGCGAGGTCCGCGGCCAGGTCGGCGTCACCCCCGAGCCTGCCGAGGTATCGCGCAAGCCGCGGGAAGTGCTCGTGGTACAGCACCGCGAACTCATCCTCGAAGCGCATCGGCATTGGTGAAGGAACCATCGAGGGGCGGGTTCGTGACAGGTGCCCCGTGGGTCACTCGAGGGACCACTCGACCCCCAGGACCAAGAGGGCCCTGGGCCGCGTCCTGACGGGGGTCCGGCCGCCGGTGCCCGGGTCACGGACGTAGGTCATGAGATTCCGCCGGGAGAACACGTTGGTGAGCGTGCCGTAGGCCGCGACGCGGTGGTGCCGTCCGCCCACATGCAGGCCCACGCTCTGCCGCACACCGACATCGGCACGGATGTAGCTCGGCAGACCGACGCTCCCCAGCGGCTCGAGCCGGTGGGAGGGGGTGCCGGCGAACTCGCAGCCGCGATCGAGGAGGTTGCACGCCTCCCACTCAAACGGATCCTCGATGGTGGTCGTCCGTGCGCCGGTCTCGGCGCTGACCGAGAGCCGAAGCGCCGTGCCCTGGGCCGGGCGGAGCAGGAAGCCGGCGTCCAGCAGCTGCTGCCCGCCCCAGGAGGGGATGTACGTCGTGTCGCCGTAGCTGACGCGGACCCGCTGATGGGCATAGCGGGCCACCAGGTCGTGCCGCGGCCCGCTCCAGCGTACGGCCAGCGAGCTGCCGGTGGCGTGGCTGGTGCCGGCCGTGATGCCTGAGGTGGCGAAGGGATCGGCCTGACGGGGGGCGACCAGCGTGAGTCCTTCGGAGTGTCGGGCATAGCCGCGAAGCTCGAACCGGAGCGCGGCCGCCGGCCGAAGCTCGAGCTCCACGCCGGCTTCGTCACCACGGCCGATCGGCACGCCCGAGTGGCCGCCCAGCACCGGGAGTTCCGCCGGAAAGATGTGCCCCACCACCGACTCCGGGTTCCGAAGCGACTGCAGGAACTGGTGCCGGCGGCTGAGGCTCAGGCTCACGCTGGCCGCGGGGCCGAGGGCCTGGCGCACCGCCACTGCGGGGCTGAATCGGCT
This sequence comes from Gemmatimonadota bacterium, assembly GCA_016713785.1. Classification (NCBI taxonomy): domain Bacteria; kingdom Pseudomonadati; phylum Gemmatimonadota; species Gemmatimonadota bacterium. Next base: position 243,953 of record JADJOM010000002.1, on the reverse strand, counting down.
GGCGTGGGCGGTGAGCGTCGCGGTGGCGGTCAGTTCCGCCGAGAGCCCCTGGCCGAAGTGCCGGAGGTGGCGGATGAACGGCTGCCAGAGCGTTTGGCGGGCTCCGATGGTGATCAGGTTCGAGCCGCCACCGGCGGGTGCCACGCGATATGCCGCGGTGGTCCGTTCCACCCGGAGCCCGCCAGTGGTTCGATGGCCGGCCCCGGGGTAGTCGATCGACAGGCTGGCGCCGGTCTGCCGCAGAGAGGAGTGCAAGCGTTCCGGGAGCGAATCGGCGGCGCGCCAATCCGCGTGCGCGACCCCGGCAGCCTGCCAGGTCCGCGCTTGCAGGGCGGTCGCGCCGATCGCCCTGCTCCACCCGAGCCCGAAGGAGTGACTGCTCCAGTCGAACCGGTTGCGCGGTGGCTCCTCGCCGACGGACAACTGCGCAGAGGCCAGGGCGGAGGCGTCCACGTCATTGCCGGCCCCGAAGCCGAGCAGTTGCAGCGCACCACCAAGCGCCGGCGCCCGGAGGGTGGCCAGCCAGTCGTGACTATCCCCGCGGAGATAGGTGGGATCCCGGGGATGAGTCAGCAGCCCGGGAAACGCCGACCGGAGGCTGAGGAGGTATCCGCTCCCCCCGGGGAGCGGTCCGTCCACCGTGCCCCGGAGTTGCGTGGTGCTGAATCCGGTCTGCACCCGGTGCGCCGTCCCAGGTCGTCTGGTGGAGGCCAGCACGGCCCCGGAAAGCGCCTCGGCGCCCTCGGCCGGCACGACCACCCCGCGGAGCTCGAGGCGATCCAGCCCATCGGGATTGAGGGCGCTGAAGACGCCGCCCTGGTGGAACGGGTTGAGGATGGGGATACCATCCACGGCGTGGGTCACCTGGTCCGAGGTGCCGCCCCGCACGTTGAGGCCGGTGGGTGATTCGGTGCGCAGCACCACCTCCCCGCCACCGAGCGCCATGAGCGCATCGGGTTCCGACAACAGCGGATGGGCGCGGATCTCAGCGCTGGAGAGGGCCCGGCCGGTCGGGGGGACCGAATCCTCCGCCCTGGAGATGAGGCCGGGTAGCATGGCGTGCGTCTCGATCGGCGGAAGCATGACCGGCTGCGGTATGAGCTCGATCGAGATCTCGACCGTGTCGCCGCCCGCCACGAGGGCGACAAAGCGCCCGGGGGCATAGCCGATCCGCCGCACGAGGACCAGGGAGGTTCCGGGGGCGACCGGTGCCAGGAGATAGCGACCGGCAGAATCGGTACGGGTGACGAGGCGGGCAGTAGGCAGCGAGACGACCGCCTCGCGCAGGGGGCTGCGGGACCCAGCCTCACGGACCGTGCCGGTGATCGCGCCGACCTGGGTCTGCAGCGTGCCGAGCAGCGGCAGGAGCACGAACCCGGCGAGCGTCATGCGTGCCCTCTCAGTGGTTCCCCCGCGTTCCACTCGCGCGGCCGGCCGGCCGACCGTTGCCGTTGCGCGCAATCTCCCGGCCTGCCGGCCGGGAGCGCAAGGCGCGGGCGGCTAGCGCGCGCCGCGGAAGAGCAGGTCGGCGAGCTCGTCGTACACCGCCTCCGCGGCGGCCGGGTCGTCCGCCCGGATGGCCGCGGAGGCGCAGTGCTTCAGGTGGTTCCGGAGCAGCGACCGGCTCACGCCGCGCAGCGCCTCCTGCACCGAGGTGACCTGGGTGATGATGTCGGTGCAATAGCGTTCCTCCTCCACCATCTTCTGCAGCCCGCGCACCTGGCCCTCGATGCGGCGCAACCGGGTCAACACGGTGGCCTTGATCTCGGGGTCCACCGCCACGGCGTGCCGGTCATCGCCGGCGGCGCAGGCACAGGGCAGGGTCTCGTCCGGCATGAGTGACTCCTCGAGGGCAGGGTCCGGTCAGCCGCGCGCCCGGCGCAGCCGCAGGCTGTTGGTGACGACGCTGACGCTGCTCAGGGCCATCGCCCCGGCGGCGATGGCCGGGTTGAGGCGCCAGCCGAGCAGCGGGTAGAGGAGGCCGGCCGCGACGGGGATGCTCACCACGTTGTAGGCGAAGGCCCAGAACAGGTTCTGCCGGATGGTGCGCAGGGTGGCGCGGCTGAGCGCGAAGGCGGTGGCCACGCCGTCGAGGTCGCCCTTGACGAGGGTGACCTGCCCCGCGTCCATGGCGGTATCGGTGCCGGTGCCCATCGCCACGCCGACATCCGCCGCCGCCAGGGCGGGGGCGTCGTTGATGCCGTCGCCCACCATGGCCACCACGTGTCCCTCCCCCTGCAGCCGCCGGATCTCCGCCAGCTTGCCATCCGGGAGGACCCCGGCCACCACGCGCGTGATCCCCACCGCGGCGGCCACGTGGCCGGCGGCCGCAGGCTGGTCGCCGGTGAGCATCACGACCGCGATGCCGCGCGCGCCCAGGCGGGCGATGGCCGCGGCGCTGGTGGGCCGGACCGGGTCGGTGATCTCGAGGGTGCCGCCCAGCGTGCCATCCACCACCACATGGACCTCGGTGGCACGGGTGTCCGCCGCGGCAGGCGGCTCGACGCCAAGCTGCGCGAGCAGCCGGGCGTTGCCCACCGCCACCTCGCGCCCCTCCACCCGGCCGCGGACGCCGAGCCCGGCGTCGCTGTAGAAGAACGACGGGTCGGCGAGGGCCAGTCCACGCTGCTCGGCCGCCCGCACGATGGCGCCGCCCAGGGGGTGCTCGCTCAGCCGCTCGAGCGAGGCCGCGAGGCGCAGGAGGTCGTCGGCGGCGAGGGCCGCCGCCGGCACGACCCGCGTGACCGTGGGGCGGCCCTCGGTGATGGTCCCGGTCTTGTCGAGCACGACGGTGTCGACCGCCGCCGCGCGCTCCAGCGCATCGCCCCCCTTGATGAGCACGCCCAGCTCGGCGCCGCGACCGGTCGCCACCATCACGGCCGTGGGCACCGCGAGCCCCATGGCGCAGGGGCAGGCGATGACCAGCACGGACACCGCGGCCACGACCGCGTTGACCACGCGGGGGCCGGGCCCAGCCAGAGCCAGCCGGCGAAGGTCAGGGCGGCGAGGCCGATCACCACCGGCACGAAGACGGCGGCGATGCGGTCGGCGAGGCGCTGGATCGGCGGCTTCTGGCCCTGGGCATCGCGGACCAGCCGCAGGATCCGTGAGAGCACGGTGTCCCGCCCCACGCGCAGGGCGCGCATGCGCAGGGCCCCACCGCCATTGAGGGTGCCGCCCACCACCTCGCCGCCTGGGCCGCGGTGCACTGGCATCGGCTCACCGGTGAGCATCGACTCATCCACCGCGCTCTGCCCCTCGACCACCACGCCATCCACCGGGATCCGCTGCCCGGGGCGCACCAGGACCTGGTCGCCGGGGAGCACCGAGGCGATGGCGACTTCAGTCTCGGTGCCATCGCGCAGCACGATGGCCCGGTCGGGGCGGAGCCCGGCCAGCCGCCGGATGGCGGCGCCGGTGCGGTGCCTGGCCCGGCCCTCGAAGTAGTTCCCGAGCAGCACGAAGCCGACGATCCAGAGCACCGCCTCGTAGTAGACGTCGGGCTCGAGCCCGCGCCGCTGCAGCGCGCGGCTGGCGAGGGTGTTCACCGCGCTGAGCGCCAGGGCGGCGATGCTGCCGAGGGCGATCAGGGTGTTCATGTCGGCGGCGCGATGGCGGAGCGCCGCCCAGGCCGCCGCGAAGAACCGCCAGCCCGCCCAGACCACCAGGGGGGGCACCAGGGCCAGCATGCCGAGGCGCACCAGGTGGGGATCGAGGCGGCCCAGCGGGGGGAGTGCCCGGACGAGCAGCAGGTTCACCGCCATCATGGCGCGGGAGAGCGGATCGGCGGCGTGTGGCGGGGTGCCGTGCAGCATGAGGGGCGCGCCGAGCAGCATGGCGACCACCGCGGCGCCGAGGGTCAGGACCACCTTGAGCCGCAGGCGCTGGAGTTCGCGCTCGTAGCGGGCCTCCTCCGCGGCGAGCTCCTCCTCGACGGTCTGGTCCGGGGCCGGGAGCTCGGCGCCATACCCGGTATCCCGGATCACCGCGGCGAGGTCGTGGGGGGAGGTGCGGGCGGGGTCGTAGGCAACCGTGGCCGCGTTGGTCATGAGGTTCACGCTGGCCCGGGCCACCCCCGGCGTCTTCTCGAGCTGGCGCTGGACCCGCGCGCTGCACGCGGCGCAGGTCATCCCGGAGACCGCGAACTCTACGGTTGGTTCGGGGGGCGCGGGGGTGGCGGTGTCGCTCATCAGGCCGTACCCTCGACCTTGTATCCCGCCTCCTCAATGGCGGCCTTCACCAGCGCGGCCGTCCCGTCGTCGGGCACGGTGAGGTCGGCGCGACCGATTGTCACCGACCGTACCCCGACCCCTGGGACTCCCGCCACCGCGCGGTTGACCGCGTTCAGGCAGTGGGAGCAGGACATGCCTGAGATGTGTAACGTGATATTTTGCATTGCTTTATGCCTCAGATTCCAAGCTGGATCCACCGTGGACACTGTCGCCAACTTATGATAGGGGCCTGGGGTATGCAAGTAGGGGGGAGGGGTATGGGCGTGATTTCGGCCGTCGCGGGGGCATGGACCCTGCCATCTTCCCACGCATGAGCATTGGCGAAGCGCACTTCCGGCAACGCATCCCGCTGCTGCACCCGCGGACGCGCATCCAGGACCTGGATGTGCTCAAGGCGTGGTACGAGGCGGTGGCGGATGCGATGGGTCCGGAACTGCCTTCGGAGCTGTTCGGCCTGTGGATCTACGGCACCGACGGGATGCCGATCCTGATCGAGCCCGAGGCGCTGAGCGCGGACGCGCTGGACGTGCCCGCCGCCAATCCCATCGCCAACCAGCACCTGCTGGACGACGTGGAGGACCGGATCCGCCGGGCCGGTTACGGCTCGGTGCTGCTCCGTCCGGTGCGGTTCGGCGGGCAGGACGTGGCGCTCATCCTGCTGGCCTCGTTCACGCCGCACATCTACGGGCTGCGGGCGGGGGAGATGTTCGAGGCCGCGGCCGACGTGATGGCGCCGATGCTCGCGCGGGTGACCCGCGGCGGGTCGGCGGTGGACGAGCAGGCCCCCCCCGCGGCGCCGCCGCCCGCGCACGACCACGTGCCGGCGGTGGAAGAGCGGGTCCGGGAGCAGGCGCGCGAGGGGAGAGCTGTTCGAGTCGCTGGCGGACGCGCTGGGGGGCGCGGGCACCCCGCGCGACCTGATGCTGGCGCTGTCGTTCGCCCTGCAGTCCGTGCTGCCGCACGACGCCTACGAGCTGCTGATTCCCGATTCCGAGGGGGCGCACTACTACCGGCTGGCGCTGCACGGGCACGGCGTGCTGTGGGGCGACCCCGCGCTGGCCCGCCCGGCGGCCGAGCTCAACCCCACCCTGCTCTTCGGCGAGCGGAACACGGTGCTGGTCGGCGACACCGCGGCGGCCTACGTGCCGCGGGTGCCCGAGCTGGTGACGGTCCGGGGGCCCGAGCTGCCTCCGCGCTCGCTGATCGGGGTGCGGCTGCGGGTGGTGGAGCGGCCGGTGGGGTACCTGCTGCTGGGGAGCGCGGGGCCGGAGTTCTACCAGGCCGCGGACCTCGCGATCCTCGACCGGGTGGGCGCCCTGCTCGCGCCGCGGGTGGACGCGCTGGTGCTCGGCTGGCAGTTCAGCGTGCTCAAGTCGCAGTTCGACCTGCTGCGGCACGTGCCGATGCACCTGGCGCGGGTGGCGGAGCTGCTCGCGGCCACGCCCTTCCTGGGCGAGGGGAGCCGGCAGTTCGTGCAGCTGGCGGGGGCGCTGCTGCCGGTGACGGCGCTCGAGTTCGCGGTGCGCCTCACCGATGAGCGCCGGGTGGCGGTGGTGCGCCCCGGGGCGGCGACGCCGCTCGCCGACCTGCCGCAGGAGCCCATCGAGGGCACCGGGGTGGCGCAGGTGGTGCGCGGGGAGCTGCCCTACCTGCTCACCGCACAGGACGAGGGCCAGGGCGCGGTCTCGGTGCTGGTGGTGCCGCTCCGCACCGGTGGCCGGGTCCTTGGGGCCATGGCCATGACCGCGCGCGGCAGCGAGTCCTTCTCCCGGACGGACATGGCGCTGGCGCAGCAGCTGGCCGACCTGGCCGCGCCGCACCTGGAACTGGCGCGCCGCAGCGGCGGCCTGGGCGGACCGATCATGCCGGGCTGGCGGCGGACCGAGGTCCGGGAGCAGGTCGAGGAGGAGTAGGCCGGGCGGGTCAGCGCGCCACCGCGCTGGGATGGACCGGGGGCGGCGCCGCCGCCTCGGCATCGCGGGACCACCGGAAGAAAATCACCCCGAACGCGAACCAGATCGGCAGGTCTCCCACCAGCTTCATGAGGAGGCCGGCGATCTTCTGGTCTTCCTGCGCGGTCAGCAGGCGGGCCACGCGGGGCGCGAGCTCATACGTGGCGTAGAGCGGGTACTCCGCGAACGTGAGGAAGGCGCTGGGGATGATCGCCGGGAGGGTGGCGGCGAAGAGGTAGGCCATCTTGAGCGGCCGCCGGAAGGTGGACACCTCCGGAGTCGGCGCCATCACCGGCCACCAGAGCCACAGTCCGCCGCCGATCCACGCGAGGTCCACGAGCAGCGCGCCGAGCTGGCTCGCCATCAGCGCGTCCACCACCGATGGGATGTGGGTGATGAACAGGATGGCGCTGAACCCCGCCAGCGCCGGCCCGGGGCGGGCCGCGGCGCGGAGCAGGGCCGCCGCGCCGGGGCGCGCGAGGGCGCGCCGGACATCCGCCGTATCGAAGCCCAGGATGAGGCAGGGCGGGGCCACCAGCGACAGCAGGATGTAGCTGACGGTGTGCGCGCTGAGCAGGTAACCGGCGCCGAGGGCACCGAGGGGCCAGTCGAGGGCGACCCACAGCAGCAGGAGGCCGATGGCGAACCAGGTGCCGCCGCGGCCCGGCGCCCCGGCACCCCGCCGCAGCCGGAAGTACCCGGCGGCCACCGCCACCACGAACAACCAGACTCCGGGGAAGGCCCGCCACTCCCACGTCCAGCTCTGCCCCGTCGCCGCGCACCACCAGTTCATTCGTCGCCGTACTTCCGCACCGGCAGCTGCAGCGTGACGCTGCCCGCGCGCGCAAAGGTCAGGATCAGGGTCAGCGAATCCCCGGCCTCGGGCATGGCCACGAAGTCCGTCAGCATGATGTGGGTGCCACCGGGGGCCAGCGCGAGGGTGCCGCCGGCCGGGATGGGCAGCGTCATCACGTGCGCCATGCTGCCACCGTGGAGCATGGCGCCCGCGGCGGCCGGGCTCGAGGCGCCGAGGAGCGTGTCGGGGGTGGTGCCGCGATTGGTGATCTCGACATAGGCGGCGCCGCTCGCCTGGATGATCGGCTCGTAGGCGAAGCCGTTGGTGAGCCGCAGGTCGCCCGCGGTGGCGGTGGCCGCCGGCGGCCCGCCGGCGCATCCGGCCATCAGGAGGAGGGCCGCGAGTTTCGCGGCGGGTCGGAGGCGGTGTTGCATCACTGCTCCGCGAGAAGTGGGAGGTCGCGGGCCCAGTCCTGCTGCCGGATGCCGAAGGGGTAGACCACGTGGGCCAGGTTGTCGCGGGTGAAGGCGATGACCGAGGCCGGGTGGCCGACGTAGTAGGCGGTGTCCCCGGGGAGGCGCTCGATGACGGGCTTGCCGAAGGGCAGCTGGCCGATGGCATTGAGGAGCGCGAGCGAGTCGCCCGTGAGCCCGATGAAGCGCGGGTCGAACTTGTCGAGCCAGGCGCGCATCGCCTCGGGCGTGTCGCGCACCGGGTCGGTGGTGACGAACACCACCTGCACGGCGTTGTTCACCTCGGGCGAGAGCTTCTTGAGCACCGCGGCGATGTTGGCCAGGTGCACCGGGCAGACGTCGGGGCAGTGGGTGTAGCCGAAGAACAGCAGCGCCACCCTGCCCTCGGTTTCCTTGCGGAAGTCGTAGGGCCGGCCATCGGTGGTGGTCAGGATGAAGTCCGGCTTGCGGATCGGGGGTTCGACCTTGGGGCGGCGAGCCCGTCCGGATTGAACACCTTGGGCGCTGCGGGCTTGCAGCCACCACCGAGCGCGAGCAGCGCGGCGAGGGCCAGCAGGCCGGAGCGGGCGGGAGCGGGGCGTCGGTGCACGGTCAGGATCCGTCCGCGAGCAGGGTCAGGTCGTGGAGCCACTGGTCGGGGGTGAACCCCGACAGATAGGCCACGTGAGCGAGGTTGTCGGGGGTGAAGGCAAAGACGGCCACGTTGTGGTTGATCGTGTACGTCCCGCTGTCCCCGGCGACGGGGTCCGGCGGCATCGGGTGCCCCAGCCGGAGCTGGGTGAACGCGTACGCGATCGACGCGCTGTCCCCGGTGAGCCCGACGAACCGCCGGTCGAAGTGATCAAGATAGGCGCGAATGCGCCCGGGTGTGTCGCGGCGGGGGTCCACCGTGACGAAGACGGTCCGGATCCGCTCCGCCCGCGCCGGATCCATCCGCTTGAGTGCCGCCGCGATGTTCGCGAGCTGGATCGGGCAGCGATCGGGGCAGGAGGTGTACCCGAAGAAGAGCAGGGTGACCACGCCCTCGGTGTCCCGCTGCAGGTCGTAGCGAGTGCCGTCGGTGGCGGTGAGCACCAGCTCCGGCTTGGCGAGCGGCGGCACGACCGCCGGCCCGGCGAGCCCCTCGCCGGAGAACGGCCGCGGGCCGCGGCCCTGGCAGGCGAGGGCGGCGAGGAGGCTGCACAGGAGGAGGGCGCGCATCGTCACAGTCCCGGGGCGGGAAGCGCCACCAGCACGGCCGTGGTGGCCACGAGCAGGAGGCCGATGACGAGCTCGACCGTGGCCGAGCGACGGAGCCGGGCGCTGCCCTCCGCGCGGCCAAGCGTGGGGGACACGCGCCGCCAGTTCCAGGCCCCGAGCGCCATCGTGAGCAGCAGCAGCGCGGACTTCACCAGCAGTGCGCGGCCGTACACCGTGCTGGTGAGGGCGGAGAGGCTTCCCACGTAGGCATACCCCAGCACGAGGCCGGCGCCGATCGCGAGGGTGGCGCCGACCAGCGCCAGGGGCGAGAAGGCGCCGACCAGCCGGGCCAGCGCGCCGTGATCCCCTGGCGGCCCCCCGGCGGGCCCGCCCACCAGCGGCAGGGCCGCGACGGCGAGGGTGGTCAGGGTCCCGAGCCAGAGTCCACCGCCGAGGAGGTGCACGGCGTGGAGCCCGATGCCGAAGCTGGCGCCCCACGGGTGTTCGCCGGCGTGGCCGGTGAGCGGGGTGCTGCCCACCACGGCGAGGACCGCGGTGCCGGCGAGCGCGAGCCGGAGGGCGGGGCGGCGCGTGACCACCAGGATCAGCAGGAGGGCGACCGTGGTGGTGGCCAGCTGGGCCAGCCAGCCGTGGCCCCAGGCGCTGTCGATCAGCATGGGGCGCGCGGCGGCCCAGCTCATCGGCTCGCCGGGATCGAGGAAGCTCTGCAGCTGGCCCACGCCCCGACCCAGGTCGGCAAGCAGCAAGAGGAACGCGACGACCCCGGCCAGCCGCCAGGCGCGGGCCAGTGACCGGGCGGCGAGGGAGTGCTCGTCGTCGGCGGGGTCGCGCCAGCGGGGAATGAGGGCCACGAAGGCGCAGGCGCCGACCAGCGTCAGGGTCGCCAGGTAGGCGACGGCGCGACTGGCGGCGAAGAGATCGAGGGGGAGGGTCGCGGGTTCGGTATCCACGGCTGGCTGGACGACGAGGGTCGGAGGGAAGGTACCCGGGGAGCAGGCGTGCTGTCAGTCCCGCGCGATGGGCACCACCGGCAGGAGCATCCGCGAGGGGAAGGTGCGCGAGTGCTGCACCCGGAGGTCGCCGGCCCGGACCTTGTCCGAGTCGAATTCCTGCAGCCCGGTCTGCGGGTTCACCGAGAAGAGCGGGACGAACGCGGCCGAGAGCACGATGCGGAGCCGGTGTCCGGGGAGGACACGGTTGGCGGTGAGGAGGCCATCGAACCGGAGCCGGGTGACCTCGCCCTCGCGCGGGAGGATGCGGGCGGGCCCGCCCTGGCGGTAGCTCGCGCGGAGCAGCGCGGTGCCGGGGCGGAGAGGTTCCAGGCGGTGCCGTCGGGCGCCACGTCGTAGAGCTGCAGCCAGAGATCGTAGTCGGGCACCGAGGCGGCGACGGCGAACTCGCCCACCACGGCACCGATGACGTCGCGCGGCTCGGTGAAGGGCGCCGTCTCGAAGACCGCGACGTCGGGGCGGCCCACGAGCGCCCGGTAGTCGTGCGCGCCGGCGCGGCCGTCGTACGGGTCGGCGAGGGGCGCGGCGGGGTCGGCGCGGAGGCTGGTCTCGGAGGCGCCGCGGATCGGCGGCTGCGCCTCCAGGCGGCCGGACTGTCCGTCGCGCTCCGGCGGCTGCAGAAAGAGCGTATCCGTGCGCGTGCCCGGAAGCGGCCAGCCGGGGGCGGTGCGCCAGCGGTTCTCGCCCATCACGAAGACCCGCACCGGCGGCTCGTCGTCGACCCCGTTCCGTTCGCCCTTCACGTAGCGGTCCATCCAGCGCAGCACCATCTCGGCGTACGCCAGCGCGGCGGCGGGGCCGAAGTCCCGGTCGCCGGCGGTGGTGCGCTGCACCGCGCCCACGCCGTGGGTCCAGGGGCCGAGGATCAGCGCGGCCCGCGGCGCGCCGGGGCGACGGGCCTGCACCAGGGCGGAGAAGTTGTCGGCGGCGCCGCGGGCGCCATAGGGTTCGTCGAACCAGCCGGAGAGGTTGAGCACGGCGGCGCCGACCTGGCTGTAGCGGCCCTCGAGCGCGGCCCAGCTCCACCAGGGGTCCCGAGGGGGGTGCCGCATCCATTCGTAGTACCAGGGGGCGATGCCCTGGAAGTCGGGCAGCGTGCCGAGGGGGCGATGGCGGCGGGCCCGGGGGCCCTCCCGTTCCCACGCGGCGGCGGCCTCGGCATCGGTGCGCGGCCCGGGGCGGCCCAGGCGGCGGCGCAGGTCGGGGGCGATGTTGAACCAGGTCCAGTCGAGCCACGACCCGTCCCAGACACCGCCGGCGTACCAGAACGATTCCGGCGTGGCGTAGGTCATGGCCGGCGCCATCGCCTTGAGCGCCGGGGGGCGCTGCAGGGCGGCGAGCCACTGCACCGCGGCGGGGTAGGAGAGGCCGATGGTGCCCACCGCCCCAGTGGACCAGGATTGCCGCGCGGCCCACTCGATGGTGTCGTACCCGTCGGCGCCCTCGTGGCGATACGGCTCGAACTCGCCGCCGGAGCCGTAGCGGCCGCGGACGTCCTGGAGGAGCACGGCATAGCCGCGGGCCACGGCGGCGCGGGTGATCCCGGAGGCCGCCGCGGCGTCCTGCCGGTCGTACGGCGTGCGGTAGACGAGGACCGGGAAGGGGCCCGGGGCGGCGGGGCGCCAGATGTCGGCCATGAGCACCACGCCGTCGCGCATGGGGATCGCCACGGCGCTGTCGACGACGAGGCTGTCCTGCCCCGAAAGGCGCTGGGCGCCGGCCACGAGGCCGGCGCCCAGCAGGAGCGATCCACACGAGCCCGCCGCGCATGCTCAGGGCTTGGCCGCGGGGTCGAAGGTGAATCCAAAGGTGCCGCGCACCACGTGGCCGTCGTGTGCGGCGGTCTTGTACATCACCAGGTACTTGCCGGGGGCGAGGTCCACCGGCACCGCGCCGGCGGAGGAGAGGCTGTCGTCGGTCTCGGTGAACTTGATCACGCCGACCGGCGAGCGATCGGCCTTGAGCAGGGTGGCGCTGGTGAGCGCGGCGTCGGTCCGGTCGCTCCACCAGAGGCGGATCTGCTTCGGCGCCGTGGCCACGGTGGCGTCGATGCCGGGCTCGGCCTTGACCAGCTTGGTGTGTACCAGGGTGGCCGGCAGCGCGACCAGCAGGGCGGCGGCAGCGCCCAGGACGAGGGTGGGGAACCGCATGCGGGGACTCCTCGGCTACGGGTGAGGGGTGCCGTCGGTCGCGCATACCGGCGGGGAACAGGGGTGGAATTCTAACACCACCGGCGGGAGCGGGCGGAGGGCGGGGGGCCGTGGGTGGTGACGGCGCCTCTTGCGCCCACCGGTGCCGCGCATGCATGATCCTGACTTCATGCGCCACCTCCTCCGCCCGCTCCTCGGCCTCGCCCTCGCGGTGGTCTTCACCGCCAATGCGCTTGCCCCCGGCCTGCACGGGTGCGAGCGGCGGGAGCCAGCGGCCGCGGCGATGGCGGGGCATCACGGCATGGCGGAGATGCCGGCCGGCCACCAGCACGGGTCGCCGGAGCGTTCCGCGCCGCATCGTTGTGACTGCGTGGGCCATGCCTGCTGTTTTGCCCCGGTGGCGCCCCCGGCGCCGGCGCGGCTCTCCCTGTTGCCCGTGGCGGTCGTGGCCGTGGCCGCGCCGCAGGGCACCCCGACGCTGGTGGTGGTCCGCCCCGCCCGCCTGCTCCCGCTCGCCCAAGCCCCGCCCGCCCCGCTCGCCTGACGAACCCGTTCCGGGTCGTCGGTCTCCCGTTCCAGCACAACTGAATCGCGCCTGACCGATCCCGGGATGTTCCCGGGCTCTCCGCCGTGAACGCCGCCTGCCATCGGCGGCGCGCGGGATGAGGTCTGACCGGCGCGCAGCTGCCGCCACCGCCCGCCGGGCGGGGTGCGCTCCCTTCGAGGGCAACCGATGGTCTCAGCTGTCTTGCGTGCAGTCGGCGGCGTGCTGCTGCCGTGGCTGGTCCTGGCGGGCGGTTCCGGGTGCGTCCGGGACGCGGCCGCGGCTCCGCTGCGTGCGGCCGACAGCGCGCCGGCCGCCGATTCGATGGCCACCCTCGCGCTGGAGCAGGCGTGGGTGGAACCGGGCGAGGCGGGAACGGACACGCGGGCCTTCCTGGCGATCACGAGCCAGACCGCGGTGCCGGTGGCGGTGGGCGCGGTGGCGACCCGTGCCGCGCGGCGGGTGCGGCTGTCGGGCCAGGCCAGCGGCCCCGAGTTCCTGGCGGCGCGCGGCGGGTTCGTCATCCCCGCGCACGGCGCCATCCGCATGCACCCGGGCGGTACCTGGCTCGCGCTGGAGGAACTCACGGTGGACCTGGTGCCCGGTGACAGCATCCGCCTGGCCCTGGCCATGCCCGGCGCGCTGACCCTGTGGGTGCAGGCCGAGGTCCGCGCGCTCCGCCTGTCTGCTGGTTCCCGTCCCCATTCCACATCGAGGTCCTGATCATGTCCGCCGTTCGTCTGACGCCCGTAGCCCTCCTGTCCCTCCTGGCCCTGGCCTGCGGTGGAGGCGACAAGCCCGCCGACACCGCCTCCGCCGCTCCCGCGGCCGCGCCGGCTGCCGCGCCGGCCGCCACCACGCCGGCGTACGTGCCCGAGGGGCAGTACGCGGTGTGTTCGACCTGCCATCAGCCCACGGGGCTGGGGCTCGACCCGGCGTTCCCGCCGTTGGCGGGCTCGGAGATCGTGACCGGTCCGGCCGAGGTGCCGATCGCGATCGTGCTGCACGGCATCCAGGGGCCGATGACCGTGAAGGGCAAGCAGTACAACGGCGCGATGGTGGCCTGGGGCCAGCTGTCGGACGAGGACATCGCCACGACGCTCACCTATGAGCGGTCGTCGTGGGGGAACAGCGCGCCGCCGGTGACCGCGGCGGAGGTGGCGGCGGTCCGCGCGGCGACGAAGAGCCGCACCACGCCGTGGACCTGGGACGAGCTGCAGAAGGCCAAGCTCAAGTAGTCAGATGAGGGAGGGGGTAAGGGCCGGTCCATGGGGTCACGTGTGGCGCGCATCCACGCTGGCGTCGGCGGCCGGTACCTGCCCTCTCCTTCTCCGCTTCACCTTCCAGGAGGACGCATGTCACGCATGGGCATGATGGGGCTGGTCCTCGCGCTGCCGGCGCTGCTGCACCTGGGGGACCCCCCGGCGGCGCAGCGGGTCACGCTGCGCTTCGACGCGCGGGTGGGCGACCGGCGCCTGGCGTGTGGCGAGAGCTACGACGGCATCGGGCGGTCGCGCACGCGGATCACGCCGACCGACTTCCGCATGTACGTGCATGACGTGCGCCTGGTGACCCCCGATGGGCGCGAGGTGCCGCTGGCCCTGGACCGCGACAGCACCTGGCAGGACGGCCAGGTGGCGCTGCTGGACTTCGAGGACGGCACCGGCCCCTGCCGCAACGGCACCAAGGGCGTGCGCCGCGAGATCCGGGGGCAGGCGCCGGCCGGGACCTACACCGGCGTGCGCTTCCGGGTCGGGGTGCCGTTCGAGCAGAACCACGGCGACCTGACGCGGCAACGGGCCCCGCTCGACCTCACCGCGATGTTCTGGACCTGGCGCACGGGATACACGTTCGTCCGGATGGACGCGCGGGTGGAGAGCCCGGTGGAGCGGCTGTTCTTCCACCTGGGCAGCACCCGGTGCGTGCGGGACGACAGCGCCGCTGATGCCACGCTGCCCCCCGATCGCTGCCTCGACAGCAACCGGCCGGCCGTCGCCCTGGAGGACTTCAATCCGGCGCGCGATACGATCGTGACCGACCTGGCCCAGCTGCTCGCGGAGTCGCGGCTGGACAGCAACCAGGTGAACACCGCCAAGGGATGCATGTCGGGCGAGGCGGACCTGGACTGCGACCCGATGTTCGCCGCGCTGGGCCTGCCGTTCGGGTCCCGCGCCGGGGGACCGCAGCGGGTGTTCCGGGTGAGCGGCCGGGCCGCCACCGTGGGCGCCTATCGGGTGCCGACCGGTGCGTTCCGCTGGGCGCTGCCCGCCGGCTTCCCGGAGCCCCGGGTGCCGGCCGACAACCCGATGACCGTGGCCAAGGTGGAGCTGGGCCGGCACCTGTTCCATGACCGGCGGCTCTCCCGGGACAGCTCGATGAGCTGCAGCAGCTGCCACCAGCAGGGGTACGCCTTCAGCGACCCGCGGGTGCACCCTGTGGGCATCACGGGCCAGGCGCACCCGCGCACCAGCATGAGCCTCGCCAACGTGGCGTACAGCCCGTCGCTCACCTGGGCCAACCTGCGGATGCAGCACCTGGAGCAGCAGGCGCTGGTGCCGATGTTCGGCGAGGACCCCATCGAGATGGGGATGACCGGCGCCGAGGCGGAGCTGCTCCGCCGGCTCCGGGACGAGCCCCGGTACCGCGCGCTCTTCCCGGCGGCCTTCCCCGGCGAGCGGGACCCGTTCGTGCTGGCCAACGTGACGCGCGCGATCGCGGCGTTCGAGCGGACGCTGCTCTCGGGCGCCTCCGCCTACGACCGTTTTCACGGCGGCGAGGCCGGGGCCATGAGCGAGGCGGCGCGCCGGGGGGAGACGCTGTTCCTGAGCGAGCGGCTGGAGTGCTTCCACTGCCACGGCGGCTTCCTGTTCACCGGCACGGTGGACCACCTGGGGAAGGCCAATCCCGAAGTCGAGTTCCACAACACCGGCCTGTACAACCTCGACGGCCGCGGGGCGTATCCGGCGCCGAACGTGGGGCTGATGGAATCGACCGGCGACCCGGCCGACATGGGGAGCTTCAAGGCGCCGAGCCTGCGGAACGTCGCGGTCACGGCGCCGTACATGCACGACGGCAGCATCGCCACGCTCGCGGAGGTGGTGGCGCACTACATGGCGGGGGGGCGCACGATCACCAGCGGGCCGCACGCCGGGGTGGGGAGCGCGAATCCGCTCAAGAGCGCCTTCGTGCCCGGGTTCACGCTCACCGAGGGTGAGCGGGCCGACCTGCTCGCCTTCCTGGAGAGCCTGACGGATCCCGCCTTCCTGGCCGACGCCCGCTTCGCCGATCCGTGGCCCACGGCCCGGGCGGCGCGATGACGGCCGCGCTGCTGCTGGCCGCGCTGCTGGCGCAGGCACCCGCCCCCGCGCCGGACGCGGCGCAGGTGTCCGCCCGGCAGCGGACGGCCACCGAACTGATCGGCAGCCTGCAGAGCCCCTTCTGCCCCGGGCTCACGCTCCCCGCCTGCCCCAGCTGGCACGCCGACACGCTGCGTCAGGCGCTGCGGCGGCGGATCCTGGGCGGCGAGGACCCGGGGCTGATCCGGCGCGAGATGGCGGCGCGCTACGGGCAGTACATCCTGGGCGAACCGACCTGGCAGGGCTTCGACGTCTTCGGCTGGGTGGGCCCGGGCATCCTGCTGCTGCTGGGCGGGGTGACGCTGGCACTGGTGCTCCGGCGCCGGGCCGGCCAGCCGGCGCCGGCGCACCAGCGGGGCCGCCCGGACTACGTCCCGCCGCTGGAGCCGCTGGCCGCTGAGGAGCGGGCCCGGCTGGAGCAGCGGCTGCTGGCGGAGTTGCGCCAGGAGTAGCACCTCGGGGAGGGGTAAGGGCCGCCGCGGAGCGCCACGTGTGGCGCGCATCCATGCTGGTGCCACCGGGCGGTACCTGCCCCACTCCATCTTCACCGTTTGGTTCGTTGCCATCGTCCCAGCACTCCCGTGCCGCGCCCCGGAACCCCAGCTTGCCGGCGCGGGGCGTATGAAGCTGACGGGATGTGTCCCGTCCCGTTCCCCGCCCCCTCCCGGAGCCCAGGATGAATCGCCGCCGTTTCGTGCAGTCCCTCGCGGCGGGCGCCGCGGCGGGTTCGGTGCTCCCGATCGCGGGCTGCGGGCCGGCGCCGGGCGCCGCGGGGGCCGCCGCCGGCGCGGCCGACACGGCGGCCATGGCGCACGACGCGTCGATGGACGCCCTGATGACCGCCTTTGCCCCGGACTCGGCGACGGCCGCGATGGTGATGCCGGCCACGCCGCGGCGCATCGCGATGCTGGCGTACCCGGGCATGTTCCCGCTCGACCTGGCGGGGCCGCACGCGGTGCTGAGCGGGCTCATGCAGACCACCGTCCACATCGTGGGACGGAGCACCGCGCCGCTGCAGGCGTCCGGGCTTACCGTGGTGCCGGACACGACCCTCGAGGCCTGTCCCGCCGACCTCGACGTGCTCTTCGTGCCCGGCGGCGGGGAGGGCACCGTGGCGGCGATGCAGGACGAGGCGCTGCTCGCCTTCCTGCGGGACCGCGCGGCGCGGGCGCGCTACGTGACCAGCGTCTGCACCGGATCGCTGGTGCTGGGCGCGGCGGGACTGCTGCGCGGGTACCGGGCCACCACGCACTGGGTGGCGCACGAGGTGCTGGCCGAGTTCGGGGCGGTGCCGGTGACCGCGCGGGTGGTCGAGGACCGCAACCGCATCACGGCGGCGGGGGTGTCGGCGGGGATCGACTTCGCGCTGGTGCTGGCGGCGCGGCTGTCCGGCGCCGCGTACGCCGGGGGGCTGCAGCTCAACGTGGAATACGACCCAGCGCCCCCGTTCAACGCCGGCTCGCCGGCCACGGCGGGCCCGGAGATCACCGCGGCGCTGGCGGGGATGTACGCGCCGCTGGTGGAGGCGATGCGGGGAGTGGCGGCGCGGCGCTAGGGTTGGTGGACCGCGATGGGGCCGTCCGGCGCCGGCCATTCCGTGAGGAGGATGCCATGCGAGGTACGTCGTTTCTGGTCCTGGCTGCACTGGGTCTCGGCGGGTGTGGCCGCGAACCCGATCTCGGCCCCCCGGTCACGATCGCGGCGCGGGACGCCGCGAATCCCACCGTGGCCGTGGATGGCCGCTCGGGCCGGGTGTACGTCTCGTGGGTGCAGATGGCCCCGGACAGCAGCTGGGACGTCTTCCTCGCTGCCGCCGACAGCGGGGCCGAGTTCGGCCCCCCGGTCCGCGTGAACGACCGGCCGGGCGAGGTGATGGTGGCCCGGGAGAATCCGCCGCAGGTGCTCGTCGGCGCGGACGGCGTGGTCTACGTGGGCTGGGTCAGCGCCCGGACCGCCGATGACGCGCCCCACGCCGACGTGAGCCTCCGCCTGGCCCGCTCCACCGATGGCGGTGGCACCTTCTCGCCGGCCGCCTCACTCGATGCCGACCCGGCGGTGCCCTCGCTCGCCAACATGTACTTCGACCTGGCGACGGCGCCCGGCGGGGCCGTCTACGCAAGCTGGCTCGACCTGCACTACTACACCGACAGCGTGGCCGCGCGGGCCCTGGGCAGGGTCTCCGAGAGTATCCCGGTGCCCGAGCACCGGGTGGACCTGGTCGTGGCCCGCACCACCGATGATGGCGCCGGGGTGGCCGCGGCCGCCGTGCTCGATACCAGCTCCTGCATCTGCTGCCGCACCGCCCTGGCCGTGGCGCCCGACGGCGCCGTGCACGCCCTCTGGCGCCATGTCTTCCCGGGGGACGTGCGGGACTTCCAAGCCGCGCGCTCCGCCGACGGTGCCGTCAGCTTCACGCCTCCCGCCCGGGTCCACGAGGATGGCTGGGTGCTGCGCGGCTGTCCCGACATCGGGCCGGACATCGCCGTGGATGCGCGGGGCGCCGTCCACGCGGCCTGGTACACCGGGGTGCCGGGCCGGGTGGGGCTCTGGTACGCCACCTCCGCCGATGGCGGACAGACCTTCGACGCGCCGGTGGCCCTGCTGCCGACGGGGCACGTGTCGCCCTCCCAGGTGAAGCTCGCGGCGGCGGGCGGGACGGTGTGGGGTGCCTGGGAGGACCGCCGCCGGCCGCCGACACGCGTGATCTTCGGGCGGCCGGGTACTGGTTCAACGACCCAGGTCGGCACGGGGGAGTTCCCCGGCATCGCCGCCGCAGGCCGGGTGGTGGTGGTCACCTGGATGGAGGCCGGCGCGGTGCGCGCGCGCCGCGCCCACCTGCGCGCCGCGGACTGACGCCCGGGTCCCACCGGTCGCGACGGCCCCGCCAGCTGCAGCTGGCGGGGCCGTCCTGTCGTGCCGGGGCCCCGTCGATGGCCGAGGCCGATCACCCGATTCCGTGGCCGGCCCGCCACACCCTGCGGGCCGGCGGCCACGTTTGCTGTATCGAGACTTGACGGTTGGCCCCATTCCGGGCCGGATTCTGGTGGCCCGATCCCTGCCCCTGTGCCCCCATGCGACGCGGGAACTTCCAGCCCATTCCGCCGCCGGACGCGCCGGATCGCGCCCGCAGGCAGCCGCCAGGAACCGGACACCCGTCACGCCATGAAGATCCCTTCCCGCGCCACCCTCGACGACCTCGAGGTCGTCGAACGGCCGGAACCGGAGACGCTCTCGATCCTGGGCGCCACGCTGCGGCGGCATCGGCGCACGCCCATCGAGCAGCTGGGTCCGGAGGCCCTCCGCTTCCTGCTCGAGGAGGGCGAAGGTGTCTCGACCGTGCTCGGCGTGGCGCTCGACCGGCTGGAGCAGGATCCGTTCGTGAGCGGCGACTTCCACCCCGGTGACCTGCTGGCGGCGGTGCTCCACCGCTCCTCCACCGTGTGGAACTCCCTGCCCGAGCTGCGCGCCCGCGCCCACGCGCTGGTGGCCGACGCGGAGCGGGAGGTGCACCGCCTGGAGCCGGCTGACCGCGCGGTGGTGGAGCGCGCCATCCGCGGCTTCCGGAACCTCTGGCAGCGCTGGAGCTGAGGCAGGACGGAACGAGGCGAGGCCCCGGCAGACGCCGGGGCCTCGCGTCATTCCCGGCCGTCACCAGGCGGCGCGGAGCGCCAGGCCCACGCTCCGGCCAGGCACGATGGTCAGGTTGTCCGGTTCCCCGCGCTGCGCGTCGAGCAGGTTGTCGCCGGTGACGGTCAGGCCCAGGTGGGAGCCGAGGTCGCGGCTCACCGACAGCCGCAGGCGGGTGACGCCGGGATAGGTGCGCCAGTAGCTGCGCAGCCGCTGGCCCACGAAGTTGCGCGCCGGCTGGCCGGCGGCGAAGTCCTGCGCGATCTGCAGCCGGTCGTAGTTGATCCAGTCGCTGGCGCGCGCCACCGTCCCGGTCGCCAGCCAGCCCGACTGCCTGACGGTGGCGGTGAGGCTCAGCGTGTGCCGCGGCACCTCGAGCATGCGGTCGCCGGGGAGCAGGTCGCCGCCGTAGCGGGGCGCGAGCCTTCGGACCCGGCTGTCCACCTCCGACCACGCCCCGCGCAGCACCGCCGGCCCCCCGCGCACGCTGACCGCCGCCTCCCAGCCGTGGTTGGTGATCTCCCCGACGTTTTCCAGTGCGTACGTCACCCGCGGCTGCCCCGGCCCGCCGCTGGTGTCGAGTGCCACGCCCACCCGCTGGATCAATCCCGACGCCACCTGGTCGAAGCGGGTGACGCTGAGCGTCACCGTGCGTTCCACGGCGAGGTCGGCGCCGGCCTCGAGGCCCGACTGCTCCTCGGGATCGAGCCCGGCCGCCGAGCGCGTGGCCTGGGGGCCGCCCGAGAACGCGGTGCGCACTGCGCCCGTGGGCCAGCGCACCCCCTTGCCGTAGGCCGCGCGCAGCTTGAGGGAGACCGACGATCCCCCCACGACCCACGCCGCGCCCGCCATCGGGATGAGCACCGGGTCGTTGCCGGTGGTGCCCTCGACCCGCAGCCCGCCCGAGAGGAACAGCCGCTCCGCAAGCCCGGCGCTGCCGGTGAGGCTCGCCCCGCTGGTGTGGCGGGTGCTGCCGCTGGCGCGGTTGTCCCGCGGCCCCGAGTCGATGCTGGCCCACTGGCGCAGGATCGAGTGCTCGGCGCTCAGGGCGAGGTCGCTCCAGCTGGCGCCGCCCAGCGGCTGGTGCCGCACCGTGCCCAGCCGGAGCGTGCCCCGCACCGCGCCCCCGACTGCGGCGCGGAGCGCGGAGTCGGTGGCCGAGGTGATGGGGGTGCGCTCATCGGCCACGCCCTCGAGCCGGTAGCCATCGAGGCCCGCCACCACGCTGTGGCTCCAACGTTCGCCGGGGAGGATCCGGAGGTTGCTGCCCAGGGTGTAGGTCAGGACCGACTGGCTGGTGCCGCCGGCCAGGCCCCGGCGGGGCCGGACGCTCGAATCCGGCAGCAGCGGACTCGGGGGCGCGTCGGCCACCTCGGTGCTGAAGCGGCCGAGGCCGGTGAGCATCCAGCGCTCCGCCACGTGGCGCAGGGTGCCGTGGCCGGAGAGGAACTGGCGCGCGGCGCCGGGGATGTAGGCGCCCTCGGTGCCACCCGCCAGGTGCACGGCCCCCGAGGTCAGCTGGGAGCCCAGCCGCGCGCCGAGCGCGTGGCGCTGTCCCACCACCGCGCCGCCGGCGTAGTCGGTGCCCGTCAGGCTCACGTCGCTCCGCGCCGTGAAGCGCGGGGCGGCCGGGTCGGCGCCCTCCTGCCGGGTGACGACGTTCATCACGCCGCTGATCGCGTCGGCGCCGTACAGCGCCGCGCCCTGCGGTCCGCGGATCACCTCGACCCGGTCCACCGCCTCCGGCGCGAGGCCGGTGAGCAGCAGCGGGTTGGCCAGCTCGATGCCGTCGATGTAGACCTTGGGGTAGCTCAGCCCGAAGGACGACGCGCCGCGGATGCTCGCGTAGCTGGCCAGCACGCTGTTGGGCGCCTGGGCCCAGAGCCACAGGCCGGGTACCGCGCCACTGAGCGCCGCCGCGAGCCCGCCGTCACCCCACTGCCGGAGGTCCTCGCCACGCACCACGTCCAGCGCCAGCGGCAGCTCCCGCCGGGCCTGGCCGGCGGGGCTGCCCGTGACCACGATCGTCGCGAGCTCTACCGGTGCGGCCAGGGGCCCGGGCTCGGGCTGGGCCGGGGGCGGCAGCACCACCTGCGCCGGACCCACGATGAGCGGTTCCACGCCGGTCCCCGCGAGCAGGTGGAGCAGCGCCACGCCCGCCGGCTCGGCACGGACGGACAGGCAGACTTGCCGGTCGAGGGGGAGGTGATCGCCGCTGTAGGAGAGCCGGAAGCCGGCGCTGGCCGCGAGCCGGTCGAGCCCGTCGCGCAGCGAGATCCGGTCCGCCTCGATGGTTACCGGGCGGTCGAGCGGCGGGGCCCATGCGCGGGCGGAATCGCCGCGAATGGCGGACGGGCAGGGGGCAGTCGCGGTGGCGGTGGACGGCAGGGCGGCGGCCAGCAGCAGCGCCCAGCGGAGGGCCCGCCCGGGGGCGGGCGCGGTCACGGCCGGGGGCGCGGGTCCGGCGCCGGGACGAGGCGGGCGGTGTCACCCTGCCAGGCGACCTCCGCGCCGACGGTCAGCGCCAGGATGCGCACCACCTCCTCGCGCGGCTCGCCGGCAAAGCTGGCGGTGAAGTGCCGCGCCGCGAGCGCGGAGTCACCGGACAGCAGTTCCACGCCGTACCACCGACGGAGCGCGTCCTGCACGGTGTCGAACCCGGCGTCGCTGAAGGCCAGCTGGCCCGCGGTCCAGGCCGGCGGCTCGCTGCCCGCCGCGCCCGGGAGGCGCTCCGGCGGGGCCGCGCCGCGCCGGACGGCCTGCTCGCCCGCCGCAAGCACCAGCGGCGTGGCCCCGCGCGCGCCGAAGGCCACCGATCCCGCGTGCACCTCCACGACCGTCGGGCCGGCGGCGGGCTGCCGCACGGTGAAGCGGGTGCCGATGTCGGTGATGTCGCTCGAGCCGGCCTGCACCCGGAAGGGACGGGCCGGATCGTGGGGGAGGTCGAAGTACGCCTCGCCCTCGAGCGTCACCGACTCGGGCCGCTCGCCCGGCCGCGCCCGCACCGAAAGGCGCGAGGCGGGACCCAGCAAGATCCGGCTGCCATCGGCATAGACCAGGGAATCGCGGCCGCCCACGGCCGTGGCCAGCACCGACTCCGCCATCGCGGGCCGCTGCATCCGCTGCCACGACACCACGCCGATGATCGCCGCGGCCGCCGCGCCGACGAGCCACCACGCCGAACGGCGCGGTCGCAGGGGGATGACGTCGGATGGAGGCGCGGCAACCACCGCGGGACGGGGTGCCGGACGGGGCGCCACGGGGGAGGGTGCCGGCGCCGCGGTCGGCTCCTGGTCGGGCAGCGCCGGTTCGGGTGGGGGCGCGGGCGCGGCCATCCGTGCCACGACCGGCGCACTCGGCGCGCGGGCCACCACCGGCTCCGGTACCGCCGGTCGAGTCGGCGGCGCCGCCGGGGTGATGACCTCGGGCTCGGGGCTGGCTGGGTGGGCCGAAGCCGGGGCGTCGGCGACGGAGTCCTGGCGCATCCGGGCCCGGGTGCGCTCCCACGCGGCGTCAACGTCTACCCGGGGCGCCGGGGGCAGCTCCAGCCGGCGCATCATCGCGGCCAGGGCCTGCATCGCCTTGGCCCGCTCCGGCTCCTCGGTGAGCAGCCGCTGGATGCGCGCCGCCTCTTCCGGGGAGCTCTCCCCGGCGAGGTAGCGCGCCAGCGCTTCCCAGCGGTTGTCGTCAGTCGGATGATCCATGAATGTGAGACACCTCACCTCAAGACTACCCCTATCCCGGGACCGGCAGAAGCCCGAGGACACCGCTGGCCCCCCATGGTACCTTTCACCCCTCAACCGACCCCCCACCACCATCTCCTTGGCCGAGCCGACCCCCGACCGCCTGCTGCTCGAGCGCCTGCGCACCGGCGACGAGGCCGCCTTCGAAGCGATCTTCCGCGGCTGCTACCCCCGCCTGGTAGCGGCGGCGGAGCACCTGCTGCGCGACCAGGCCCGGGCCGAGGACGCGGTGCAGGAGGTGCTGCTGGAGCTGTGGCGCGGCCGGGAGCGCCTGGACCCGGAGATGAGCGTTGCGGGGTACCTGCACCGGGCGGTCCGCAACCGGGCGCTCAACCAGCTCCGGCACGATCGGGTGGTGCGGCAGGCGGAGCCGCTGGTGGAGCCCGGCACCCCGCCGCCCGGTGCCGACAGCGGGGTGCTCACCCGGGAGCTGGAGCAGGCGGTGCGGGCGGCGGTGTCCCGCCTGCCGGAACGGTGCCGCGAGGTCTTTGAGCTGAGCCGGGTGCACCAGCTCCGCTATGCGGAGATCGCGTCGGCCATGGAGATCTCGGTCAAGACCGTCGAGGCCCAGATGGGCAAGGCGATCCGGATGCTCCGGGACGGGCTCGGCGGGTGGCTGCCCGAGGGCGAGGACCCCGGGGCATAGGGGTACCGGCCGGCTGGGGTGTCGTTGGGATGAACGCCCCGACGGCAACCGAACGGTTCGGCGCGCCGCGGGCCCAACACCCGGAGCTTCCCGATGTCACGTTCCCTCCAGACCCTGGCCGTGCTGGCGCTGCTCGCGGGCGTGGCGGCCTGCCAGGACAGCGGCTCCACCACGGGCACCTCGTCCGACCTCCTGGTCGCCGACGGCTTCGAGACCCTGCCCCTCGGCTTCGCCGACGTCAGCAGCACCTTCGGCAGCGTCTCCGACAGCGGCACCACCGGATGGCACCCCCGCGGACCGCACGGGCGCGGGCACCGTGGCCAGGGCGGGATGATGTGCGGCGGGCTGGGCGGGTTCTTCGGGCCCGGGCTCGACTTCGGCCTGCGGCACGGCCCCTTCCGCGGCCAGCTCGGCGCCACCTGCAGCTTCGACGCGGGGATCAATCGCGTGGTGTGCGACACCGTCACCCGGGGCGGGCTGAGCATCGCGCAGTCCATCGCCTACTACGACACCGCGGGCGTGGTGCAGTCGGCCTACGACAGCCTGAGCACCAATACCATCAATGTCCAGGTGAGCGTGACCGGCACCAAGGTGCATCACGGCGGGGACACCAGCGTGGTGCGCCACGCCAGTGACCGCACCGTCACCGGCCTGGCGCCCGGCAGCACCGCGCGGCAGATCGACGGCACCTCGCGCGGCAGCGAGACCACGACCGGCAGCGACACCCTGGGCACGTTCACGGCCGTCCGCACCCTGGGCGACACCCTGCAGGGCGTGGTGGTGCCGGCCGCGTGGGGCCCCGGCGTGTACCCGACCGCGGGCACGATCATCCGCGCGATGGACGTGACGGTCACCTATGAGGGCCAGGCGCCGGCCTCGCGGTCCCGTCGCGAAGTGCTGACCTTCGATGGCACCAGCACTGCCACCCTGGTGATCACCCAGAACGGCGTGACCACCAATTGCACCATCCAGCTGCCGCACGGCCGGCCCAGCTGCTCGTAACGCCACCGGCGGGGACCCGACACGCCAACGGGGGAGTCCATGCGGACTCCCCCGTTGTGCTGCGGTGACCGCGCGGGCGGCTCAGAACTCGGTTGTGAGGCGCAGCATGACGCTCCGTCCCATGCCGGGATTCTCCGCGTTGGTCTTGAGCCGGCTCAGGAAGTTGGCGTAGGCCGTGTCGAAGAGGTTCCGGACCAGCAGGTCGACGTGCAGCTCGCTCCCGCCCATCCCGACGGTGAAGCCGCCCCCGGCGTTGAGGAGGGTGTAGGCCGCCGACTGGTAGCCTGCGCCGCCGAAGGCGTCGGCAAAGAACGAGGCCTCCGCCGGGTCGAGGCGCGTCTGCCGGCCGTTGTGCTCGCCCCCCAGCGCCAGGTAGGGCTCGCCGAGGACGCCGCCATGCGGGAACTCGATCCGGGCGTTCCAGGTGGCGCGGACCGGCGGGATCGCGGGGAGGGGTGCGCCGGTGGAGGTGTTGGTTCCGCGCACGTAGTCCGCGGTGCCCTGCAGGTGGAGCCAGCGGGTCGGGTGCACCTGGCCCGCGAACTCGAGGCCCTCCAGCCGGGCGTTGCCCTGGGTCACGTCGTAGATCTGGAACCCGGAGCCCGGGTCGGTGGTGCCGGAGGGCACGGTATAGATGAAGTCCTCCACCCAGTTCACGAACCCGCCGAGCTCCAGCGCCGCGCTGGTGGTCTGCAGCCGGAGCGCCAGGTCGGTGTTGAGGGACTTCTCGGTGTTGAGGTCGGCGTTGCCGCGCTCGAAGGCCACGGTGCCCTCGTGCACGCCGTTGGAGAAGAGGTCGAAGCTCGACGGCGCGCGGAACCCGCGCCCGACGTTGAGCACCACCGCCGCCGGCTCCGCCAGCTTGTAGAGCAGGCCGAGGTTGCCGGTGAAGGAGTGCCAGCTCCGGTCGGTGTCCACGCCGGGGATGGTGGTGTCGCGCAGGGCGAGGGTGCGGTAGTCGTAGCGGGCGCCGAAGGAGAGGTCCCACTCGCCGCCGTGCACCTGCTCGAAGCCGTAGACCCCCACGGCCTTCACGTCGGTGTTGGGGATCAGCGTCTCCTCGCCGAACTTGTCGAAGGTGGTGCGGAGGGCGCTCACGCCGAGGGTGCCACTCATCCGGCCCACCGGGGCGTGGAAGAGCCGCGCATCGAGAGTGTAGTTCTGCGACAGGAGGCCGAGCGCCACGTCGGTGGCGGTCCGGTCCTCGAACTCGCGGCGGCGGTTCCGCTCGTACCCGGCGGCGAGCTCCAGCCGCGAGCCGCCCAGCGCGAAGCTGCCGTCGACCCGTGCCCGCCCGGTGGCGATGCGCTGCAGCGGGGTCTCGGCGGGGTCCTCATCGGTCAGTTCGATCCGCTCCCAGCGCCCACTGTAGCTCCCGGTGAGGCTGCCCCACCCGCGCCGCACGCCGAGCGCCAGACTGCCGCCGCCGGCCCGGTTGCCGCTGTTCCACAGGCGGTATTCGGGGGTCCGCACATCCTCGGCGCTGCGGCCGCTCAGGGTGGCGCGGTAACCCACGGCGCCGGTGGCGCCCTCGAGCAGCAGCGCGCCATCCGGCGAGCGGGTATTGGTGGAGTAGGAGGCGCTCGCCTCGCCGTGGAGGACGCTCCGCCCCGGTTCTGCCGCGAGCAGCGGGCGCGGGATGACGTTCACCACGCCGCCCAGCGCGTCGGATCCGTACAGCACGCTGGCGGGGCCGCGGATCACCTCGATCCGGTCCGCGAGGGCGGTCTCGATGTTGGGGCCGTGTTCATCGCCCCACTGCTGGGTCTCGGTGCGCTGGCCGTCGTCGAGCACCAGCACCCGGTTGGAGGTGAGCCCGCGGATCACCGGCTTGCCCACCCCCGCGCCGGTGCTCAGGCTGTGCACGCCCGCCACCTGGTTGAGGGTCTCCCCGAGGCTCGGCGCCTGGGCGGCGTGCAGGTTCTCGCCATCGATCACCGCGGTGGGCTGGGGGGAGACGAGCGGGTCGGTGGCGGTGGGCGTGCTGGTGACCTGGAGCGGCGGCAGCTCCACCAGCGATTCCTTCAGCGTGACGTCGACGGTGAGGGGCGCGTCGGCGATCTCGATCCTCCGCACCTGCGGCGCAAAGCCGATCGCGGAGACCGAGAGGGTGTAGCGGCCGTTGGGCAGGTCGGGGACCTGGTACTGACCCCGGGCATCGGTGGTGACGGCGCGACCGGCTTCCACGACCACGACGCGGGCCTCGGGCACCGGCTGGCCGGCGATCGAGAGCACCCGGCCGGTGAGGGTGCCGACGGGAAGGGACAGGACGGCGGCAAGCAGAGCGACGAGCATGACGGAGTTCTCCAGTGCGCAGAGCTGGGCCGGCGCGCGCGGGGCGGGCCAGCCGGACACGACTCACGAATTGTCGGGGGAGCTCAGGCGACTGAAGGTGGGGCGCGGGAGAGGTCCGGCCGGAAGGCCAGGCGGCGCGCGGCAAGCTGCTCCCGCTGGGCCGGGCGGACCGGATCCGGTGTGCTGTGGAAGGTGGCCAGCCGGGCGGCGGCCAGTGACGGGCTGAGGGGCGCGGCATGATCCAGAACGCAGAGCTGCTGGTGCGCCAGCCGGCTGCCCTGCTCCGCGAGCGTCCGCTCGGCCGGGGCCGCCCCGGGCCGTCCATGGAACACCACCGCGTCGAACAGCGGCAGGCCCAGCCCCCCACCCAGCAGGGCGAGGAGCAGGGCCAGCGAGCCGACGCGGCGCACGCGGGAGAGCATGGAAAGCAACCTAACGCGCGGGGCAAGGGGGGGGAAGCGGGGCCGGCTGCCGGACGGGAGCGAAACCGCTCCCCGTCATGGCCCCGTAGGGGCCACGCGACCGTCGCCTTCCCCATCGTCACCCCGGAGTCCACTCATGCTGACTCGATTGCTGCTGGCGGGCGCCCTCCTCGGGTCCGCGGCGCCCGTGGCACACCGCGCGCTGGTCCGTCCCGACCCGGAGGAGGCGGCCGTGCGCGCCGCGCTGGAGCACTACCTGCAGGGGCACGCCACCGGCCTCGGCTCCGAGTTCCAGCAGGGGATGCACCCGCAGGGTACGATGTACTTCGTCCGCGACGGCGCGCTGGTCACCCGCAGCTTCCCCGACTACATCGCCGGCGCCCCCGGCAAGCCGGCGGAGGACGAGGCCAGTCGGAAGCGGCGCATCGCCATGGTGGACATCACCGGGACGGCGGCGGTGGCCAAGGTCGTGCTCGAGTATCCGGGGGTGACGCTGACCGACTACATGGAGCTGCTCAAGATCGAGGGCCAGTGGCAGATCGTGGCCAAGAGCTTTCACGCGGAGCGGTGAACGCCGGCGGTGCCCTGCGTCAGACCGCCGCGGGCACCGGGGCCGGCCGGGGCGGCGGGGAAGCCGTGGAGACCGGCTCCGGCCAGAGGGTGAAGCGCCCGCTGCCGCGCAGGATCGATGCCCCCGCGGTCGGGTCGATCACGGGACGCCAGCCGGTGGCGGTGGCGGCGGCCAGGGCCTCGACGATGCGCGGGTCGAACTTGACCCCCGCTCCCTCGCGGAGGTGCGCGATGGCCCGCTCCACCGGCCAGGCCGGCCGGTAGGGGCGGTCGGACACCAGCGCGTCGAAGACGTCGGCCACCGTGAGGATCCGCACCAGCAGCGGAATCTGATCCCCGCTGAGCCCGTGCGGGTAGCCGGAACCGTCGAGCAGCTCGTGGTGGTGCAGCACCAGCGGCAGCGCGCGGCGCACCGCGCCGATCGGCGCCAGGATGCGCGCACCGATGGCCGGGTGCTGCTTGATCTGCTCGTACTCCTCGTCCGTCAGCTTGCCCGGCTTGTCCAGGATGCCCGCCGGTACCCCCACCTTGCCGATGTCGTGCAGCAGCCCGCCCCGGTGCAGCAGGTCCAGGTCGTCGTGGTCCAGGCCGATGCGGCGCCCGATCTCGATCGCGCCCAGCGTCACCCGCTCGGAGTGGCCGGCGGTCCACGGCGACACCGCGTCGATCGTGCGCGCGAGGGCGGTGAGCGAGCCCCAGTTCATCGCGTCGAGCTGCTCGATGAGCTGGGTGTTGGCGATGGCCACGGCGAGCTGGCCCGCGGCCCGCCGCGCCTCCACCAGCGCCTCAGGGCGGCCCTCCTGCTCCGGGCGGCAGGGCACCACGATTACGCCATCGAGCGCGCCGGCTCGCAGCAGCGGCAGCACCAGGGTCTCCGCCAGCAGGATCTGGTGCGGGCGCCCGAAGTAGCTCCGGCCCCGCTCCCCCCGCCGCACCACGAACCCGTCCGGATTCCGCCGGACCTCGTCCAGCTCCTCGGCGCCGGGCCGCGCGTCCCGCGGGGCACAGGGACCCTGCGACCGGCACACCACGCTCACCCGCCACCAGAACGGATCGTCCGGCCGCGCCAGCGCGATCGCGAGTCCGGCGCCGGGGATCAGCGTCTCGGCCTGGTCGAAGATGGCGCGCAGCAAGGTGCCGGCGCCTTCGCCCGCGAGCGCGGCCTGATGCACCCCCTGCAGCGCTCCCTGCACCCGGAACTGGTGGCCCAGCTCGGCCGACATCCGGTTGAAGGAGGCGGCGAGGGCGCCGAACTCATCGTCACTGGTGACGGCCACCGGCTCGTCGAAGCGGCCGTCGGCCACCCGGTGGGTGGCCGCCTCCAGCGCCACCAGGGGCGCGGTCTGCCGCCGCAGCTGTACGTGGCTCAGGGCAAACACGGTGGCCAGCGCCAGCAGCAGGCCCAGCAGGAAGGTGCGGCGCAGCGCGGCAAGCGGCGCGAGCACCACCGCCTCCGGGACGCTCACGATGGCGGTCCAGGAGGGCGCCGCGTACTGGTGTCCCAGGAACACGGTCCACTGGCCGGCGACGAACCGGGTGTTCCCTGCACTCCAGTGCAGCAGCTCCCCGGTGCCCGGCGACTGCACGGTGGCCAGCGCGCCCGGGAGGGTGCAGGTGATCGGCTGCGCCTGGGCGTCGGCGAGGCACAGCACTCGGTCCCCGGACACCAGGCTCCGGTCCGGCTCCGCGCTCCAGATCGAGGCGCCATCCACCCAGCCATACAGCCGGTCGCCACCCTCGAGTTGTCGGGCCAGCACTACCCGGAGCTCCCCGCCGGCCCGGTCCAGCACCAGGGCGGTCTGCCCGGCGGCCAGGTGCTCCTCGCCGCGCCGCTCGAGTATTGGCAGGTCGGTCCACCCACCCGTGAGGGGCGCCAGCGAGCCATCGGCCTGCCGCCGGGTGACGGCCGTGAAGCGCGGGCCCCTGCTGCCGGCAGGGGAAATCGCCGTGTCACGGGCGCCGGTGAGCACGTCCGGATGGCCGAGCATGGTGCCCAGCACGGCGAGCCGGTCGATGAGCAGCATCCCCGCCGACTTGCTGTCGGCGCGCAGCTGCAGCCGGGTGCGCTCCAGGATGTCGTCCGCCACGTGGCGGTACCCGAGCAGCGCCAGCACGGTAAGCGGCACCAGTGCACAGAGGAGGAACAGCGCCAGCATGCGCCGGCCCACGCGTGTGCTGAGGTAGCCGGGGATGCGCGTCACGGCCTAGAACCGCGAGCCGAGGCCGATGAAGCCGCCGTCGTTGCCACGGACGATGTCATCGCCGCCGGGGCCGGAGAGCGGCGGCACCGAGGCGCCGTCCTTGCCCTGGCTGTAGAGGTCGAAGGTGGAATTGATCGGCACCAGGAACCGATCCCGTCGGGCGCCGGGAGGTGGCGCCTTGCCGTGGCTCGTGGTCGGGAACGGATTGTAGACGTAGGCACGGCCCCAGGGATCGAGCATCCCGGCGCGCCCGATCGCGGCCAGCGAACCCGGCACGGTGTCGGCCTGGGTCTCGAAGGCCATGATATCCGCCTGGATGCCCCGGATGTCGCCGATGGCGCGCGCCATCCGGGCCTGCTCGGAGGTCTGCTGCAGCTTGGGTATCGCAAAACCGGCCAGCACGCCGAGAATC
This sequence comes from Gemmatimonadota bacterium, assembly GCA_016713785.1. NCBI lineage: Bacteria > Pseudomonadati > Gemmatimonadota > Gemmatimonadota bacterium. The sequence continues at coordinate 213,322 of JADJOM010000002.1, read as the reverse complement.
ACCACCACCGCCAGCAGCTCGATGATGGTGAAGCCCCTGGGGTGCGTGCGGCGGTGCATGCCTGACAGGTCCTTTATGGAAATGCCCCGCATCAGTGCAACACCGATGCCTGTTTCCAAGTGATTGTAGATGATAGACTTAGCAATGCCATGCCGAGGCTCCGGCCTTGCATTGCAAGGCGCCGGAGTCATCTGCAACTATCGGAGTCGGGGCGGGAAAGCTGTAGCGCGGAAAGGGGCCGGCAGGAGGCTGCGCTAGAACGGTACCGACACGAAGAAGGTCACGTTCCGGTTCTGGAAATCGCCCTGGTCGGTGACGCGGCGGAGCCCCTGGCTCAGGCGCACCTCGAGCGCCAGCTCGCTGCGCTCGATCGGGATGCCGAGGCCGCCGCCCACCAGCCAGGCCACGTCGTAGTCCTCGAACCGGGCCGTGCTGATGTTGCCGCACGACTCCCGGAGGAACGACGCCCCGCCCTGGAAGAACTCGACGTTGCACCCGATGCGGACCCCGGGGACCACGCCCCCGGTGAGGATGAGTCGCAGCCCACCCGGCGAGGGCAGGCGGGCCCGGAGCAGCATGGGCAGCTCCACGTAGGCCAGGTCGCTCTCGAGGCGCACCGGCGTGCCGCCGCCGGTCGGGGTCACCAGGGTGGCGCCCCCCTTGCTCGCGAGGAACAGCCCCGACTGGACCCCGATCCAGCGCGCCAGCGGCACCCGCAGGTACGCGCCGGCGGTGGCGCCGGTCCGCTGCCGCACGCCGGCCGCGCCGGGGCCCGAGAAGTCGGCGATGGTGTACCCGAGTTCCACTCCGAGGGAGAGCCGCGACTGCCCGGCGAGCGGCGCGGCGGCCAGCACCAGCAGCAGCAGCGCCCCGTTCCGTCCCCGCATCAGCGGCCGGCCTCCAGCGCCAGCGATGCCCGGGCCAGCTCCGCGCTTCCCGCCGGCTTCCGCAGCGGACCCTCCGCGGGGAGCAGGAACCAGAAGCTCGCCCCGGTGCCGGCCACCGACTCGCAGCCGATGGTCCCCCCGTGCATCTCCACGAACCGCTTGGACAGCGCCAGGCCCAGGCCGGTGCCCTGCTGCTGCCGGCTGGCGGAGCTGTCCACCTGGCTGAACTCGTGGAACAGCTTGGGCATGTCGTCCGGCTGGATGCCGATGCCGGTGTCGCGCACCGAGACCCACACCGCCTCGCGGGCCACGAAGCGCGTGGTGTCGGTGGCCCGCTCCGAGGGCGTGGGCAGCGGGGCGCGGGTGACGACGGCCGAGACGGTCACGGTCCCGCCGACCGGGGTGAACTTCGAGGCGTTGGAGAGCAGGTTGTAGAGGATCTGGCGGATGCGGACGCCGTCGGCCAGCACCAGCAGCGGCAGCTCGCCGATCTCGAGCTTCATCTCCTGCTGCTTGCCGGTGCGCAGCGAGGCGGTGTCGGTCACCGCGCCGAGGATCACCTCGCGCAGGTCGGTGGGCGCCAGCGAGAGGGTCATCCGGCCGGCCTCGATCTTGGAGAGGTCGAGCACGGAGTTGATGAGGCCCAGCAGGTGGTTGCCGTTGCGCAGGATGGAATCGAGGAACTCCCGCTGCGCCTCGTTGACCGGGCCCAGCTCCTCGGTCAGGAGCAGGTCGGAGAAGCCGTTGATGGCGTTGAGCGGCGTGCGCAGCTCGTGCGACATGTTGGCCAGGAACTGGCTCTTCAGCTCGGTGGCCCGCTGCAGCTCGCGGTTCTTGGTGGCGAGGACCTCCTCCTTGCGCCGGCTCTCGGCCAGCACGTGCGCCCGGTCCACCCCGACCACGATCTGGTTGCCAAGGGTCTCGAGCAGGTGCAGGTCGGCCTCGGTGAAGGGGCGGCGGTCGCTGCGGTTGAAGGCGGCGAGCACCCCGATCACCAGCCCCGCCGAGCGGAGCGGCACGCAGGCCAGCGCCTGCAGCGGCAGGTCGGGGATGGGGAAGTTGCGGGGGTCGGTGGACATGTCGGGCACGGTGAGCGGGGTCTCCTCCGTCACCACCCAGCCCAGCAGCGAGTGGTCCACCGGCAGCAGCCGGTCCTTCGTGGCCTGGATCGGGCCGCTTCCCGCCACCACCCGGACGAATCGGCCCTCTTCCACCACGAAGCCGATGGCCGCGCTCTCGCAGGCCAGCAGGTCCGCGGTGGCGTCGGTGATCACCTGCAGGACGGCGTCGACCTCGTCGCCGGAGACCATGGCCTGGGCCACCTCCTGCAGCCGGGTGAGCTCCCGGTCGCGCAGCGCGGCCCGCGCCTCCGCCGCCGCGCGCGCGGCGGTCTCGGCCCGCAGCCGCGCCGCCAGCCGCCACGCCACCGCGCTCGCGCCCGCCACCCCGACGGCGAGCACGGCCTGGGCGATCATGCCGGGGGTGATGGCGAAGGCGGACGTGGCGGTCTCTCCGGCAGGTGGCGGCGCGGCCCCGCGCGGGCCGGCTACTCCGACAGCAGTTCGGTGAACGCGGTCTCGCCGGTGACGAGCATCCGGCGCAGATAGGGGATGCAGAGCCCGCAGGTGTCGCCGCAGCCCGTCTCCCGCATCACGTCCTCCAGGGCCCAGCCCCCCGCCCGCGCCAGCGGCAGGAGCCGCGCAAAGGGGAACCGGCGGCAGATGCACATGGTGACGGAGACTATCGGCACGGCGGGCGCCCGGGCCAAGCGGCGGGCCCCGCCGGGCGGGGTGGCCTCACGGGTTGGTGGGCCGGAGGTCCAGCTCGCTCACCAGCGCCCGCGCCGGCAGCGCCAGCGCCGCCAGCACGGTGTCGGCCACGTCCTCCGGCTGCAGGATCTTCTGCACGTCGGGCGTGAGCATCCCCTGGGTGCGGATGAGCGGGGTGTCCACGGAGCCGGGGCAGATGGTGATCACCCGGACCTGGTCCTTGCGCACTTCGAGCATCAGCGACCGCGCGAAGCCGAGCACCGCGTGCTTGCTGGCGGTGTAGGCCGTCCCGCCGGCAAAGCCGTTGCGGCCCGCCAGGCTCGCGATGTTGACGATGGCTCCCTGCTTGCGGGCCCGCATGCCCGGCAGCACCGCGCGCGTCACCAGGAACAGGCTGCGGAGGTTGGTGGCCATGGTGGTGTCCCATTCGTCCAGCGTGAGCTGGTCGAACGGCTTGAGCAGCGCCACCCCCGCGTTGTTCACCAGCACGTCCACCGGGCCGAGCGCCGCGGTCACCGCCGTCACCATGGCCACGACGTCCGCCTCGACGCCCACGTCGGCGGGCACGCCATGCGCCGTGATCCCGGCGGCGCGGAGCTCCTCGAGCAGCACGCGGAGCCGGGAGGGCGTGCGGGCGCAGACCCCGACCTGGTACCCGGCGCGGCCGAGGGCAAAGGCGATGGCCCGGCCGATCCCCTCGGTGGCACCGGTGATGAGTGCGGTTGGCATGGCGGGAAGATAGGTGGAAGGCCAAACCGCCGGGAAGCGGCGCGCCGGGTGTCGCCAGGGTGGCCGCGGTTCCCGAGTGCCGCTTCCCCCTCGGTTTCCCGCCGCCCCCGCCCCCTCGATTAGGTTGACCCTGTGACCCTCCCGCATCCCCCCATCCGGCCCCCCCGCTCCGGCCGCAAGCCGATCGAGCCGCCGCCCTCGTGGCGGGAGCGGCTGCGGGCCACCCGGCACCTGCCCCGGCTGCTCCGGCTGGTCTGGGACACGCACCGCGGCTACGCCGCCGCGATGGTGGCGCTGCGCGGGCTGCGGGCGCTGATCCCCGTGGGGGTGCTGTGGGTCGGCAAGCTGATCATCGACGCGGTGGTGGGGCTGGTGGGCGGCGCGCCCGCGCCCGCCGGCGTCCTGGCCGACACGTACCGGCCGCTCGCCACCCTGCTGGCCATCGAGTTCGGCTTTGCCGTGGTGGGCGAGGTGCTCGCCCGGGCGTCCGCGCTGGTCGAGTCGCTGCTCGGCGACCTGGTGGCCAACCGCACCAGCATCGAGCTGATGGAACACGCCGCCAGCCTCGACCTGGAGCAGCTCGAGAACAGCGAGATCTACGACAAGCTGGAACGGGCCCGGCGCCAGACGGTGGGCCGGATCGGCCTGGTCACCGGCCTGCTGGCCACGGTGCAGGACGCCGTCACCCTCGCCACCCTGGCCGCCGCGATCACCGTGCACGTGCCGTGGCTGCTGCTGCTCCTGGTCCTCGCGGTGCTGCCGTCGTTCCTGGGCGAGAGCCGCTTCGCCGCGCTGTCGTACTCGCTGCTCTACTCCTGGACGGAGGAGCGCCGCCAGCTCGACTACCTCCGCTACGTCGGCGCCTCCGACGTGAGCGCCAAGGAGGTGAAGCTCTTCGGGCTGGCGCGCTTCCTGGTGGGACGCTACGCCGAGCTCTCGGCCGAGTTCTTCGAGGCCAACCGCGCCCTCGCCATCCGCCGCGCGGTGGTCTCCAGCGCCCTCGCGCTGCTGGGGACGATCGGGTACTACGGCGCCTACGCCGCGATCATCTACCTGACCGTCACCGGCCACCAGTCCCCCGCCGGGCCGTTCACCATCGGCGTGCTCACCTTCCTGGCCGCGAGCTTCCGGCAGAGCCGCGACCTGATCCAGCGCACCCTGCTGTCCGTCTCGCAGCTGGTGGAGCAGAGCCTCTACCTTGACGACCTCTTCACCTTCCTGGGCATCACCCCGCGCATCCGGAGCCGGCCCGGCGCCCTCCCGGTGCCGGCGCCGTTCCGGGAGGGCTTCACCTTCGAGGACGTGGGATTCCGCTACCCGGGCTCGGAGCGCTGGGCCGTGCGGCACCTGACCTTCCAGGTGCGCCCGGGCGAGCGGGTGGCCCTCGTGGGCGAGAACGGGGCGGGGAAGACCACCCTCGCCAAGCTGCTGGCGCGGCTCTACGACCCGACCGAGGGCCGGATCCTCCTCGACGGGCGCGACCTGCGGGCGTACAGCGTGGAGAGCCTGCGCGCCAACGTGGGCGTGATCTTCCAGGACTTCTTCCGCTACGACTTTGCGCTGGGCGAGAACATCGCCGTCGGCGACGTGGCCCGGATCGCGGACGCCGCCGCGATCACGGACGCCGCGGAGCGGAGCCTCGCCGACAGCGTGGCCGCCCGGTTTCCCGCGGGGTACGCCCAGCTGCTGGGCCGGCGCTTCGACGGGGGCGTGGACCTGTCGGGCGGCGAGTGGCAGAAGGTGGCGCTGGCCCGCGCCTACCTCCGCGACGCGCAGCTGCTGATCCTGGACGAGCCCACCGCCGCCCTCGACGCCCGCGCCGAGTACGAGGTGTTCCAGCGCTTCTCCGAACTCACCGGGGGACGCATGGCGGTGCTGATCAGCCACCGCTTCAGCACCGTGCGCATGGCCGACCGGATCCTGGTGCTGCGCCAGGGCGAACTGCTCGAGGAGGGCAGCCACGAGGCCCTGCTGCGCCTCGGCGGGCTCTACGCCGAGCTGTTCCAGCTGCAGGCCGCCGGGTACCGCTGAGCCGTCGGCGCTAGCGCCCGGCCTCGTCCGTGAGCAGGCCAAGGAAGTACTGCCAGCCGAAGGGGTAGTCGCTCACGTCGGCGGCGCGCCCGAAGCCGCTGTGGATGAAGGTGAGCCGCGTGCCGCCCCCCGCCGGCTCGAGCAGGAAGGTGATCTGCTGCCCGGTGACCGTGGCATCCCCCCGCCAGTCGGGCCAGTCGAGGGTGAGCTTCCGGTCGGGGACGAATTCGAGGATCCGCGTGGGGCCCCCGGCAACCTCCCGCCCGTCCACCTGGTAGCGCCAGCCCAGGGTGTAGGCCCCGCCCACCCGCGGCTCCACCACCGCCGCGGTGCTCCCGAACCAGCGGTTCACCGCCTCCGGCTCCACCAGCGCGCGGAACACCTTCGCGGGGGGCGCCGCGATGGTGATCGTCAGGCGCACCTCCGGCGCGGGATCGCGGTAGTCCGGCAGCATGAGCCCCTCGCCCCCGGCCAGGTGCGCCTGGAGGTTGCCCATGGCGAGCTTCCAATGGTCGTCGATCAGCTCGCGCGCCCGGCTCATGCCGAGGTCGCCATCCACCCGGTGGGTCAGGGTCAGGGCCGTGCCGCTGCCGTCCTTGCCCGGGGCGAGCACCATGCCCACCTCGGTTTCCACGCCGGACACCCGCCAGGTGAACCCGAGCCCGGTACCCGGCGCAAAGCGGGTGAGCGCCTGGGTGGCCTCCCGGGCCGTGGGGACGCCGAGGGTGTGCCGCCCCCAGAAGCGGTAGGGCTCCCCCGCCACCCGGCCCACCTCCACCGACTCCGCGAACCAGCGGGTCAGCTCGGACATGTCGGTCAGGGCCCGGAACACCTGCACCGGCGGGGCGGGAAGGGCGAAGACCTGCGTATGGGTCCAGCTCATGACGGCTCCGTGGCGGAGGGGTCGGGAGATTCGAGATACTGCCGGAGATCCTGCAGCCGGGCCGACCAGAACATCCGGTAGTGCGCCATCCACCGCTCCACCTCCCGCAGGGGAGCGGGGTCGAGCCGGTACAGGCGCGAACGCGCCACCCGACGTTCGCGCACCAATCCCGCGCCCCGGAGCACCCGCAGGTGGCGGGAGATGGCGGGTCGGCTCACCGGGAAGAGCCCGGCGATCTCGCCGGCTGACCGCTCCCGGGCACGCAGGGCATCGAGGATGGCGCGCCGGGTGGGGTCGGCGATGGCGTCGAAGACAGGCGGACGTTGCGTAACCATTGAGTTACATAATTGCACTGGGCCTGCCTGCGCGCAAGCACCAGCGCCGGGAACCCCCCTCGCCCCCGCCGCGTTCCCGGGTCACGCCGGGATCACGCATCCCGGGCATTATTGATGCAGCCTCTACCGGAACCCGACTCGTGCGCCTGCGCCCATACCAGCTTTCCCTCGCCGCCCTCGCGCTCGTGGCGCTGCCCCTCGTCGCGCAACGGCCGGCGCCAGGTCTGCCGCGCTACCGCGCTTCCGCCCTCGTGCCGGGAGCCCTCCGGCCGGCCGCACCGGCGCGGGCGAGTGTCACCGGGATGGTCCTGGCGGGGGTCACGAGCGGCGCCATCGGGCTCGCTGGCGGTGGGCTCATCGGTTCGGCGGTAGGGGGCGGCAACGCCATCTGCGGGGACGACGCCTGCGGCCTCGAGGAGGCGGTGTACGGCGCCATCATCGGGGAATCGGTGGCCCTCCCCCTGGGCGTCCACCTGGCCAACCGGCGCCGGGGGAACTACGGACTGTCGCTGCTCGCCTCGGTGGGCATCGGCGCGCTGGGAATCCTGGCGGTGGACTCCTCGAACGACGGGTGGCCGCTGCTCGCCGTGCCGATCGGGCAGCTGGTCAGCTCCATCCTGATCGAACGGGCCACCAGCCGGTGAGCGGTGGGTGGGGCGGGGTCTTGTGATCCCGCGCACCCTCCTAACATTTCGGGGGTCCCCGGCGTCACCCGTGTGAACCCTCATCAAGGACTCCCGCATGCTGGTGCTGCTCGCTGCCCTGCTCCTCGCCCCCTCCCACCCCGCCCCGGCGGCGGCGCCTCCCCGGCGCGACGATTGGGAACTCCTGGGCACCCGGCAGGTCAACTTCCGGGCCGAGAAGGACCTCATCCCGGTGACCGGGCGCGAGGGAGCCTTCCGCGCCATCAGGCTCGAGGTCGAGGGCGGCAACCTCGACATGTACAACATCCGGGTGGTCTTCGGCGACGGCACCGTCTTCTCCCCCGAGACGCGGATCAACTTCCGCGAGGGGAGCTGGAGCCGCACCATCGACCTTCCGGGCGCGGCGCGGGTGATCCGGCGGATCGAGTTCTACTACAAGAGCGAGGTGCGGCGGGGTCGTGCCACCATCCGGGTGTACGGCCGCGAGGCCGGCGGGGCCGATGACCGCCCGGCCGACCGTCCCGCCGTGGCGCCGCGCCGTTTCGAGGGCTGGGACCACCTGGGCAGCCGGAACGTGAGCTTCCGCGCCGAGCGGGACGTCATCTCCGCCGCGGGCGAGGGCCGGTTCCGGGCGGTGATGCTGGTGGTCGACGACGCCGACCTGGAGCTGTTCAACGTGCGGATCGTCTTTGCCAACGGCGACGTCTACTCGCCCGAGACCCGGCTCTACTTCCGGGAGGAGAGCCGCAGCCGGCAGATCGACCTCCCCGGCGAGGCGCGGGCCATCCGGCGGATCGAGTTTGCCTACAAGAGCGTTCGGGGTGGCGGCGACGGGCGGGCCGAGATCCACGTCTACGGGCGGTAACGGCGCAGCGAAGGGGACGGCGGGGACGTGGCGCGCGCCACGTCCCCGCCGTTTCGCGTCGGCCGCCTGAAGCCGATTTCACACCACCCTCATCCGATTCGATTTGACACCCCGCGGGGGCGCCTGCATGATAGCCCAACCCTATCAAGGAGGTCGGCCCCATGCGGGTCTATGGCTCAAACGCCATTCGCAACGTGGCCTTCGTCGGTCACGGCGCGTCTGGCAAGACCACCCTCGTTGACGCTCTCGCCTTCGTTTCCGGCTCCAGCAAGCGACACGGCACCATCCAGGACGGCACCACCCTCACCGACCATTCCGCCGACGAGATCGAACGGAAGCACTCCATCTCGCTCGGGGTGGGCTTCGCGGAATGGCAGGACACCAAGATCAACCTGCTCGATGCGCCCGGCTTCCTCGACTTCCTGGGGGAGGCAACGGCCGCGCTGTACGCCGCGGACGCGGCGGTGGTGGTGCTCAACGCCACCGGCGGGGTCGAGGTGGGCACCGAGAAGGTGTGGGAGATCTGCGACCAGCTGCACCTGCCCCGGCTCATCTTCGTGAGCCAGATGGACCGCGAGCGCGCCAACTTCGAGCGGGTGTTCGACGACGTGAAGGCGCACCTCTCGCCCAAGGTGGTGCCGGTGGAGATCCCGGTGGGGAACGGCGCCGACTTCCACGGCATCGTGAACCTGCTCACCGACGAGGCGCAGTTCTACAAGAAGGGCACCAAGAGCGGCGAGTTCGAGACCGGGCCACTCCCCGAGGAGGTCAAGGAGAGCTACCGGAAGTACCATGAGCAGCTGGTGGAGGCCATCGCGGCCACCGACGACGCGCTGCTGGAGAAGTACCTCTCCGGCGAGGAGCTCACCCGGGCCGAGATCGTGACCACGCTCAAGAAGGGCGTGCTCGCCGGCGAGATCGTGCCCATGCTGGTGGGCAGCTCCACGCAGACCTACGGCACCCGCGCCCTGCTCTCCGAGATCGTGGACCTCCTGCCCTCCCCGCTCGAGGCCGCGATCCCCGATCCCGAGGGCGACCACGGCGGGTCCCCGCTGCTCGGCCACGTCTTCAAGACCGTCTCCGAGCCGCACGTGGGCGACGTCACCCTCTTCCGCCTCTATCGCGGCAGCATCAAGAGCGGCGAGGAGGTGTGGAACCACGAGCACAACGTGGCGGAGAAGCTCAACCACCTGAGCGTGCAGCAGGGGAAGGACCGCATCGAGGTGCCTGAACTGCACGCCGGTGACATCGGCTCGGTGGCCAAGCTCAAGGACACCCACACCAACGACACCTTCTGCCGGCGTGACCACGCAGTGCACATGGAGCCGATCCCCTACCCCGAGTCGGTGGCCACGTCGGGGGTCCTGGTGAAGAACCGGGGCGAGGAGGACAAGCTGGCGGCGGGGCTGCACAAGCTGCAGGAGGAGGACCCGACCTTTCACTTCGAGTACAGCTCCGAGCTGCACCAGACGCTGATCCACGGCATGGGCGAGCGGCACTTCGAGATCGTGCTCGACCGCCTGCTCCGCAAGTTCACGGTGCATGCCGAACTGGTGCGCCCCAAGGTGGCCTACCGCGAGACCCTCAAGGGCAGGGCCGAGGGCCAGGGCAAGCACAAGAAGCAGAGCGGCGGCCGCGGCCAGTACGGCGACTGCTGGGTGCGCCTGGCGGCGCGGCCGCGGGGCGCCGGTTACGAGTTCGTGGACAACATCGTGGGCGGGGTGATCCCCAACAAGTACATCCCCGCGGTGGACCGGGGCATCCAGGAGGCCGCGGCGCGCGGGGTCATCGCCGGGTTCCCGCTGGTGGACTTCTCCGCCGAGTGCTTCGATGGCAGCTATCACGACGTGGACAGCAACGAGATGTCGTTCAAGATGGCCGGCATCCTCGCCTTCCGGATGGTGGCGCCCAAGGCGCGGCCGGTGCTGCTGGAGCCGCTGCACGACGTGACGGTGCGGGTGCCGGGCGAATACCTCGGCGACGTGATGGGCGATCTCTCCGCCCGCCGCGGGCAGATCCTCGGCACGGAGGCGGATGGACGGCTCACCGCCATCAAGGCCATCGTGCCCGAGGCGGAGATGTACAAGTACGCCACGACCCTGCACTCGATCACCCACGGCCGCGGCACCTTCCACGAGCAGTTCCACGGCTATGCCGAGGCGCCGCCCGACGTGACCGCCAAGGTGGCGGCGGAGCACAAGAAGGACGACAAGGAAGAGGAATAGGCCCCCCCTTCCCGACGGCCCCCGGGTCCGCGTTAGCTTGAATGCGGCCCGCCCGGGGGCCGTCGTCGTTCCACCCTCCTGCGTCGAGGCCGCATGTCCCGCACGACTCCACCCCTGATCGTGCTCCTCGTGGCGCTGGCCGCCGGTTCCGGGGCCACCGCCCAGGCCCGGCCGCTCCCGGCGGGCGCGCTCCGGGTCAAGCCCGTCGAGATCATCGACCGGCACGGCTTCGAGAAGCCGCTGGTGGCCGCCACGATGCTGGTCCCGCTGGGCTGGAAGGGCGAGGGCGGGGTCGAGTGGAACCCGATGGATCCGTGCGGCGGCGAGGGCTACCGGTTCAACTGGAAGGCCACCGCGCCCGACGGCGTCGGGGCCATCGCGGTCCTGCCCGCCGAGCGCTGGTCACACGGCAACTTCCCCATGCCGCAGAACAACTGCCTCAGCTCCACCGCGTCGGGGGTGCGGGCGTACCTGGAGTGGTTCGTCCAGCGCAGCCGCCCGGGGGCGCGGGTGCTCGACTTCCGCGCCCGGCCCGACCTCGCGGCGCCCTACCAGCAGCTGGCGCAGCTGCCGGCCACGCCGGGCATGCGGACCTGGGTCGAAGGCGGTGAGCTGCTGATCGGATACCAGGTGGGCGGGCGGCCGGTGCGCGAGGCGATCGCCACGGTCACCGCCTTCATCCATACCCGGTTGCAGGGGCTGGGCGCGGGCCAGGACATCGAGCTGCTGCAGGGCCAGGCCTTCACCGGCTTCGCGATGCGCGCCCCGGAGGGGCAGCTCGACTTCAAGATGGCGGACGCCCTCCGCCAGTCGTTCCACGGCGCGCCGGAGTGGAACGCGCGCATCCGCCGCTCGGCGGACGAGCGGCACCGGGTGGTGATGGAATCCAACCGCCGGATCGCGGAGGACAACCTGCGCGGTGCCCGGGAGCGCTCCGAGATCATCGCCCGCACCGGGCAGGAGATCAACGACATCCAGATGGGCACCTGGCGGTCGCAGAACGAGAGCAGCGACCGCACCCAGCGGGAGCGGGTGGAGGCCATCCGCGGGGTGGAGACCTACAACGACCCGGCGGGAGGGGGGACGGTGCAGCTCTCCAGCCTCTACCAGCACGCCTGGCGCCTCCGCGACGGGAGCTACCTGCTCACCAACGACGTCAACCTCGATCCGGGACGCGATCTGGGCGTCCAGGGTCAACGGCTCCAGCGCACCCAGTGAGGTCCCTCATGTCCCGTCTCGTCGCTTCCCGCCTGACCCTGCTGGCCTGCGTGCTGCTGACGCCGCCCCTGGTGGCGCAGGACAGCTTCGGCGGCCAGCCGGCCCCGCCTGCCCCGGCGCCGGCGGCACCGGCCGCCCCACGCCCCACCGCCGGCGCGCGCCCGGACCAGGACGCGCAGATGGCCGCGGAGCGGCAGGATTTCGGCGTCCCGCCAACGGCGGAGCTGCATGCCGGCCCCATGCACGCCCCGACCCCCGCCTCCATTCCCGGGGGTCAGGTCATCACGACCCGCGGGCTGGTGGAGCTGCTGGGCAACACCCAGGTGCGGGCGCTGGTGTTCGATGTCCTGGGTGGGCAGGAGCGGATTCCCGGCGCCCTCGCGGCGGTGCCGGCCGCCCAGGCGGGAAGCTTCCGCGACCAGACCCAGCAGGAGTTCGGCGGGTTCCTGCGCCAGATGACGCAGGGGAGCGCGGACACCCCGCTGGTGTTCTACTGCCTCTCGTCGCACTGCTGGATGTCGTACAACGCCGCGCTGCGCGCCATCAACATGGGCTACCGGAACGTGCTCTGGTATCGCGGCGGGATCGAGGCGTGGAAGGCGGCGGGCCAGCGGGTGGAACCGAACGGCCCGCGCTGACCGGCGGCCGGTCCGGTTAGATTCCGCCAGCTGCCGCCGGGATGGCAGCCGGGCCGCTTTCCTGGCGCCGCCCGTACCTCGCGAGGAGGAATCGGGTGGTCTACGGCATACTGGCCGACCTGTTGCTGTTCATCCACGTCACCTTTCTCAAGTTCGTCGCGGTCGGCGGCTTCATGGTGCTCCGCTGGCGCTGGGTCATGTGGGTGCACCTGCCGTCGGCGGTGCTGGGCGCGGTCATGGCCTTTGCCGGCTGGCTGTGGCCCTTCGAGCGGGTGGAGACCTGGCTCCGGTCCCAGGCGCTCGACGCCGGCTACTCGCTCAACCTGGTGGATCGCTACCTCCCCACCTGGCTGCACCCGGCGTCCCTGCCCCGCGCCGCCGAAGCCGTCATCGGCCTGGGTGTCCTGGGGCTCAACCTCTACATCTACCGGCGCGTGTTCCGGCAGCGCGCGTCAGGGCAACCTGCCTGAGGGCCTCATGGCGATCGACCCGCGCTACACCACCACCGCGTTCGGCATCGAGGGGTACCGCGTCACCCAGACCCAGGGGGTGGTCCGGGGCATCACGGTGCGCTCCCGCTCCGTCTTCGGCACCGTCGGGGCCAAGATCCAGACGATCTTCGGCGGCAACATCACGATGCTCACCCGGCTGTGCGAGAACGCCCGCGAGGAGGCCTTCAACATCATGCTGGCCCACGCCGAGGACGTCGGGGCCAACGCCGTGATCGGGGTGCGGTACGACGCCGGGGAACTCATGCCGGGCGTGACCGAGGTCCTCTGCTATGGCACCGCGGTGGTGATCGAGCTCGCCTGACGCCGCGGCGGCTGCCCGCCTGATGCATGCGCGTTCCCCCTGCTGGAACGCGCCGTGTCACCCCGGTACGCGTTGATGCAGCGCCGCCGGGCCCGCCCCGCATCCTCTCCCCCGGTACTCCGCGCGTCCGTCGGCTGCACGTCGGCGGCGCGCAGCTTGCTCCGGACGTCCTGTGCTGGCGTTCCCCGCATTCACCGCCGGTTCACCTCGGCGGGCTACCGTACGGCATCCCTGTTCCGGAGCATTCCCCGTATGCACCTCCTCCTGATCACGGCCGCCCTGCTCGCGAGTCCGCAGGATACCGGCATCGTCGTGGCGCCCACCCTGGCCCCGGCCCCGGTCAGCTTCGCCCCGAGTCTCGGCAACCTGGCGCTCCTCCACCCGGCCGAATTCGTGGTGATCCCGGTGATGGCCGTCACATCCGGAGCTCCGGTGGACGCGGAGGTGGACACCACCGGCCGGCGGCGCGCCATTCGATACAGTGACCTGTATTACACCCGGCTCAAGGTGCACCAGGTTGCGAGCTACCTCACAGTCCCCCTGTTCGTGGCCCAGTACCTTGCCGGGCGGGAACTCTGGAACAAGGGGGACCACGCCGCCGGCTGGGCCCGGGATGTGCACGGCCCCCTGGCGGGGGCCATCGCCGGGCTGTTCGCCGTGAACACGGTGACCGGGGTGTGGAACCTGTGGGAAGGGCGCAAGGACCCGCACGGGCGCACCCGGCGCTGGGTCCATGGCCTCAGCATGATCGCCGCCGACGCCGGCTTCGTGGTGGTGGGTGCCACGGCCCCGGACGATGATGACGGCGGCGGGTCGGGCGGGACGACACACCGGAACGTGGCCATCGCCTCGATGGGCGTGGCGCTGGGCAGCTACGTGATGATGCTCCTCTGGAAGGACTGACGACCCATGACCGTGATCCAGCAGATCGCCCAGCTCGTGGCCCCCTGGGCCGACTTCTACAACGGCAGCAGCGTGGCGCAGAGTGCCGTCAACTTCGGGCACTTCGGCGGCATGATGGCGGCCGGCGGCCTCGCCTTGGCCACCGACCGCTCCACCCTGCGGGCCGCCGGCCCAGGCGGCGACAAGGCCGGCTACCTTCGAGAGCTCTCGGCAGTCCATCCGCTGGTGGTCGGAGCGCTGGGGGTGACGGCGCTGAGCGGCCTGCTGATGTTCGCGGCCGACCTCGAGGCGCTCGCGCTGATGCCGGTGTTCTGGCTCAAGATGGGGCTGGTCGGGGTGCTGCTGCTGAACGGCTACCAGATGGTCCGCACCGAACGGATATTGGAGCGCGGCGACGCCGCGGACCCGAAGGGCTGGCGGCGGCTGCGCGCCGCGTCGCTGGTGAGCCTGGCGCTGTGGTTCACCGTGGTGCTCGTGGGGTCCATCCTCCCCAACGTGAGCTGAGGTGGCCCGCGTGTCCGACTGCACCGGCGGCTGCGGCGTGCCCGATCGCCGCGAGTTCCTGGCCCGCGTCACCACCGCGGTCGCGGCGGTCATGGCCGGTCTCGCGGCCTCGCCGCGGGAGGCGGCCGCGCTGCCGCTCAGCCTGGGCCGGGCCCTCCTGGTCCGGGGGGACGAGATCACCTATCCGCTGCCCGCCGCCGACGGCACCACCATCGACCAGGAGAACGAGGTGATCCTGGTGCGGTGGAAGAACGCGGTCTACGCCTTCAACCTCTCCTGCCCGCACCAGAACACCGCGCTCAAGTGGCTCAAGGCCGATGGCCGGTTCCAGTGTCCCAAGCACAAGTCCAAGTACCAGCCCGACGGGACCTTCATGAGCGGCCGGGCCACCCGGAACATGGACCGGTTTGCCGTCCGCACGGCGGCCGGCAAGCTGGTGGTGAACGTGGCCCGGCTCTACGAGAGCGACAAGCAGCGGGCCCTCTGGGATGAGGCCCAGGTCACCGTGTAGCGGCCATCCCACGCAGGGTGACCCCGGTCACCTGACATCACGGCCCGTCCCGGCTACCATCGTTCAGTCCCCTACTGACCGGAGCCGTGATGGGCCTCGCTGCTGTGGTGCTGGCGCAGGCGCTGGTGAGCCTGGCGCCGACCCTCGACAATGTCCGCCTGCTCTCCCCGGAACGGACCGAGTACCAGGCGCCCGCCCCGCCGGCGCTGGCCGCGGACCCGGGGGCGGCGGGCTCCTGGCCCTGCCCGACACCGTCCGCCGCCGCCGCGCCATCTCACTGTCCTACGGCTACTACCGTCGCCTCGAGGTGCACCGGGTGGTGGGGTACGGGGTGCCGCCGCTCTTCGTGCTGGAGTACCTGGCGGGCCAGAAGCTGCTGGAGCAGGGGAGCGCGGCGCCGCTGTGGGCCGAGAAGGTGCACAAGCCGGCCGCCTACGTGCTCGCGGGCCTGTTCACGGTGAACACCGTGACGGGCCTGATCAACATGGCGGAGGCGCGAAAGGTGGAGTCGGGGAAGACGCGGCGCTGGGTCCACACCCTGATGATGCTCGCGGCCGATGCCGGCTTCATCTACGGCGCGTCGGTGGCGCCCTCGACGGCCAAGATCGACGACCGGATCGCGGGGGGGCAGCGGGGCGGGTGGACGCCGCACAAGATCACCACGGTGGCGTCGATGAGCGTGGCCACGGCGGCCCACGTGATGATGTACCTCTGGAAGGACTAGGGGCGGCGCCGCGCCACTAGTGCAGGGAGCGCTCGAGCTCCTGCTGCAGCCGTTCCGCCCCCAGCCGCTCGAAGATCTCCCGCGCCTCGGCCGCGTGGGCGTCGGCGTCGGCGAGGTGCCCCAGCTGGCGGGCCGCGGCCGCCGCGACGCCGGCGCACTCGCCCTGCAGCTGCAGGATCCCGAGCCGCAGCGCCACCGCGCGCGCCTCGAGGGCCAGCGCCAGCGCCTCCGCCGGCCGGCCCTCCTTGAGCGTGAGGGTGGCCCGCAGCCGGCCCACCTCCGCGGTGCCCACCTCGTCGCCCGCCGCGCGGCAGAGTTGTTCCGCCCGGAGGAGCTCCCGCCGGGCCAGGCTGAGCTCGCCCCGATCCAGGTGGATCTCGGCCCGGCCCATCACGGCCAGGGCCATCAGGCTGCCCTCGCCGACTTCCTCCGCGTGCCGCACCGCCTGCAGCGCGGCGGCCTCGGCGTCATCCCAGTCCCGCTGCTGGCGGAAGGTGAGCCCCAGGTTGTGGTAGGTCTGGGCGGTGCCGCGGCGGTCGCCGATCCGCTGGTAGCCGAGCAGCGCACCGCGATAGAGGCTGAGCGCCAGGTCGGGGCGGTTCCGGAGGTGCGCCACCGAGGCGAGGTTGTTGGAGGCGTTGGCGGCCATGCGCCCGTCTTCCAGCACGCGCGCCAGGTCCAGCGCCTCGCCGAAGCACCGCTCCGCCTCCTCCAGGCGCCCATGGTCAAAGGCGATGGCGCCGAGGAGGTTCATGGCCCGCATGCGGCCGTCGGTGTCGGCCCGGAGGCGGAAGCGCTCCAGCGCGGCCTCGGCCAGGGTCACGCCGCGGCCGAGCTCCCCGAGGCGGGTGGCGGCCGTGGCCGCCAGCAGGGCCACCTCGGGCATCCGCGCCCTGCCGTCCCCGGCGCGCGTGTGCGCCTCCAGGGCTTCCCGGAAACGCCCTGCCTCCACGAGCTGGCGCAGCTCGCGGGCGGGGTCGTCGGTGAAGAGCGGGTCGAGGGACATGCGGTCGGGTTTCGTGCGGGCCACGCGGCGCCCGGCTCCTAGTAGGCGATGGCGTAGCGGCTGAAGCCGTTGAGCTTCGCCTCGATCTCGTTTTCATCCTCGAGCTTGGCGGTGCCCACCTTCACGAACGGGTCACCGGGCTCGGCCTGGCGCCAGATGTCGATCCGCTGCTCGATGTCATCGTCGTCGGCGTCGCTGTCGCCGTCTCCGTCCAGGTCGTCGCCCAGCTCACCGTATTCGATCTTGAGGTCCGCGGGCTTGGCCGGGTCAAAGGTCAGGCCGGAGGGCTCGAGGTCGAAGAGGATCGAGTCGCTGCCCACCCACTTCACGCTGATGAAGACCGAGTCGCCGTTGGAGATCAGCGTGCCGTCGGGCCGGCGCAGCAGGGCCAGCTTCTCGATCTTGAGGCGGATGAAGTCCTCGGTCTGGCCGCCGAGGCAGTCGGCCGGGTCCCCGGACTCGGGGAACTCGAGCGCGATCTCGAAGTCCTGGGCATTGGGATCCTTCACCGCCCACCCGCCGGTGCTGTCGGCGCAGAGTGCCGGCGCGGTGTCCGGCAGCGTGAGGTAGGTGAGCTGGTCGGGCGGCGTGCCGCCGCCGCCGCCGGTGGAGTCGGCGCAGGCGCCGGCCGCGGCGAGCAGCGCCGTGGCCAGGGTGAGGGAACGGAGGGGATATCGCATTGGGTGCTCCTCTGCCATGGGACGGGCATCCGCGCCCCTCCCGCTAGGTGTCGTCGTCGCCCTGCCCATCGAGAATCCGCTGCAGGCGGGGGCGGGAGATCCCGAGCCGCCGCGCCGCCTCACTCTTGTTGCCACTGACCAGCTCCAGCATGCCCTGTACCGCCGCCTGGGTGATCTGCCGCAGGGTGGCGGGGAAGGGCAGCGCCCCGTCCCGTGCCGGCGCCGCGCCCCGCTGCGCCGTGAGCTCGCCCAGCTCCAGGGTGCCCGGGGTCGAGAGCACCAGCGCCCGTTCGATGGCGTTGCGCAACTCGCGCACGTTGCCGGGCCACGGGTGGGCCCGGATCGCCTCGCGCGCCTCCGGACCGAGGGCCGGCACCGGCAGGCCGTACTGGGCGGCCAGCCGCGCCGCGAACGCCTCCGCCAGCACCAGGACGTCCTCGCCCCGGTCGCGCAGCGGCGGCAGCACCAGCGCCACCACGTTGAGCCGGTAGAAGAGGTCCTCGCGGAACTCCCCCCGGGCGACGGCGGCCGCCAGGTCGATGTGGCTCGCGCCGATCACCCGCACATCCACCTTGCGGGTCTGCTGCCCGCCCACGCGCCGGATCTCCCGGCTCTCCAGTGCCCGCAGCAGCTTGGGCTGCAGGTCGAGCGGGAGGTTCCCGATCTCGTCGAGGAAGACCGTCCCGCCGTGCGCCTGCTCCATCAGCCCCGGCTTGGCGCCCACCGCGCCGGTGAAGGCGCCCTTCTCGTGCCCGAACAGCTCACTCTCGAGCAGGTTGGCCGGGATCGCCGCGCAGTTGATCTCGACGAACGGCGCCTCGGCCCGCGGGCTGTCGTAGTGCAGGGCGCGGGCCAGCAGCTCCTTGCCCGTGCCGGTCTCGCCCCCGATCAGCACCGTCACGTCGCGGTGCCGCGCCACCCGCCGGGCCTGGTCCAGCGTCCGGGCGAGCGTGGCGCTCCGGCCCACGATCGCGTCGAACCCCGAGAGCCGGCGTTCGCCGGCGGCGAACTGCGCCGCGTCGGCCCGGCCCGTTGCCGCTCCCCGCTCCCGCTCCAGCGTCCGGCGGAGCAGCCCCAGGTCTTCGGGCAAGGCGAAATAGTCCCGCGCGCCCCCCTGGAACATCGCCGCCGCCAGCCGGTGGTCCGGCGCCGCCCCCACCACGTAGCGGGGCAGCGTCGCGGGGAGACTGGGCAGCAGGTCCGCGGCCGGTCCCTCGGCCCCGCCCGCGAGCACCAGGAGGCAGGTGCTCCCCGCCGGCAGCGCCTCGCCGGTGCCCGGCGTCCACTCGGTCAGCGCCGCGCCCACATCGGCCGCGAGGTCGATGAGGGTGGTCCGGAAGCTGTCGGAGAGCCGCACCGCGGCGAGGGTCCAGGTCGTTGTGGGCAGCGGCTCTCTCCTGCGGCCCCCGGAACCGGCCGGCGCCCACGCCGGCCGGCCCCGGGGGACCGGTTAATCGTCGCCGGACTCGTCCTCGCCGTCGCGATCGTCGTCGCGGAAGGCGCGGAAGGAGTCCTTGATGTTGTCCCGGACAAGGTGGTCGTTCGCCCCGCCCTTGCTGGCGGTCGCCGGGTCGACCAGCGATCCGGCGCCGTCGCTGAACCAGCCCGCCAGGTCCACCTTCAGCGTCACATTGATGTTCGACACCGTATCGGCCACCACCAGCGCCGGCACGAAGTCCATCCGCTGCTCGGCCTCGATGTCCTGGGTGAACACGAACGGCGTGCCGTTGAAGCTCCCCACCACCCGGACGCTCACGCCGTCGAACGCGGGATGGTCGGCCAGGAACTGCGCGTCCTTCGGGTCGCCCCCACTGTGGGACGGCTTGTGGACCTTGATCCGCACCTGGTCGTAGGTGCCGGTGTCCACCGCCACCGCGAAGGCCTTCTCCACGGTGGAGTCGAGCGGCAGGTCGAGCAGGTACGGCCCGGCGTTGAAGGCCTCGCAGCCATCGGCGTGCCCGTCGTGGCCGTCGCCATCATCGTCGTCCGTGCTGTCGTCGTGCTGGCCCAGCGCGAAGAGCGACCCCGATTCGTCGTCATCGCCATCGCACGCGCTGTCCTCGACCCGCTTGAACCGGATGTCCCGCAGCACCAGCTGCACGCTGTCGAGCACCAGCGTGTTGGTGGCGTCGGTCAGGGTGTCGCTCACCAACCCGCGCACCGCGGGACCGGTCGAGCCGACCGCAAGGTTGAACGTGACCTGGGCACCGGTGGTCGGACCAGCGCCATCGCCGCTGCAGGCCGTCAGCACACCGGCCATCCCGCAGAGCGCCGCCAGGCGCGGAAGTGACTTCGGCATGGGAACTGTCTCCGGGCAGAGTGAGGGGGACCGCATCTGCCGGAGAAAGGAGCAACTCAAGTGCCCCTGAGGCTGCACCGATAAAGCATCACCCTGCAATGACTTGCGCCGTGTTGTGGCGTCCGTCCCGCCGATCGAAACGATCAAGCTGGAACAGAATGTTACACCTCATGGGGCTCCATGTGAATCAGGACCCCGGCCACCTCGGGCACGGCGGCCCGGATGGCGGTCTTCACCCGGCCACTCAGAATGTGGGCGTCGTGGAGGGAGAGGGCGGGGTCGGCCTGCACGTGGAGGTCCACGTAGTACTGCAGCCCGGCCTTGCGGACCTTGAGTTTCTCGATGTGGCGGACGTCGGTCGTGGCGCGCGCGGCCTCGCCGATGCGCTCCAGCAGGTGCGCGCCGGGGCTCTTGTCCATGAGGTCACCGATGGCGGGTCGCAGCAGCCGGATGGCGTTGACCACGATCACGCCCGCGGCGGCGAGGGCCGCCCAGTCGTCGGCCGATTCCCACCCCGGCCCACCCAGCAGCGCGACGCTGATGCCGAGGAAGGCCGCGGCCGAAGTGATGGCGTCGCTGCGGTGATGCCAGGCGTCGGCCTTGACCGCGGTGCTGCTCACCTCGTCGCTCACCTTGAGCACCCGGCGGAACAGCACCTCCTTCACCACGATGACCGCCACCAGCACGATGAGCGTGAACGGCGCCGGCGTGTGATGGGGGGTGCGGATCTCGCGCAGCGCCTCGACGGAGATGCCCGCCGCCGCCCCGATGAGCAGGAGCGACACGACGGTGGCCGCGAGTGGCTCGGCCTTGCCGTAGCCGAAGGGGTATTCGTCGTCGGCCTGGCGGGTGGCGATCTGCAGCCCGCCCCAGACGATCAGCGAGGAGAAGATGTCCGCGGTGGACTCGACGGCGTCGGCCACCAGCGCGTAGGCGTTGCCGAGGATGCCCGCGACCAGCTTGGTGATCGCGAGGAGCGTGTTCACCACGAGGCCGAGCTGGGCGCTGCGGATGCCGCGGGCGGCGCGGGTGGGCATGCCCGGAAGCTACCGGGAAACGGGAAAAGGGAAACGGGAAGCGGGGGTGATCTCCCGCTTCCCGTCTCCGGTTTCCCCCTCCCGCGCGGTCAGCTGTCGCTGCCGTGATCATCCTCGCCGTCGCGGTCGTCGTCCTCGAAGGCGTTGAGCGACGATTCGATGTTGCTCTTGACCTCGCCCTCGTAGGTGCCGCCCTTGTTGGCCTGGGCGGGGTCGAGGAGGCCGTCGGCCGCCTGGTTCATGAACCAGCTGGTCAGGTCCACGAACAGGGTCACGTTGGCGCCGGTGGTCTCGGTGACGAGCAGCGGCGGGTTGAAGCTGTACTCCTGCTCCACGTCCAGGTCGGAGGTGTAGGTGAACGCGACGCCGTTCCAGGTGCCGGTCACCATGACGCTCACGCCGTCGAAGCCGGGGTGCTGGGCCACGAAGGCCGAGTCGTCATCGCCGGAGGGCTTGTGGACCTCGAACTCGATCTTGTCGTACGACCCGGTGTCGATGGCCACGGAGAACTGGCGCTCGGCGCCGGCGCCGAGGGGCAGGTCGAGCAGGACGGGGCCGAGCTCGAGCTCCTCGCAGTCATCGTCGGCCGCGCCGCTGTCGCAGACGGCGCCGCTGACGCGGTCGAGCTCGATCTCCCGCAGCACCAGCTGCACGCTGGTCAGGACGATCGTGTCGCTGCCGACCGCAATCACTTCCTGGCCCGCCAGGGCGGCCTGGGCCGGGGCGGCGCCGGCGGGCTTGGTGGCCAGCTGGAAGGCCACCTTCCGGCCGGAGACGGCGGGCCCGCTGGCATCGCTGCCGCAGGCGGTGAGGAGGGCCACGGCGGCGAGGGCGGCCGGGCCGAACTTGATCGGGGTCATTGTCAGGCTCCTGTGAGTGGTCCGGTGTCTTCTGCTTCCTGGCCCCTGACAAAGCAATGGACAGGCCATTTCAGGCATGTAAGCCAAACTCTTGCAAACAATTGAATTATGGACGCGGTGTGAGCCAGCACACTGCTCAAGAAACACTATAGAACGAGGCAGGTGTAATGATTCGTTGCGCGCCGGGTGACCCGGAGGCCAGGGCGGCCGTTCCTGGGCCGGACGCCCTGGGCTGGTATCGTACCTGGCCGCCGGAGAGTTGCCATTTCGTTCCTGTGGACTATCCTCTCTGGCGACCCCTCAGGACCCGGCCGCTGACCCCCTCACGCGGATCGTCGCCATGACCATCGCCCGCCCCACCGCCGACGAGTTTGCGCCCTACTACGGCACCTATGTCGGCAAGGTCCCGGGCGAGGACGCGCGGCCGGTCCTCGTGGCCCAGCGGCACGGCACCGCCGCCTTCCTCGCGGCGATTCCGGAGGCGAAGGCGGGGTTCCGCTATGCCGCGGGGAAGTGGAGCGTGCGCGAGGTGATCGGTCACCTGGCCGATGCCGAGCGGATCTTCGCCTACCGGCTGCTGCGGATCGCGCGGGGGGACGCCACGCCGCTGGCGAGCTTCGACGAGAACCTCTACGTGCCCAACGGCCAGTTCGAGCGCCGCAGCCTCGCCGACATGGCGGCGGAGTTCGCCACGGTGCGCGACGCCACCCTTTCGCTCGTCCACGGCATGGACGCCGAGGCGCTGGCGCGCATGGGCACGGCCAGCCAGAAGCCGGTGAGCGCCCGGGCGCTGGCCTGGATCATCGCGGGGCACGAGATCCACCACCTGGCCGTGATCCGCGAGCGGTATCTCACCTGACCACCTGGGAGGACGCATGTCCAAGCGCCTGAGCCTCGCGGGGGCCGCGCTCCTCGCGGCCTGCGGCGGGGGAGGGACGGGCGAATCCGGTGGGGCCCAGACCGGCGTCCTTACGGTGGCTGCCAGCGGGATCCCGGCGGGCTACACCGCGCCGTACACGGTGCTGCGTGACGGCGCCCCGGTGCTGTCCGGGGCGCTGACCGCCGCCGAGACCCGAAGCCATCCCGGCCTCCCCTACGGCGACTACGTGGTGCGGTGGGACCCACGCACCGTCTCCGACAGCGGTGACCGCTTCACCTATGCCGCCGCGGCCGACACCACGGTGGTGGCCGCGGCCGATCCACCGTATCTGGTCACCGGGGAGTACGCGGTGACATCGGCGGGCTTTCTCGTGATCGCCATCGGCGGTCCAGCCGGCGCCGCGGTGGGGTTCACCGGCAGCCGGCTCGGCAGCGACACGGTGCTGCACGGCGTGGCCGTGGTGGGCCAGCCGGCCCGTTTCTCCAATCTCCGGCCGGGCCAGTACACCCTCACCTTCTTCCGCGGCACCTCCGTGGTCGATGGCTTCATCCGGCAGGTCTATTCGCTCGACACGCTGGTCATCGAGGCCGTCGCCAGTCCGGTGCTGGCGCGTGACACGGTGCTTCTGCTCCCCTATGAGGGGTTCGTCCGGCTGGTGATCGAGGGGCTACCACCCTCGATACATGCCCAGGGGAGCTTCGTGGAGGCGAACGGCCTGTGGCGGGAGGATCCGCGGATCCCCGCCGGTCCCTACGACCTGGCGTTCTACGAGAGCGGCACCGTCTACGCATCGTGGGCGCCGGTGACGGTCGGGGATACCACCTGGGTGCCGTCCTTCTCCGCCGGACCGTACTCCATCGCGCCTTCATTCCCGCTGCTGGCCACGGACACCATCCGGTACGTGGCACAGTAGCCGCGCGATCCGCCAACCCGCCCAGCTCCCAGGAGCCCGCGTGCCCCCGCGTTCCCGTCTCGTCCTCCTGGGCCTCGCCGCCCTGCTCGCCTGCCGCGACGCCCGTCCCTGCCCCACCTGCGACCAGCTGGTGATCGCGGCCACCGGCGAGCCGGAGGCGCTGCTGCCGCCGCTGGTCTACGAGACGGTGGGCCGCGACATCGGCGACCGGGTGTACGAGCGGCTGGCCGACCTGGTCCCGGGTGGCGCGCCGATCGACACCGGCGCCTACCGGCCGGCGCTGGCCGCGCGATGGGAGCGGGTGGACAGCCTCACCCTGCGGTTCCACCTCCGGCCCGGCGCCCGGTGGCACGACGGCGAGCCGGTCACCGCCGGCGACGTGGTCTTCTCGTTCGAGTCGTACGCCGACTCGGTGCTCGACACCCCCGCCCGCGGCTCCCTCGCCGGCCAGCTCTCGGCCAGCGCGGAGGACTCGAGCACGGTGCTGGTGCAGTTTGCGCGCGCCTATCCCGAGCAGCTGTACGACGCCACCTGGCACGTGCGGGTGATCCCGGCGCATGTCTGGCGCTGGCAGGAACGCAGCACCTGGGGCAGCGATACCGCGGTGGCGCACGTGATCGGCAGCGGGCCCTACCGGATGGGGGCGTGGGCGCGGGGGCAGTCGCTCACGCTGGTGGCCGACACCGCGGGCGGGCGGCGCGCCGGCGTGGGGACGCTCACCTGGCGCTTTGCCGCCGACCCCGACGCGGCGCTCAACCTGGTGCTGTCGCACGAGGCGGACCTCCTGGAGGCGGTGGGCGCGCCGGAGCGGGTGGCCCGCGTCGCGGCCGACTCCGGGCTCCGCACCGTTTCCTATCCCGCCGCGGCCTACGGGTTCCTCGGCTTCAACCTGGGCGGTGCGGCCATGCGGCGGCCCGGCGGCGGCCCCCTCGCCGACCGCGCCGTGCGGCGCGCGCTCACCATGGCGGTGGACCGGCCGGCGATCGCCCGCACGGTCTTCGGCGAGGGCGCCAAGGCGCCACCCGGCCCCATGTCGCAGCTGCTCTGGGTGTGGGACGACAGCGTGGCCACGCTCCCCTCCGACACCGCCGCCGCGGCGCAGGCCCTCGATGCCGCCGGCTGGCCCCGCGGCGCCGGCGGGGTGCGCGCCCGCGCCGGGACGCGGCTCGGCTTCGACATCCTGGTGCCCGCCACCAGCCTGGGCCGCCGCCGGCTGGCGGAGCTGCTGCAGGAACGGTGGCGGCTGGTCGGCGCGGAGGTGACGGTCACCGCGGTGGACTTCCCGGTCTTCCAGGAGCGGCTGGGGAAGGGCGAGTTCGACAGCTACATCGGGGCGTGGCTCGACGAACCGAGCCCGCGCGGCCTGGCCGACCAGTGGACCGCGGCCGGGATCGGCATCCTCAATTACGGCCGCTACGCCAATCCGGCCTTCGACCGGCTGTTCCACGAGGCGCTCGGTGCCGCCGACCTCCTGGCCGCACGCCGCGCGTGGCGCGCCGCCCTCGACACCCTCAACGCCGACGCGCCCGCGCTCTTCCTGTACGCCCCGGTGAACGTGGCCGCGGTGTCGCGGCGGGTGGAGGGATTCACGATCGACCCCTACAGCTGGCTGAGCGGCATCGGCACGGTGACGGCGGGGCCGCGTGAGTAGCGGCCTCAGCGGCCTCAACGGCTTCCGCGGCCGCGGGGCCGCGTCGCTCCGGCAGCACCGATGCCTCCCCTCCCCGCACCCCTGCGGTCGTGCCTGCGCGACGCGGCCCCGCCGGCCAGGGTCGATGGCCGGATCCCTGCTCTTCCTTGCCCTCCTCACCAGCTGCCACCTGGAGCGTCGGCCGCCGGCCACGCCGGCCGACCTGGTGCTGCGTGACGGCGTGGTGTGGACGGCGGAGCCGGAGCGCCCCTGGGCCGAGGCGGTGGCCATCCGCGAGGGGCGCCTGGTGTACGTGGGCGACGTGGCCGGCGCCGAGCGCTTCGTGGGTGGCGGGACGCAGGTGATCGAGCTGGAGGGGAAGATGGTGCTGCCGGGCTTCGGCGACACCCACGCCCACCCGCTGTCCGGCGGGCTCGAGCTGCGCGAGTGCAACCTGTACGAGGCGCGGACCGCGGCGGAGATCGAGGGCGTGATCCACGCCTACGCTGACGCCCATCCCGACCTGCCGTGGGTGCGCGGCAACGGCTGGCAGCTGCCGGTCTTCCCGGGCGCGAATCCCGGCCGCGCTCTCCTCGACCGCGTGGTGCCCGACCGCCCGGCTTTCTTCTATGCCGCGGACGGGCACTCCGCGTGGGTCAACTCCCGCGCGCTGGCGCTCGCCGGCGTCACCCGGGAGACGCCGGACCCGCCGGGCGGCCGGATCGAGCGCGATCCGCGCACCCGCGAGCCGAGCGGCACCCTGCGCGAGTCGGCGATCGGGCTGGTGAGCCGCCTGCTCCCCCCGTACTCGCGGGAGGAACGGATCGGCGCGGTGCGCCGGGCCCTGGCGGAGGCCAACCGGTTCGGGATCACCAGCATCACCGACGCCGACGTGGGCGAGGACTACCTCGATGCCTACCTCGCGGTGGACGAGCGCAACGAGCTCACCGCGCGGGTCACCGCCGCGCTCCGGGACCACGAGGACGTCCCGCTCGACAGCATGGTGCCCAGGCTGCGCGCCCTGCGTGACCGTGCGCGGTTCGCCTCGCGGGTGCGGGCCGGCACGGTGAAGCTCTACGCCGACGGCGTCCTCGAGGCGCGCACCGCGGCGCTGCTGGCGCCGTACCTCGACCGGCCCGGCGACGCCGGCCCACTGGTGTATGCGCCGGAGGCCCTGGAGGAACGGATCCTCCGCTTCGATCGCGAGGGGTTCCAGGTCCACGTCCACGCGATCGGCGACCGCGCCATCCGGGTGACCCTCGACGCGCTGGCCCGGGCCCGCGAGGCGCATCCCTCGCGCGACGCGCGGCCGGTGCTGGCGCACATCGAGCTGTTCGATCCCGCCGACCTGCCCCGCTTCCGCGCCCTGGGCGTGGTGGCCAGCTTCCAGCCCTTCTGGGCCCAGCGTGACGAGTACATCGCCGACCTCACCGAGCCGGCGCTCGGGCCGGCCCGCTCGCGCTGGCTCTACCCGATCGGCAGCATGCTCGCGAGCGGGGCGGTGGTAGCGGGCGGCAGCGACTGGACCGTCTCGACCCTCAATCCGCTCGACGCGATCGAGGTGGCCGTCACCCGGCACGAGCTCAACCGGCCCGACGGCGCGGCGTGGCTCCCCGAGGAGCGCGCCGACCTGCCGCGGATGCTCGCCGCCTACACCATCAACGCCGCCTGGGCCCAGCACGCCGAGCGCGAGACCGGCAGCCTGGTGGCCGGCAAGCTGGCCGACCTGATCGTGCTCGACCGCGACCTCTTTGCGCTGCCGGCCACCGAGCTGCACACGGCCCGGGTGCTCCTCACACTGCTCGAGGGGCGGCCGGTGTGGCGCGACTCCACCTTCGCGCCCACCCTGCGGTGAGGCCGGCGCGATGACCCTGGCGCGCTGGATCCTCGGCGTGATCGGCGTGACCTTCGTGGCCATCGGGGTGGGGTTCCTGTTCCGGCCGGTGAGCTGGGCCGCGTGGCTCGAGATCGCGCTGCCCACGGCCATGGCGCGGACCGACCTGCGCGCCACCTACGGCGGCTTCGACCTGGCGTTCGGGATCTTCCTGCTGCTGGCCGCCCGGCGGGCCGACTGGGTGGCCCCCGGCCTGGTGGCCAACGCGCTCGCGCTCGGCGGCTTCGCCGCGGGGCGCCTGCTCGGCTTCGCGGCGGAACGGAGCGTGAGCCCGCGCCTGGTGCCCTTCCTGCTGATCGAGCTGGCGGGGGTGGCGCTCTCGCTCCTGGCGCTGCGCCGGCTGCCGTGACGCCCGCCGACGGGACGGCGCTGACGGCCATCGGCCAGATCGCGGTGACGGTGCACGACGTGGCGCGCGCCACCGCCTTCTACCGCGACGTGCTGGGCCTGCCGCTGCTCTTCGAGGTCCCGGGCATGGCGTTCTTCGACGCCGGCGGCGTGCGGCTGATGCTCGCGGTCCCCACCGACCCGACGTACGACCATCCCGCGTCCATCCTGTACTACCGGGTGACCGACATCCACGCCGCCGCCGACCGGCTGGCCGCGGCGGGCGCCGCCTTCGCCGCCGAGCCGCACCTGGTGGTCCGGATGCCTGAGCACGACCTGTGGATGGCCTTCCTCGCCGACAGCGAGGGGAACACGCTCGCGCTGATGTGCGAGCGCCGGCGCTAGGATCCCGCCGCATGCCCGCTCCCGCGGCGCGCGCCGTGGCGTATCTCTGGGCCCTGCCGGTGACGCTGGTCGGCGTGCTCGCGGCGCTCGTCGGGCGCCTGGGCGGCGCCCGGCTTTCGTGGCGCGATGGGGTCCTCGAGGCGGCTGGCGGCCCGCTGGCCCCGCTGCTCCGGCGCGGCTATCCCCCGATGGCGATCGCCGCGATCACGCTGGGTCACGTGGTGCTGGCGCAGGGCCAGGACGACCTCGAGCGCACCCGCGCACACGAGCGCGTCCACGTGCGGCAGTTCGAGCGCTACGGGCCGCTCTTCCCGCTGCTCTACCTGGGCGCCAGCGTGGCCGCCCGGTGCGGGGGCGGCGATCTCTATCGTGACAACCGGTTTGAACGGGAGGCCCGCGCCGCGGAGGGCGCGGGGTGATCAGCCCGCGCGGGCGGCCGCGAGCCGTTCGGCCAGCGCGCCGCTGGTGATGCGCTGGTGGGAGGTGTGCCAGATGGGCCGGCCGCCGCGCAGCAGGATGACCTGCGGCGACTGGTGGGGGATGTCGAGCAGCCGGGCGAAGTCCTGCGACAGCGCCCGCTGCCGGAGGACGTCCACCTGCCACGCCATCACCTCCGGATGGGCGGCCACGAACCCGCCCAGCTCCATGCTGGCGTCCAGGGAGACGCCGCAGCGGGTGCTGTGCTTGTAGAGGAGGGTGAGCGAGGTCTCGGGAAGCGCCGCCAGCCACTGGGCGGCGCTTGCCGTGTCGAGCGGGGCCAGCGGCACTAGAACGTGATCTTGATGGTGTTGTCGTCGCCGAACTTGGTCTTGCAGATGCTGCTGCCCACCTCGGGCGCGCACATGGCGAGGGCGTGGATGATGCCGGAGGTCTGGTCCACGATGTCGATGGTCCAGGTGCCGGTGACCCGGCCGTTGGCGGCGGTCACCAGCGGGAGCGTGGTGACGGTGCCGGCCGTGGTCTGGGTCACCACCGTGGCGCCCTGGATGGGCGCGCTGCTGGACTTGTCCTTCACCTCGAAGGTGATGACGTCGCTCCAGACGGCGCCGTTGCCCCCGCTCTGCGACTGGGAGACCACCGTGACGGTGTACGGGGAGGCCGGCGGGCCGTTGGAGTCGGTCCCGCCACCGCAGGCGGCGACGGCACCGGCGATCAGGAGCAGGACGGCACGACGCATGGAAGGTCCTCGGGAACCGGGGTGAACGGGGAGCGGACCGCCGCGCTACGGCGTGCGGTCGGCGGCGTCGATGA
Organism: Gemmatimonadota bacterium; assembly: GCA_016713785.1. Classification (NCBI taxonomy): domain Bacteria; kingdom Pseudomonadati; phylum Gemmatimonadota; species Gemmatimonadota bacterium. The sequence goes on along the minus strand of JADJOM010000002.1, from coordinate 184,461 downwards.
GGGCCTCGGTCTGGGCCACGAACGCGTCGTAGGCCCGGCCCCAGAGGCCGGAAAAGCGGGACTTCTTGGGCGCGTTCTGGATGGTCTCGAGCAGCGGGCGGAGGACGGGGTCCTCCCAGTCGCTGGCCTCGAGCCCTTCGAGCACGGTGCTCCGGGGCACCAGCCCCTGGAGGTAGGCCCGGGCCCGGACGGCGATCTCGTGCCGACGGAGGGTGCGGTCGGTGGTCATGGAATCTGCTTTCCTCCTGCTCAGACGCGCGGTGGGAGCCGGAAGCCCACACCGGAGGTTTCGAGCCAGGCCAAGGAACGGGCGGCCTCGATGCCGGCGGTGGCCGACTCGAGCCCCTGGGGCGGTACCCATGCTACCACGTAGCTGCGCCCAGGTTCCTCCAGGTACGCCACCCAGGTGTCCCAGGGTGGCGCGTCCCGGTCATCAAAGTAGCCATGGCTGGCCGCCCGCGCTGCTCCCCCCGAATGCGGCGGCGTCGGGAAATACACCAGCAGCATCCCGCCACCCAGCGGATCGAGGGACCGCCGCCAGCTCCGCCCCAGCAGCAGCAGGCGCTGGTCTGCCACCGCGCGGACGGTCTCGGGCCACGGGGTGGCGGGGGGCGGCGAGAGGTCCGCGGTGCGCAGCACCCCCCCGAGGTCCGGCTGCCCCGCCTTGCGGCCACACCACGAGACGGTCTCCGCGAGGCGTTCGCGGAAGGCGTGCAGCGACCCCGAGAGGTCCGGCTCGCTCCGGAGGAACTCCGGCACCGTCATGGCGCTCCCGCTGTCCCCCGGTGGCCCTACTTGGCGGGCGCTGGGGCGGGCGCCGGCGGGGTGTCGCTGTTGTAGATGTCGCTCACGGCCTTCCACTGGCCGCCGATGCGGCGCCACCCCACGAGGTACTTGCCGGTCTCGCTGGCCTGGCTGCCATCGGGCTGGGGGACGCTGAAGGTGTACCGGCCCCGGTCCAGCGCCAGGTCGCCATCCACGATCACCTCGTCCACCGCGAGCGTCAGGCTGACGTTGATCCCCCACAGCCCGGCCCAGAAGGCGCGGATCGGGCCCGCGCCGTTCAGGGCCGGCATGTTCGGCGGCATCAGGACCGCGTTGCTGTCGTAGATCGCGGCGATGGCCGAGTCGTTCTTCGCCACGATGTATTCGTTCCACCTGGCATCGATATCCCGGATGGCCTGGGCATCGGCCGCGACGTCGTGCGTGGGAGCTGGGCTGCAGGCGAGCACGGCGCCGAGGGCGAGGCCGTTCAGCAGGCGGGACATCATGCGCATGGATACTCCAGAGAAGGGAGGGGGAGGAGATGACGACATGATGCGGGCGGGGCGGGGGCGGCGCAAGAGCGGCCCCCGGCCGGCGCCGGGGGCCGGGGCGGGGGATTATCGGGGCGTGGCGGGAGCGGGCGTGCGGCAGGCCGTGTCCTGCGCGGCCAGCCGGTCGAGGCTGATCACCTCCCAGTCGCTGTCCGCGGCCTCCGGGAGTGCGATCGCGATCCGGACGTCGGCGTTGGTCCGGCGGTCCACCTTGAGGGCGGTGATGCCGCGCAGCAGGACGAAGAGCGGGCCGGTGCTGGCGTCCTTCGGCTCGACCGCCACGCCGAGGCAGAGCCGGTCGCGCACCCGGGCGCTGGCGAAGGCGCCGCGAAGCCAGCCGGCGCCCAGCACCGGGGCCGTGACCTGCACCCGGGCCCCGGGATGGACGAGCGTGGACGTCTGGGCGTGGAGCGGTGGCGGAGACGCCACCGCCGTACCGGCGAGCAGGAGGACGGCCAGGCGGGCCGCCCGGCCGGCGGTTACTTCGCGGGCGCCTTGCCGGTGCGCTCGAGCGTCTTGAGCCACTTCACCGCCGCGGCGAGCGCCTGCTTCTTGCCACCGTTGGAGAAGTCGCCGAAGTAGGCGGTGAACTTGGGGCGCCAGCCCTTCGCCGAGCGCCGGTGACCGACCCGGACCACGAACCCGAAGGTGCGGGTGCTGGCCTGGTCCACGCGACAGATGCCGGGCGGCAGCTTGGAGTTGACCCGGCGCGCCCGGGCGGCCGGCAGCGTCACCTTCGGGGCGGGCTTCGAGGTCCGTGAGGCCGCGCGGCGCATCGCGGGCTGCTTCTTTGCCATGTATGGGGTCTCCGTGTCGCCCTCGGTCGGGGCGGGTGAATCTGACGGGAGTGCTAAAATGGCGATTCATGGCACCGAATGGAAGAGCATCCCGCATCTTCATACTCCGGCGTACGGTGATTTCACGACGCTTTCGCCGGCGCCCGCGCAAACCGCTGCAGCAGCAGGACGTAGAATCGGACACCAAAGCCAACATTCTCGACCGAGATTCGCTCGTCGTTGCCATGCACCTGGTAGCGGTTCTCGTCGATGGGGATCAGGTAGGGATCGAGGCCGTAGGTGACGATGCCCGCGGCGGCATAGCTGGGCCGGTCGGAGGCGCCGGGGCTGATGGGCGTGGCCACGGGCACGCCGGGCAGCAGCTCCGCGGCGGTGGCCTCGATGGCACGGAACAGCTCGGTGCCGAGCGGCGCGCTGTAGCGGGGCGGGAGGGGCGCGATCTCCTCCAGCGTCACGCGCGGGTCGGCGATGACGCGGCGGAGCTCCGCGAGGAAGGCCGCCGGGTCCTGGTCGGGGAGCAGGCGGATGTCGAGGTCGGCGGTGGCCACCTGGGGAATGGTGTTGGTCTTGTTGGAGCCGACCAGCACCGTGGGCGAAATGGTATTGCGGAGCAGCGCGTTCCGCTCCGGCTCGCTGGTGAGCCAGGCGCGGCCCGCCGGCGAGCGCAACGCCGCGGCGGGCTCGGCGAGCCAGCGCCGGCCCGGCCCCGTCTCCACCGCCGCCTGCGCCTTGAGGAAGCGTTCCACAGCCGGGGAGAGGGTCAGCGGGGTCTGCCACGCCGCCACCCGGGCCACCGCCCGCGCCAGCACCGGCACCGGGTTCTGGTCGCCGATGGGCACCGAGCCGTGGCTGGTGGTGCCCCGCACCACCAGCCGGGTCCACAGCGGCCGCTTCTCACCCACGTCGATTCCGAACCAGCGCACCGCGCCACCCTCGACGCGGGTGTCGGCGCCCTCGGTGAGCAGGTACTCCACCCCGGCCAGCAGGTCGCGGTGCCGTTCGACGAACACGATCGCCCCGCGGCCGTCGGTCTCCTCGTCCGCGTTGGCGATGTAGACGAGGTCGCGATCGAGCGTCACCCCGGCGCGCTTGAGGGCGATCAGCGCCATGAGCTGGATGATGCCGTGGCCCTTCATGTCGATGGCGCCCCGGCCCCAGACCTCGCCGTTCACGATCTCCCCGCCGAAAGCGTCGCGGGTCCACTGCGAGGGAGTCACCGGCACCACGTCCATGTGATGCACCAGCGCGATGGCCCGCCCTCCGCCGCTGCCCCGCAGCCGCGCGTAGAAGTTGGCGCGGCCGGGCCCGAGCTCGGCGGTATCGAGGATCTGCCCCTCGATCCCCTCGCGCGCCAGCACCTCCTGGAGCCAGCGGGCGGTGGCCAGCTCGTTGCCCGGTGGATTGGTGGAGTTGATCCGGAGGTACTCGGAGAGGAGCCGGCTGGCCTCATCCCGCAGGGCGGGCCAGTCGAAGGCCGGCTGCTGGGCTGCCAGGGCGCGGGGCGCGAGCAGCAGCGCCAGCAGGGCGAGGAGCGATCGGGTACGCATGGGGTGGAATGGTAACCGGAGCGCGCCCGTGCCGGGGGCTAGACGGCCACCGCCTCGATCGTCACGCCCCCGACCCGCACCGCGCGCGCCGCGGTCACGTCGGGGAGGCCGGCCTGCCGCGCGGCGGCGGCGGTGAGGTGGATCACGCCGAAGACGCCGGCGTCCTGCGCCAGCTTGGCGGCCACGTTGACCGGGGAGCCGGCCACGTCGCGCAGGCCGGGGCCGAGCTCGAACAGCAGCACCCGGCCCACGTCGATCCCCACCCGCAGCTGCACCCCCTGCGCGGCGAGGGTATCGCGCAGCTTCCGCGCAAAGGCCAGCGCCTGCCGCGCCCCGTCAAAGTGATAGATGCTGGTGCCGGTGGTGGACTTGACCTCCGCCCCGGCCAGGTCCTCGACCAGCGAGTTGCCCAGCCGCGTCACCGCCGCGGCGAGCGCCAGGTCGTTGAGCGCGGCCAGCTCCGGCACCTCGCGGTCCTCCCGCTCCACGTCGATGACCACCACCGCCAGGTCGCGGTAGGCCGGGCGCGGCACCACGGAGGTCCGCCGGGTGCGCTGGAACTCCCCGAGCCCGCCGAAGAACTCCTCCGTGAAGGGGAGCGGGTAGCGGAAGTCGCTCGCGGCGATCCCGCCGAGCCGCGGCCCATCCACCACCCGCCGCACCTCGCCGAAGCGCTCCGCCAGGTCCGCGCGTGGCTCGTAAAGGAAGTGCGCCGTCTCGCCCAGCCGGCGGGCCGCCTCGCCGGTGACCACCAGCTCGTGGGCCGCGGTGAAGTCCTCCGCGATCGCCTCCACCCGGTCGGCGTCGGGGCCGTAGAGGCTCTGGCCCAGCTCGTAGAACACCCCCTCGTGCACACAGACGCCGATCCCCACCTCGCACTCGGCGCGGATCCGGTCCATCAAGGTCAGCAGCATGCCCACCACGTGGTCCGGCGCCACGCCCTCAGGGAAGAACATCTGGGTGTTGTCCGCCGCCCAGACGCCGATGGGCTGCCCGCCGATGGCCCGCCCATAGGCGTGCACCAGCTCCTTGGGCCGGCTCACCATCGCCAGGATCTCGATGAGCGACCGCTCCGCCGAGAGCCGGGTGAGCCCCGCGGTGTCGGTGCAGACCACCAGCCCGCGCAGCGTGCACGGCGCCAGCAGCGCGCAGGCGCGCGCGTGGGTCTGCTCGCTGCGGGTCCACGCGGCGATGACGTCCAGCGGCAGCCGCTGGCCGGCATCGGGCGGGAGGTCGAAGAACCCGGGGGGGAACCGCGTGGGATTGAAGCGGGGCATGGTCGTGGCTTGGCGGCTCGGCGGCTCGGACGAACCGCCGAACCGATCCTCAGTACCGAAGCGTCTGCATGTAGGCCGCGCTCGCCCGGGCAAAGGCCAGCTGGTCCTTCGCCTCGTCGTGCTCGGCGAAGAAGTGGGTGACGCCGGCGCTCCGGGCCGCGCCCAGCAGCACCGGCCAGTCCATCACCCCGGCACCCACGTCCACCATCGTCCCGTCGGCGGCCATGTCCTTCACGTGCACCGCGCGGAAGCGGCCGGGGAAGCCGCTGAAGAAGGCCAGCGCGTCGGCGCCGCCCTGCCGGGCCCAGAAGAGGTCCAGCTCGAACACCACCAGCGCCGGGTCGGTGAGCCGGAGCAGCGCGGTGTAGCCGGAGGTGAACGGTGCGTCGGCGCCCTCCGGCAGGGGGGCAAACTCGAAGCCGTGGTTGTGGTACCCCACCGTGAGCCCGGCCTGGCGGCAGCGTTCACCCGCATGATTGAGCAGGTCGGCGGCGCGCTGCCAGCCGTCGGCGGTCCGGTACTCCTCCCCCACCCACGGCAGGATCAGGTAGCGGTGGCCCAGGACCTTCGCGTCGGCGATGGTCTGCTCCAGCTGGTCGGTGAGCGCCGGGATGCCCACGTGGCCCGCCGGGGCCTGGAGACCGGCGGTGTCGAGCGCCGCGCGGAACTCCGCCGCCGTCTTCCCGTACAGCCCCGCCAGCTCCACCTCGTGGTAGCCCATCGCCGCCAGTGCCTTCAGGGTGCCGGCGAGGTCCCGCTGGGCGGCGTCGCGCACGGCGTAGAGCTGAAGGCCGAAGGGGCGGCTCGGCGGTTCGGCGGCTCGGCGGTTCGGCGGCTCGGCCGCGGGGGTGAGTCCGGGCAGCAGGAGGCCTGCGGCCAGGGTGCCGAGGAAGTCCCGACGATCACACGCGCCGCCAAGCCGCCGAGCCGCCGAGCCGTCGCTCATAGTTCATTCCTCTTCATCAGCTCCACCGCGTGATGCGCGGCACGGGCCGTCAGGGCCATGTAGGTGATCGACGGATTCTGGTTGGCCGAGCTGGCCATGCAGGCGCCATCGGTCACGAAGACGTTGGGCGCGTCCCAGACCTGGTTCCAGCCGTTGAGCACCGAGGTCTTCGGGTCGCGGCCCATGCGGGCGGTGCCCATCTCGTGGATGCAGAGGCCTGGGGGGAGCTTGTCGTCGTGGGTGGTGATGTCGGTGGCGCCGGCGGCCTCGAGCATCTCGGCCGCGGTGACCTGGATGTCCTTGAGGATGGCCAGCTCGTTGGGGCCCCAGGTGCACTGCACCCGCAGCGCGGGGATGCCCCACTTGTCCTTCACCTCGGGATCGATCGCCACGAGGTTGTCGTGCCGCGGCAGGCACTCGCCCCAGCCGCCGAGGCCCAGCCGCCACGGCCCCTTCGCCGCGACCAGCTTGTGCTTGAACTCGGCGCCGAAGCCGGGGCTCGAGCGGTCGAACCCGCCTCGCCACCCGCCCCCCTGGAAGCCGTAGCCCCGCACGAAGTCCGGCTGCCGGTCCTTCACGTTGCGGAAGCGCGGCACGTAGATCCCATTGGGCCGGTTGCCGAAGGAGGTCCGGTCCTCGAACCCCGGCAGCACCCCGCCGGCGCCCGCGCCGAAGGGATGGTCCATCAGGTTGTGGCCCAGCTCGCCGCTGCTGCTGCCCAGGCCGCCGGGATAATCCCGGCTGGTGGAGTTGAGCAGCAGCCGGGTGGACTCGAGCGCGCCGGCGCAGACGAACACCAGCCGGGCGCGGAACTCGAGCACCTCGAAGGTGTTGCCGTCGATCACCCGCACCCCCGTCGCGCGCATGGCGCCGGTGGTCGCGGTGCGGCGCTGCGACGGCTCGTACAGCACCCGCTCCACCACGCTGTCGGGGCGGATGGTGAGCCGGCCGGTCTGCCGCGCCGCCGGCAGCGTGGAGCCGAGGCTGCTGAAGTAGGAGTGGGTGATGCAGCCACGTTCACAGGGGCCGCAGTAGTGGCAGGCCTTCCGCCCCTGGTGCGGCACCGTGAGGATGGCGCAGCGGCCCATGGTCACCACCCGGTCGCGGCCCCAGGTGCGCTCGGTGGCCTCGCGCAGTGCCGTCTCGGCGCAGCGGAACGCCATCGGCGGGAGGAACTCGCCGTCGGGGAGCTGGTCCAGCCCCTCCGCCATCCCCGAGACGCCGATGAACCGCTCCACGTGGCTGTACCAGGGCGCGATGTCGCGGTAGCGGATGGGCCAGTCGGCGCCGATGCCCTCGCGGGCGTTGGCCTCGAAGTCGAGGTCGCTCCAGCGGTACACCTGGCGGCCCCACATGATCGAGCGCCCGCCGAGGTGGCGGCCGCGGATCCAGTGGAAGGGCTGCGCGGGGTCGAAGGTGTAGGGATTCTCGAGGTCGTTCACGAAGAACTTCGCGCCCCACTCGTCGCAGGCGTAGCAGTTCTTCTGGATCGGCTGTTCGCGCTCCAGGGTGCGGCGGTCGCCCCAGCCGCGGAACGGCAGCTCCCACGCCTGGATGTGCTCGGCGTAGTCCCGCTCCGGCACGATCTCGCGGCCCGCCTCCAGCACCAGCACCCGGAGGCCACGCTCGCACAGCTCCTTGGCGGCCCAGCCCCCGGTGATGCCGGAGCCGACCACGATCGCGTCGTACTGGCGGGGAGTGGACGTCATGCGGGGCGGCTCAGTGCGGCCGGAGGGGGATGCAGCCGTCGAAGCGGCCGGGGATCATCGGGTGCGCCATGTCGGCGGTCATCACCGCCTCGGAGGTGAACCAGCCGTAGATCACCAGCCCCTTGAGCCGGCGGAAGGCCCCGGGCGCGGTGTCGAGCTCGCCGCCGCCGGTGTCGAGGGCGGTGAGCAGCTCCACCCGCGCCGGCTCCGGCAGGGTCACGAAGCGGCCGCCGTGCAGGTCCGTCGCCCGCGCCTCGAGGTGGGCCAGGCCCGCCAGGAAGCGGGCCCGCTCGTCATCCGGGTACCAGGCGTCGAGCAGCCGGTCCACGAAGCCGGTGCAGTCCACGTCGGAGGCCGACGGGGTGTCGGTGCGGGGGAGGATCATGTCGCCGATCAGGGTCACCAGGGCGGCCTGCTCGGCGTCGAGCGCCCGCCGCGGGCCCGCGGCGGCGTGGAGCCTCCGGGCCGCCGGGAGGAGGTCCGGCGGGAGAAAGGCGAGCGCGCTGGTCGCGGAAAGGAGCTGGAGGAGTTCGCGCCGGTCCATGGGCGGAGGTTACCCCCCGCGCGGGGGCAGCGCCAGTAGGATGGCGCCGGCGCCTCAGCCGGGCGGGGCCCGCCGCCGATACTGGGCTGGATGCCCCGACAGCGGACCAGCCTGGCCTTCGATACCCGCGCCCTGCAGCTGGCGCGCGACATGGTCTTCCTCGACGCCGAGGAGGCCGGCCGCCGCAAGGCGGAGCGCGACCGGCAGGTCCAAACCATGGACGTGCCGCGGCTGCGGGCCATCGGCATGCCGCTGCTCGCCGGCGTGGCGCTGCTCTACGACCACCTGGCCGGCCAGGACGTGGCCCGGACCGGCCTGCTGGGCGTTGGGCTCCTGACCCTGGTCTACGTGGGGCTCAGCTGGCTGGCGCTGGTGCGCTGGTACCGGCCGGGCGCCCGGCTCCACCTCGGCAACGTCTTCCTCGCCATCGACCTCGGCTTCATCGCCCTGCTGATGCACTTCACGGGCGGCACCGCGAGCTGGTTCTTCGTGGCGCTCCTGGTGCGGGGCGCCGACATGGCCACGGTGGGACAGCGGGCGGTGCTCTGGTTCGGCGTGATGGCCCTCGCCTGCTACCTCGGCCTGCTCGGCTGGGCCATCGCCGTGGGGCAGCACCACCCCGACTGGGCCGCGGAAGCGGCGCGGATCGGGATCCTGCTGGTCGGGCACGGGTACTTCGCCCTCAACGCCCGGCGGGTGGAGCAGCTGCGCCGGCGCACCGCCGGCGTGGTGAAGGTGGCCACCGACCTGATCCGCGAGCTGGAAGAGCGCGGGGAAGAGCTCGAGGCGGCGCGCGAGCGGGCCGAGGAGGCGAGCCGGGTGAAGGGCCAGTTCCTGGCCAACATGAGCCACGAGATCCGCACCCCGATGAACGGCGTCATCGGGATGGCCGCGCTCCTGGCCGACACCCGGCTCAGCAGCGAGCAGGCCGAGTACGTCCGGCTGCTGCGCGGCTCCGGCGAGGCCTTGCTCGGCATCATCAACGACATCCTGGACTTCTCGCGGGTGGAGGCGGGCAAGCTCACCCTCGACCCGAAGCCGTTCGACCTCCCCGCGCTGCTCGAGGGCACCCTGGGCCCGCTGCGGCCGGAGGCGGCCCGCAAGCAGCTCGCGCTGGCGCTGGTGCCCGACCCCGACGTGCCGCGGCTGGTGCTGGGCGACGCGGGGCGGGTGCGCCAGGTCCTCACCAACCTGCTCGGCAACGCGGTCAAGTTCACCGCGCGGGGCGGCGTCACGCTGCGGGTGCGCACCCTGCACGCCAGCGCGGAGGGCTGCCGCATCCGCTTCGAGGTCGAGGACACCGGGCCGGGGATCGACGCCGACACGCTGGCGCGGCTGTTCCAGCCCTTCACCCAGGCCGACGGCTCCACCACCCGGCGCTTCGGCGGCACCGGGCTCGGCCTGGCCATCTCGCGCATGCTCGCCGAGCTGATGGGGGGCGAGGTCGGGGTGGAGAGCCATCCCGGCCAGGGGAGCACGTTCTGGGTGGTGCTGCCCTTCGGCCCGGTGACGGCGGCGGCGGCGATCCGCGCCGTGGAGCGGGCGCCATCGGTGGCGCCGCCGCCGGCGGCCGCGGCGCATGGGGCGGAGGCGGTGCGGGTGCTGCTGGTGGAGGACGATCCGCTCAACCGGTACCTGGCGGAGCGCTTCCTGGCCCAGTGCGGGTGCGACGTCGTGGTGGCCGAGCACGGCCGCGAGGCGGTGGAGCGGGTGGGCCGCGAGCGCTTCGCGATGGTGTTCATGGACTGCCTGATGCCTGTGCTCGATGGCTACCAGGCCACCCGCGAGATCCGGGCGGCGGAACCCGAAGGACGGCACCTGCCGATCGTGGCCCTCACCGCCAATGCCATGAGCGGCGACCGGGAGAAGTGCCTCGCCGCGGGGATGGATGACTTCGTTTCCAAGCCCGTCTCGCGCGAGGCGCTGCAGCGGGCGGTGACGCGCTGGGTTCCGGTCGCCCCTTTCGTCTCGTCGGCCGGGGACGTATCGTAACGACCGTCTCCACCCCGCCGAGCCCTGCATGCGCCTTCCGCGCGCACCCTGGTTGTGTGTCGTCCCGCTGTTCCTCCTCTGCTCCTGTGCCGGCGCCGGCACCCCCGCCATGGGTGGCGAGGCCTCCATTGCCCTGCGCGCCGGGGGCTGGACCAGCCTGTTCGATGGCCGGAGCACCGCCGGCTGGCGCGGCTATCACCAGGCCACCGTGCCCGCGGGGTGGACCGTCGTCGACGGCGCGCTCACCCGCACCGGCGAGGGCGGGGACATCATCACGGTCGGGGAGTACGGCAGCTTCGAGCTGGAGCTCGAGTGGCAGGTGGCGCCCGGGGGCAACAGCGGCGTGATGTACCGGGTCACCGAGGAGGGGGAGTACAGCTACCACACCGGGCCCGAGATGCAGATCCTCGACGACGCGGCCCACGCCGATGGCCTCAACCGCCTCACCGCCGCCGGCGCCTGCTACGGCCTCTACGCCGGGCCGGCGGGGGTGGTGAAGCCGGCGGGCGAGTGGAACACCGCGCGGATCGTGGTGCGCGGCAGCCAGGTGGAGCACTGGTTGAACGGCCAGCGGGTGGTGAGCTACGAGCTGGGCAGCGCCGACTGGACCGCCAAGGTGGCGGCGAGCAAGTTCGCCCAGTGGCCCGGCTACGGCCGGGCGGCGCGGGGCCACATCGCGCTGCAGGACCACGGCGACCGCGTGGCGTTCCGGCACATCCGCCTCCGCGAGCTCCCATGATCCGAGCCAAGCTTTCCCTCATGATGTTCCTCCAGTACTTCATCTGGGGGGCGTGGTTCGTCACGCTGGGCACCTACCTGGGCCAGACCCTCAACTTCGACGGGCCGCAGATCGGCGCGGCGTACGGCACCATGGCCATCGGGGCGATCATCGCCCCGTTCTTCGTGGGGATGATCGCCGACCGCTTCTTCGCCACCCAGAAGATCCTGGCCATCCTGCACCTGGCGGGCGCGGGGATCATCTTCTGGGCCTCGCAGGAGCCGAGCTTCGGGCGGTTCTACCCGCTCTTGATCGGCTACGCGCTGTGCTACGCGCCGACGCTGGCGCTCACCAACAGCCTCGCCTTCGACAACATGCAGGACCCGGCCAAGGAGTTCCCCCTGGTGCGGGTGCTCGGCACCATCGGGTGGATCGTGGCGGGGCAGGTGGTGGGGCAGCTGGGGCTCGAGGCCAGCGCGGTGCCCATGCAGCTGGCGGCCGGCGCGTCGGTGTTGCTGGGGCTGTTCTCGCTGGCGCTGCCGGACACCCCGCCGCACGCCGCCGGCAAGCCCCTCGGCGTGCGCGACGTGCTCGGGCTCGACGCCCTGGCGCTCATGAAGAACCGGTCGTTCGCGGCGTTCGTGCTGGGGAGCTTCCTGCTGTGCATCCCGCTGCAGTTCTACTACGCCTTCACCAACCTCTTCCTGAACGAGATCGGCATGGTGGCGCCGGCCAGCAAGATGACGCTGGGCCAGGTGTCGGAGATCCTGTTCATGGTGCTGCTGCCGGTGGTGCTGGCGCGGTTCGGCACCAAGGTCATCCTGCTGGTGGGCATGGCGGCGTGGGGCGCGCGCTACCTGCTGTTCGCCAACGGCGACACCGGCGGCGGGGCGTGGATGCTGTACCTCGGCATCCTGCTGCACGGGGTCTGCTACGACTTCTTCTTCGTCACCGGGCAGATCTACGTGGACCAGCAGGCGGGGCTCAAGGTCCGGGCCGCGGCGCAGGGGTTCCTCACCTTCATTACCCAGGGCGTGGGCTACCTGATCGGCAGCTTCGCCTCGGGGCTGGTGGTGCAGCAGTTCGTCAACTCGGCGGGAACGGGCCACGACTGGCACGCCATCTGGCTCCGGCCCGCCGTGGGCGCGGCCGTGATCCTCATCATCTTTGCACTGGTGTTCCGCGGGGAGGGTGAGGGAAAGACGGCGTAGGATAGGCGGCTCGGCGGCCGGACGCCCGAACTGTCTCATCTGGGCGGTGAACTGTCTCACTGAGACAGTTGCCCCGGCCCGGGTCGGCGCCCAAGTCATTCCGCCACAACAACTCCGTGGTTTGACGCGCGCGGCACATCTCCTGACATAAGGAATGGGCATCCCGAATCCGGAGCCCCGGTGCGCCTCTGCCTGCGTTGGTGGTCCGTCCTCCTGATGTCTCTTTGCCCGCCCCTCCCGCCGTCCGCCCATCCGTCGTTCCGCCCCGCCGCACGCCCCCGTCCATCCCTCCTCGACTCCGGGAACGCAGGAGCAAGCCGCCTGATGGCGCTCACTCTGCCGGCGGTAGGCGCGCCATGACCGTCGTCGGAAAGCCCGGGGGACCGACGGAAGGCAGGGCGCCGGCCCTCCGCCCTTCCGTTCCCGAGGACTCACCTATCATCGCCGTGTCGCCCTCCATGCGCCGGGCGGTGGAGCGGGCACGGGCCTTCGCGGGCACCAGCCTCCCGATTCTGCTCGTCGGTCCCACCGGCACCGGCAAGGAGGTGCTGGCGCAGGCGATTCACGCCTGGAGTGCCCGGGACGGGCGGATGGTCGAGGTCAATTGTGGGGCGCTGCCGGCCGACATGGTGATCCGCGAGCTGTTCGGCCATCGGCGCGGCGCCTTCACGAGCGCGGTCGACACCGTCCCTGGGTACTTCGAGGCCGCCGATCGCGGGACCCTGTTTCTCGACGAACTCGCCAGCCTGCCGATCGCCGGCCAGCGGGCCCTGCTGCGCGTGGCGGAGACCGGCCAGTTCTCGCGCGTCGGGGAGACCGCCGTGCACCGGGTGTCGGTGCGGCTGCTCGCCGCGGTCCAGGACCTGGAGGGCGCCTCCGGTGGCCTGCCCATCCGGGCTGACCTCGTGCACCGGCTGGGCGGGGTGGTGATCCGGCTGCAGGCGCTACGGGAGCGGCCCGAGGATGTGTGGCCGCTGGCCGAGCACTTTGCGCGCCGGCTTGGCGCCGTGCTGGAGCCTGGCACCCGGACCGTGCTCGAGCGCTACCCCTGGCCCGGGAATGTCCGGGAGCTTCGCCATGTGGTGGCCCGGGCCGCCACCCTGCAGCCGGTGGGCCCCCTCACGCCGGCCACGTTGTGCGAAGCGCTCGATATGGCGGATGAGGGGGCCCGCCAGGACCGCATGCGTTGCCCCGAGGATCCCGGGCTGCAGTACCAGCGGGCGGAACTGGTGGCCTGTTGCGAGGAGCAGGATTGGAACGTGGACCGGGTCGCGGTGCTGCTCGGGGTGCACCGGGCCACATTGTACCGCCGCCTCAAGCGCCTGGGCATCCAGCCGCCGGTGAGCCCCGCGGGTGGTACAGGACTGAACTAGTCGCACGGTGTCGCACCGTTTGTCGCACGGCGGGCCGCTGTCGCTGCGACAAACCGGCGGCGCGATTGCCAAGTGCCGCCACGGAAACGACTTGGGGCCGCACGACGGTGGCACGTTGCTTGTCTTGTCAGGGAGGCATCCCCACTCCGGAGCTTCCCGGTGCATCGTCCCGCGAACGTCGCGTTCTCCTGTTGGACCCTCGCGGCCGCCCTGGTCCTCGTCGGCGCCAGCGCCGCCCCACTCCGCGCCCAGATCGAGGCGCCGCTCGCGGGCGGGGGCGGTGGTGGCGGAGCCATCGTGGTGACGCCGGACAACGGCAGCGCCTCTGCCCCCTCGGGGAGCAGCGGCCAGACGCTTGCCTTTACCGTGGCCAACACCGCTCCGGGCTCCAGGGCAGTCACCTTTTCCTGCGCAACGACCGGGCCCTTGACCTGCACCGGCCTGAGCATTCCCTCCTACTCCTTCGATGATCTCGAGGAGATCACCGTCACGGCCACCTACAGCACCGGCGCGGTGGGCAGCGGCACCCTGACCCTGAGCGCCACCGGGACGGCCAGCGACGACGGATGGTACACGGTGCTCTCGACGGGCCCGGCGCCTCCGGTCATCGCGCTGACGCCGCACAACGCGACTTACCGCGATGTGGCGAAGTGCGTGGCGAGCTGCTTCGATGCCGTGTACGCGCACGCCACCCCCGCGTACTTCTCCCTCGGTGCCCCGCGGGCGCTGACCCTGGCCTACAACAGCCAGACGCACAAGCCCACGCCCGTCATTCCGATTGACCTGACCCTGTCCGCTGGCGCCACCCTTCCCACCGCCTATTCGATCCAGGTCCGGCGCAGCGGGGTGGGAAGCTGGTTCACGCTGCTCAACGGCGCCACCATCGCGTACTTCGCGGCCCATGCCTCGGGCCAGACCCGCATCGCCGCTGCATTCGACGCCGCGACGAACAGTCTCGACTCGACCGGGGCTTTCCCCCTGGAACTGTCGATCATGGCGTACTATCCCGGCAATGTGACCCTGGGAGATACGGTATCTACCCAGGTGCTCATCGCTGCCCAGAGCCGAAGCGCGTTCGGGGCCGGCTTCGACCTGGCGGGGTATCAACGGCTCTACAAGCGGGGGAGTGCCACGGGTGACGTCGTGATCACCGAGGGTGACGGCTCGATCGCGTTCTACGACAGCGTGGCCGCGGGTTACGCCCGGCCCGCCGGTGCGCCGGGCGTGCGGCTGGCGTACCAGTCGGGCAAGTACACCCGCACCTACCTCGACGGATCGTCGGTGGAGTTCAACGCCAACGGATTCATGACCAGGGCGTCGGATCGCTTCGGCAACGCGACGCTCTTCGCCTACCTGGCGGCGCCCTACGACTCGCTGCTGAGCACCATCACCGACCCCACCAGCCGCGTGCTGCGGCTGTGCTACAATGCGAGTTGCTCCGCCACGGCAGGCAAACTCCATCACGTGGAAGTCCAGTACGGCTCGAGTGCCCTCCGGACCGTGACGTACACCACCGTCGGCGGCAAGATCACCCAGATCCAGGATCCGGATGGTTACGGGGAAAGCCTGGCGTACGGGGCCAATAGCCTGCTCGCAAGCGTGACCGATCGCGGGGGCAACGTGAGTGAGTTGTACTACGACGGCCTCAATCGCCTGGACAGCCTTCGAGCGCCGAGCGTCACCCTGTTCGATGGCTCGACCGGCCGGCCCCGGGTGACCTTTCAGCCCGCCGAGCGCACGGTCTGGCAGCCTACGACGCCGGGCAATGCGCTGAACGCACCCAAGGCCGGGGTGAAGGCGGACACCTCGCTCAAGTCATCGGTGACCGACCCGCTGGGTGCCATCGTCCGCTACAGCCAGGACGCGTACGGCACTCCGACGGTCGTGGTCGATCCGTTCGGGGTCCGCTCCCTGATCACCCGGGATGGTGACGGCCGGGTCACCCGGGTCGATGAGGCCAATGGGGCCTACGCCGTGTTCACCTACAACGGGCATGGGCAGCTGACCTATGCCGGCGACGGTCCGGGCGGCCGGAACACCTACTATCACTACCTCGATACCCTGACCAGCGACCTCACCTGGATCGAGGGCGACCGGGTGCGGACCGACTTCCACTACTACGGCACCGGACAGGCGGGTGGGCCGAAGGGGGCGCTCAAGGACATCTACGTGGGCGTGACCGGGGCGTGGCCGGACACCACCACCGGGCAGCTCGTGGAGCGGCACATCGCCGACCCGCTCGGCCGGGACACCGCCGTCGTCGATCCCCTCAATCACAAGACCCGCTACACCTATCACGCCTCCTGGGGCAACCTGGTCAAGGTCAGGGATCCCTCAGGCATCGAAACCCGCGTCACGCTCGACTCGGTTGGACGGCCCGACAGTTCGATCACGCCACTCGCGGCGACGTCGCGCACCGCCTACGGCGTCATGAACCAGGTCCTGACCACAACCTGGGCGGCGCCGGGGTATCGGGTCACCAATACCTACGATCCGGCGACCCTGGCGCTGATCCGGGTGGAGACACCCCGGCCGGGCGGGGCGGCGGCGCCGGTGGTCTACAAGTTCGGCTACAACGCCCTCGGGGCCCTCGTGGCCCGCTACGATGCCACGGACACCACCAAGGCCGACACCCTCAAGTACGACCTTGGCGGCAACCTTCGGAAGTTCCGGACCCGCCGGGGTGACGTGATCGACCTCAGCTACGACAAGGTTGGTCGGCTGCTGTCGCGCGCGGGACCGGGCTTCCCGACCGACTACTTCCTGTACGACACCCTCGCGGGCCGGTGGAACGTGGCCTACAACAGCGTAGCCCGCGACAGCTTCCACCTCGATACCCGGGGGCGCCTCGACGCATGGCGACAGACCATGAACGGCCGCACTTACAGCGGCAGCCTGAGCTACGACACCTATGACCGGGTCACGAGGCGCGTTCTTCGACCGAGTACCCCTGCGGCCGACTCTTCCCTGCTCCAGTTCGCGTACACCACGGGCAACGGCCTCCGGGATTCCCTCTGCGTCTTCGCCAATCCCAAGCGCTGCCTGACGTTCAAGACCACGGCCGACTGGGTCGCGGACACGCTGGTGTTCAATCGCGGCACCGCCAATGCCTGGCGCCTGCTCCAGGGGTTCGATGCCAACCACCGAATCACCAGCCAGACCTTCACCGGCGGGACCAACCTTGCCGCGCTCGAATTGCCGATCATGACCTACGACTCCGTGGGGCGCAACAAGACCCGCACGTCGCCCAAGGGGGGCGCCTTCACCCGGCGGCTATTCCGCTATGACCGGCTGGGCCGGCTTACCAACGCCTGCGACTCCACCGGGAGCCAGTGCCAGAACGTGATCAATGGCACGACCGACTCCGCCTGGACCTACGATTCGACCGGCAACCGCGGCCAGCTTGGTACCACGACGACCTACGGGGCGGGGAACCGGCTGGCCGCGTTCGGCACCACCAACCTCTCCTACGATGCGATCGGGAGCATCGTCTGCCGGCTGGTGGGAGCCTGCCCGGGCGGGACGGGCTCCGGGTACAAGTACTCCTGGGATGCTCTTGGCCGGCTCCGGGGCATCCGGAACGGCTCGACAGGCGCCCTCGTGGACAGCATGTTCTATGATGCCCTCGGGCGCCGGGTGCGGAAGCAGATGGCCGCCGCGGACGAGTACTACGTATACGAGGGCGACCAGGTCATCTTCGACCTCAACGCCGCGGGGACCGTGCTGCGGGAATACGCTTGGTATCCGGGGGGCGTGGACCGGCTCCTGGCCCTCCGGGCCACCACCCCGGTAGTCGACACCCTGGCGGCGATCCTCGACCCGATCAACGGCACCGTGCGCGGCCTGGCCCGGTTCCGCACCGGGGCCAAGGTCAAGGAATTCACCGAGGCGCCCTGGGGCGACGCGGTTGCCGACACGGGGATCGTGGTGCGGTACCGCTTCGCGGGGCGGGAGTACGACAGCGAGACCGGGCTCTACTACATGCGGGCGCGGTACTACGACCCCGCCCTGGGGCGGTGGATCAGCGAGGACCCGATCGGGATCGCGGGCGGGCTGAACGTCTACGCGTACGCGGGGAATGATCCGGTCAATGGGCGGGATCCTTCTGGGCTGGATCCGGACTGCGATCCAGGCGTGGTGTGCCTGCCACCGCTGGAGAGGCATGATGAGCCGGAGTGGATACCGACGTGGTACGGCACGAATGGGGAGCCATGCAACAGCGGCTGGACCTCGTCCACCGACGAGTGGGTCCGTCTGCGCTCTGGCGGCCAGATTCCCGACCGCTGGCGGAACCTCCCGGGTGGTGGGGAGGAAAGCGAGGGTCCTGGCGAGCCGACACAGGGGCAGAGATGCGCCGCGGCATTCTCAAACTTGGTCATCAATGGCACATTGGACTTCACCCAGGCCAGGTGGCTCGAACGTGCAAAGGTGCTGGGTAGCTGGGCACGCAGCCAGACCGAGTTCGCCGGGGCAATGGCACATGCCGACTGGAGGCTGTTCGGCAAGTCGACATTTGCAGGGGCGCGAGCGGGCAGGGCGGCTGCGGCGGAGCGCGCACTCCGAGCTGGGATTTGGAGGGCACGTGGGGCGGCAACAGCTGCGTTGTCGGCCGATCAGTCGACAAGCGATTTCCTCTGGGCGGTTGGAGGGGCGGCGGCAAGTTGGGTTCCCTGGGGAGGGACCGCTGTATCGTCCTTGCAGACGGGGATGGAATGCATCATCAAACCCCTGTTGAACTAGCTCGGGAGGCAGCGAAGGACCTGACTCGGCCCCGAGTGCGGTTCTTCGTGGGGAAGAGCCTCCGGTATGCCAGCATCGTCGTCGTCTACGTCGCCGCACTCGCCGTGTTCACGGGAGGCGAGAATCTCCGGCGCCTCGGGCTCACATGGTGGGCGGCGATGCTGCTGTACTACGCCTTCTCGGGATTCACCGGGGCGGTGGTCGGCTTCCTGGATCCGCACACATTATCGCGCCGCCGCCTTGTGCCGGTAGGCGTCGCCATTGCCAGCCCGCTTGCCGTGGTCTTGAGCGTGTTGTTGTATCCGGAAGAGCCCGTGAAGGCCCAGTTGCTCGCGGCAGCGTTCTGTGCCATCGTCACGGGATCCTTTATGGCGTTGGCGCTCTACCCAGCGTACCAGCGCCTGTCGCGGGAGTTTCTGGAGCAGTATCGCCCGGAACCGTGACTAGCAAGCCGCTGATAGGAGCCGTCGCAGGCAGCGCCGCCCGCCTCAGGACCATTCCCCCAGCCGCACGAACATCCCGCAGCGGCCTTGAGCTTGGCCTGCGCCGCCCCGAATGCGCCCGTCATCCCGGCGGCGTGGACCGGCTCCTGGCCCTCCGGGCCACCACCCCGGTCGTCGACACCCTGGCGGCGATCCTCGACCCGATCAACGGCACCGTGCGCGGCCTGGCCCGGTTCCGCACCGGGGCCAAGGTCAAGGAATTTGCCGAGGCGCCCTGGGGCGACGCGGTGGCCGATACCGGCCTCGTGGTCCGGTATCACTTCGCCGGGCGGGAGTACGACAGCGAGAGCGGGCTCTACTACATGCGGGCGCGGTACTACGAACCCGCCCTGGGGCGGTGGATCAGCGAGGACCCGATCGGGATCGCGGGCGGGCTCAATGTGTACGCGTATGCGGGGAATGATCCGGTCAATGGGAGGGACCCTTCAGGACTGGATCCACGGTGCGACCTGAGAAAGCCTCCGGGCACACCGGGTGGCTGCCCGTTGCCCATGGACACTCTTGAGGTGTTCGGGGATACCGGCCAGAACAAGGGGGCTTGCGACAGCGGTTGGATCCTGTCCACAGATCCTTGGTACCGACTGCGATGTGGCGGGGAAATCCCGGATGCGTGGAAGGACAATCCACCGTGGAACCCATATCGCAGCACGGGCGCGGGCGGCGCACCACCGATCGTTATTGCGACCGGGCGGAAGAATGCCTGGAAGGGATGTGCGGTTGGAAGCATCGAGTATGTGGCAGTGATCGATGTCCCCCCGCCTTCCCAGCGGGGGGTGTTCTCGGTCCAGCGGGTTGCGATCAACGACTATTTCAAGATCGGTCCTCTTCGAGTGAAGGTGCTCGGCGGGGTTGGGGTATATCGAGGAACGTACTTTGGTCCGGTCGGTCCTCAGGCGCTGCTCATGAGCCTCAGGGCACAGGCTTTTGTCCATTGTGCAAGTGGGCATGCCGTCTTCGAGGGATACGCCCCTACACCCTGAGGGCCAGAATGTCCAGAAACGCCACAGCGCCCATGCTCCAGATTTCCAACTTCCTTTTCTGGATCGCGCTCATTCCTGCCGGGACGCCTAGCATGCCATTCTCGCCCGGAGCGGACCAGAACAGTCATCGCGAACTTGCCGCTGAGGTGGCTTTGGTAGCGGCCGCACTTGCGGCAGGTAGCTCCATTGACACGCAGGCGGCAGAGATTCGGGTCAACAACAGCGTAGCACCTGGCTTCGGCGCAGCACTGCATGCCCTCGTGAGTGCCGCTAAGCCAGTGCGTTGCACTGCAACAGGTCACGCACTTCTTCTAACCCTAGAGTGTGAGTCACTTACAGAGCAAGGTGCCATCGCTCGCCACCTTGGGGAGGCGAGGGCCCTCCTCGGCCCAGGCTCAACGATCGGGGCCCTCATTGCTGAACCCGCGCGGGAACATTCTGAGCAGGCCGTACTCCTCAACGCCAGAGAATGGGCCCGCGTGGTGCCTGTACCCGCACTGCATGAATGGCTCCTGAACTATGTACTCCCAACCGGGATAAGCATCAGTGGGCGGCGGCCAAGCGACCCATCGGAGTTCGCCGTGGCCACCTTGGTGGTCATCCTGGAATAGGGCATCACTGCGCCTCACGGGTTCAGGTCGGCCAGGGCTGTCGTAGACGGGTTGCCTGTTTTCCAACCTGGTGGCGGCATTCCACCAATCTCAGCGACACGCACTCGCGCCCTGAAGGACCCTCGCAGTGAGAACACTGATCGCTGCGACGGTCAGAGCAAGGTGGCCCGCACTGCTCGTAGGCCTGCTCTCCGGGGCGCTGGGAATGATCGCTGGCTGGCAGCGGTTGGCCTGGACTCGAGCCGCGGTGGGAATGGTCATCTACTTTCTGGCGTGCTTCGGCTTGGCCATGTGGTTCGAGCATCGATCGCGCGGGGAGCCGGAGTCGGTCAAGTCTGCGCCCCCGGACGTCCGCTAGCTGTTGACCACCCCTGCTGGGCACAGTCGAGTACTCCGCAGCGGCCTTGACCTTGGCTTGCACCACCACCAATTCAACTGGTACCCCGGCGGGGTGGACCGGCTCCTGGCCCTCCGGGCCACGACCCCGGTCGTCGACACCCTTGCGGCGATCCTCGACCCGATCAACGGCACCGTGCGCGGCCTGGCCCGGTTCCGCACCGGGGCCAAGGTCAAGGAATTTGCCGAGGCGCCCTGGGGCGACGCCGTGGCCGATACCGGCATCGTGGTCCGCTATCACTTTGCCGGGCGGGAGTATGACGGCGAGAGCGGGCTCTACTACATGCGGGCGCGCTACTACGACCCCGCCCTGGGGCGGTGGATCAGCGAGGACCCGATCGGGATCGCGGGCGGCCTGAATGTGTACGCGTATGCAGGGAATGATCCGGTGAACCTGACCGACCCCTCCGGGCTGGAGCCTCGTTGCACCGACGTCCATCTGGAGGGCTACGACGAGAATTGGACTTGTCGATCGGAAGAAGACAAAGAGGGAACGTTCTCCGCTCCCGAGCAACCATACTGGAACCCACTCGCGCCAGGGGACACGACACGGAGTCGGCGTAGGAGCCCCGCTGGAGGTTCTCCGACAAAGAGTCGGTCGCACACTGGGTGCCCCGCCGAACCTCTTGCGCCCACCCCTTTAGTAGTAGCTGTGTTCAACCCCGTTGACACCTACGAGTGGTTTCATAGCATGAGGCCAGTGATGCACCACCTCTTTCGGGGAGAGGCACTGTCGTCCGAGAGGCATTTCCATGGCTCGTACGAGGCGACCCGACAGTTCGGGCCATTCCTCGCGTGGCAGTTCGGGCTGCTGAATGAACTGGAAGGTTTAGTGAGGCATGACCTGCCGAACTTGGGCAGCCGCCTCACCGGGAAGACTGCCTGGGCGTTCAGTGCCAGGGATGTGTTCAACAACGCACGGGGGATCGCTGCGGCCATCACAGGAAGGTCATGCAGGTAGGATCGTGGTGTCGCACCACGCACACTTGCGTTGTCACGAGGAGACCGGAGGATGAGGCGGAGCCAGTGGGTGAGTCGTGGGCGGAGCTGGCTGGGTGGCGCCCACTTGTTGCTGGTCCTGGCGGGCTGCAGCAGTGCTGCACCAGGAGATGAGATGCGCCTCGATGCAATCCGCGCGCAGTGGGGATCGCGTGTCGAGGTGGCCATCGATGATCAGCTGTATCTGTCCGCACGCAGCGTGGGGGAAGATGAGATCGATGAGCCTCTAGCCCGGCACCTCTTCACGCTGTTCTTCCTCGATGGGCAGGCGCTAAGGGAAACGGATGTGGTCTACCTCAACATCTATGATTCCCGTGGCATGTTCCGGTATCAGCTCTACTTTGATCCAGCTACGAGAGCGATCGTCCGGCAGGATGGAGTAGAGCACTACTAGCTCGGCATGCCAGCTCGCAGGAGTGGCCATGCCCGCGCGGTCGCGGTGTCGAGGCCGGCCGCACCATGGCGTCCACGGCGCTCGCCCTTGCGGCATGCGCGCACTATGGCGGCTGCCATGGAATGCGTATGCGTATGCGTATGCGGCAGGGCAACGGCCGGTGAGCTACAGGATCCGCAGATAGGCGGCCCGAGGCCCGTAGTTGGCAAGGTGCCCTAGATGTCAGGCCGCTTCCGGAAGGATGTCAGGCCACTCCATGCGGCTGGCAGGTGGCCTCTGTGCGTTGGCGCTGGCTCACCTCGCGGCTACCGTGACCCTTCCCCCGTTTCAGGGCCGCTCAGGATCGGAGGATCAGGGTTGAGGGCGGACCTCCCCGAAGTAGGACCACTAGGAAGCGCAGACCGGCAAGCGGTGGCGGACCTCCCGAAGTAGGACTATCAGGAGACGCCGACAGGCCGCCGGTTCGGGCGGAGGTCGGAGCCCTCGCCGTGATACACAGGGACCGACCCCCCGGATGCCCCCATCGCTTCGTGCCAACGCCGCCGACTGGCCCGCGGCAGAGCAGGTGCCTAGGGAGCGACCCACGCACCCCACGAATCACGAACCGCCGAATCGCCTTCCCGCCCCCCCCCCCGGCGGACGCCGAAAGGAGTACCGGATTCCGACTCCGGTACTCCTTTATCACATCTGGAAACCACCTTCCTGAACGCTTCAGACCCTCCTGCCCAGTCTTATGCGCAATCCGGGTCCGGACGCCCCGTCCGGTCACCCTCCGGAGCTCTCCCAACAGGAGTGGTTATGAAGCGTGTGACTTCCGTTCTCGCGGCGGCCGCCCTCGCGCTGGTCGTTGGCGCCAGCTCGGCGCAGGCGCAGACCCTGGTCGTGGGCGCCGGCGGCGGCGCGGTCCTCCCCACCGGGGATGCTGCGGACATCACGAACACCGGCTGGCACGGCGCCGGCGTGCTGTGGTACATCCTCCCGTCGAACCTGGGTTTCCGGGGTGACGTGATCTACGCCCAGCTGCCCATCGAGGGCGCGAGCGAGAAGGTCAAGCTGTTCAGCGGCGTGGGCAACGTGACCTACATGTTCAAGGGCAGCAAGAGCATCACCCCGTACGTCATCGGCTCGGTGGGCTACTTCAGCCTCAAGGTCGCGGACTTCGATTCCGAAGCCGACCTGGGCTTCGGCGGCGGCGCCGGCATCCTGATCAGCACCGGTGGCAAGCTCAAGATCGCCATCGAGGCGCGCTACATCTCGATCCAGAGCGATCCGTCCTCGACCAACCTGATCCCGATCACCGCGGTGTTCGCGATCCCGCTCGGCAAGTAAGCGCCAGGCGCTGGACGGCAGGACAGAACGGGGCGGGCCACCCAGTGGCCCGCCCCGTTCGCTGTCCCGCCGTGCCGCTGCGGGACCGGGGCCTCCCCCCGGGTACCCCCTCTGGCGCGTGCCAGTCGTCGGCTTTGGCACGCGGCGACGGGGCTACCCGAGGGTCGGCGGTCAATGCAGCGCCGCCGTCCCTGCCGGGCCCGGGACCGCGTGCCCCCAGAGAGGGTCGGCGGCAAGTGCAGCGCCGCCGTCAGTGCCAGGGCTGGGACCACGTGCCCCCAGAGCGGCATGCCAAAGCTGATGACTGGCAGGCCGCGGCGGGGGCACGTGGGCCCGGGCCGCCACGCCATCAGCCGTGCTCCGACCGCCGAGCCGCCTAGTTCCCGAACGGCGTCGGCCGCGGGGTGATGCTCGACGACGGCGGCAGGATCGGGATGGTGATCGCCGGCTGCTTGCCCGTCAGCGTCCGCAGGAACGCCACGATCTGCGCCACCTCGAGCGGCGTGAACTCCCGCCCCACCTGCAGCCGCCCCATCACCATCACCGCGTCTTCCATGGTGTGCGCGGCGCCGTCATGGAAGTACGGATAGGTGAGTTCCACGTTGCGGAGCGTCGGCACCTTGAAGGTCATCCGGTCGGCGTCCTTGCCGGTCACCGCCGCACGGCCGATGGCGGTGCTCTGGGTCTCGTAGGTGCCGAACAGCCCCATCTTCTGGAACGACGCCCCGCCCACCGCCGGCCCATGGTGGCAGGCCACGCAGCCGCTCGACTTGAACAGCTCGTACCCCGCCCGCTCCTGCGGGTTGATGGCCCGGCGGTTGCCGCGCAGGTACTGGTCGAAGCGGCTGTCGGGCGTCACCAGGGTGGCCTCGAACGCCGCGATCGCCTCGGTGACCTGGGCGATGGTGATGTCCGGGTTGCCGAACACCCCGTTGAACTCCACCACGTACTGCGGGATCGAGCGCAGCACGTCGAGCGCCAGCCCGTGCGACAGCGCCATCTCGCCCGGGTTGGCGATCGGGCCGCCGGCCTGCTCCTGCAGGCTCGCCGCCCGGCCATCCCAGAACTGCGCCAGGTTCATGCTCGAGTTGAGCACCGTCGGGGCGTTGATCGGGCCGCGCTGCCAGTGGTCGCCGATCGAGGTCTCGAGGTTGTCGCTGCCGCCCATGCTGAGGTTGTGGCAGCTGTTGCAGGAGATGAAGCCGGAGCGCGACAGCCGCGGGTCGAAGAAGAGCTTCTTGCCCAGCTCCACCTTGGCCGGGTGGGTGATCCGCGGCGCCACGATGGGCTGGATCGGCTCGGCCGGCCGGGCGGTTCGGGCGGGAGCGGCGGGGGTGGCCTGCGCGGCCAGGCCCGCGCCGCCCAGCACCACGCCGGCGAACAGGCCCAGGGTCAGGGAACGGAATGACATGGCGATCTCCTTCATGGGATGGCGCCGGACGGATTGTCGGGATTGTCCACCGAACGTACCGGCGGGCGGTGAAGGAGACGGGGAGAAGATCGTGAAGGAACCTTGGGCGCACGGCCGGGTGGGGGGCGGGAAGAGGGAAGAGGGAAGAGGGAAGAGGGAAGAGGGAAGAGGGAAGAGGGAAGAGGGAAGAGGGAAGAGGGAAGAGGGAAGAGGGAAGAGGGAAGAGGGAAGAGGGAAGAGGGAAGAGGGAAGAGGGAAGAAGGAAGAGGGACGAGGGAAGCGGGAAGAGGGAAGAGAGAAGAGGGAGGAGAGTGAACAGAAGGGGGAGGTGGGCAGTGAGAAGTACGAGGGATGGCGGCTGCAGGGCGTGGGAGGGCTTTCGCAATGAATAAATGGAAGGTGTCGTGCATAAAACGTCTGCTGCAGGGCGTGAATGCGGACAGGCGATGAGTTGGACGAATTCTCCGGCCAGTGAATGTCACGAGCGTCGGTGTTTTGCTCCTTCGCGGTGCGGTGAAGGTCACGGGGAGGCCCGTGAAGGGAACCGTGCGGTGAATGTATGCCACGCGCAATGCAAAAAAATTTCCGCGGAAGTGCGTGATGGGTACCAGGTGCCGGGTTGTGCGATAAAAGCGGACAGGAAATGTCGCCGGAGGGCCCGTGGAAGGAGACGGGGGTGCGTTGAACGCCTGCGTCATGCAGTGGAGCGGAGCCCGCGGTCCGTGATACGCGTCCGCGTGCCGGGAAACGGCGGCGGGAGGCCGCCGGCAGGCCGGGTGGGGGAGTGTTTGAAAGTTTGTGTATGAGCCATATCCTAGGGAGGGAGGAGGGGATATGGCACGGAAGAAGCGCCCGGCCGCGGACCCGCAGGAGGCGGCGGCCCTGGAGACCCTGCTGGCCCAGGTGCAGACGCCGGAGCAGCTCGAGGCGGTGTTCCGGCGGCTGAAACAGCGGATGGTCGAGCGGGTGCTGCAGGCGGAGCTGACCGAGCACCTGGGGTACGCCCCGGGGGCCGGCCGCGGGCCCGACGGCAATGCCCGGAACGGGACCACGCCCAAGACGGTGCTGACCGACGAGGGGGCGCTGCCGCTGGCGATCCCGCGGGACCGGGAGGGGAGCTTCACCCCGGCCTTCGTGCCCAAGGGGTGCGCCGGCTGCCGGGCTTCGACCAGAAGGTCCTGTCGCTCTACGCCCGGGGCCTGACGGTGCGGGAGCTGCAGGCGCACCTGGAGGAGTGCTACCAGGTGGAGGTGTCGCCGGCGGTGATCACGGCGGTGACCGACGCGGTGCTGGCCGAGGCGGCGGCGTGGCAGCAGCGGCCGCTGGAGCCGGTGTACATCGCCGTCGTGCTCGACGGGCTCCGCGTGAAGATCCGGACCGAGGGGCTGGTGCAGCAGCAGGTGATCTACCTGGCGCTGGGCATCCGGCCGAGCGGCGAGAAGGAGGTGCTGGGTTTCTGGCTCGCGGCGGCGGAGGGGGCGGCCTTCTGGCAGCGGGTGCTGAGCGACCTGCAGGGGCGCGGGGTGCAGGACATCCTGATCGCGCTGGTGGATGGGCTGCCCGGCTTTCCGGACGCCATCCACGCGGTCTTTCCCCAGACGGTGGTGCACCAGTGCGTGGTGCACCTGGTGCGGCAGAGCCTGGCGCAGGTGAACTGGCGGGAGCGGAAGGCGGTGGCGAGCGCCCTGCGGGGATCTACCAGGCGCCAGGCGAGGCGGCCGCGCAGCAGGCCCTCGCCGCCTGGGCCGCGAGTCCCTTGGGCCAGGCACATTCGGAGATCACGGCGCTGTGGCAGCGGCACTGGGAGCGGCTGGCCCCGGCGCTGGCGTACCCGGTGCCGGTCCGGCGGCTGCTCTACTCGACCAACGCGATCGAGAGCCTGCACCGGACGCTGCGGAAGAGCCTCAAGGTGCGGGGGCACTTCCCCTCCGCGGAGGCGGCGAGCAAACTGCTGTACCTGGCGCTGCGGAACGCGCAGGCGAAGCTCGGCACGCCGCAGCACTGGGTGGAGGCGCTGCGGCACATCCGGCTCCTCTTCGGGGACCGGGTCCCGGCATGGCAGTGAACCAGGCTCATACACAGAGAAACTGACACTCCCGGGTGGGGGGCCCAGGCCCTCGCCCCGGGCCCGTTTCCGCTGCATCTTCCCCTGCCACGTCCGCCGTCACTCCCCGCCCCGTCCCTGGAGCCCCTGCATGGGTCGCGCGAAGCCCTCACGCCGCGAGTTCGTCCACAGCGCCGCCGGCGCCGCCGGCCTGTTCCATATCGTCCCGCGCCACGTGCTGGGCCGCGGCTACCGCGCGCCGAGCGACACGCTCAACGTGGCCTGCATCGGCGTGGGCGTCATGGGCCGCAACGACGTGCGCGGCATGGAGGGGAGAACCTGGTGGCGCTCTGCGACGTGGACTGGAACGCCGCCGCCGACGCCTTCAAGAGCTACCCCAAGGCGCGCCGCTACCGCGACTACCGCGAGATGCTCGACAAGGAAGCCCGCAGCATCGACGCGGTGACGGTCTCCACCCCCGACCACAGCCACGCCGCCGCCACGCTGCTGGCGCTGCGCGCCGGGAAGCACGTCTACTGCCAGAAGCCGCTGGCCCGCACCATGGGCGAGGTGCGCGCGGTGATGGCGGAGGCGGCGCGCCGCCCGAAGCAGTGCACCCAGATGGGGAACCAGGGCCACACCAACGAGGGCACCCGCCAGCTGCGCGAGTGGGTGGAGGCCGGCGTGATCGGCCCGGTGCGCGAGATCCACTACTGGACCAACCGCCCCATCTGGCCC
The DNA here is from genome assembly GCA_016713785.1 of Gemmatimonadota bacterium. NCBI lineage: Bacteria > Pseudomonadati > Gemmatimonadota > Gemmatimonadota bacterium. Next base: position 156,886 of record JADJOM010000002.1, on the reverse strand, counting down.
CAGGGCATCGACCGCCCCACGCAGGCGCACAACGTCCCCCCGACGATGGACTGGAACCTCTGGCTCGGCCCCGCGCCGGAGCGGCCCTACAGCCCGGCGTACGCGCCCTTCAACTGGCGCGGCTGGTGGGACTTCGGCACCGGCGCCCTGGGCGACATGGCCTGCCACGGGATGGACGCCGCCTTCTGGGCCCTCGACCTGCGCTACCCGACCCGCGTGGAGCCGGAGACCACCAAGCTGTACGAGGAGACCGCGCCCAAGTCCTCGCGGGTGACCTACAGCTTCCCCGCCCGCGGCGATCGCGGCCCGGTGACGGTGTACTGGCGCGACGGCGGGCTCTGGCCCCCCCGCCCCGCCGGACTCCCCGACACCCTGAGCTGGCCCCCGAGGAGATCGGCGGCCAGATGTGGGTGGGCACGAGCGGCGCGATCCTGGCCGGCATGTACGGCGACAACCCGCGGCTGCTCGACCCGGCGAAGGACGCCGAGCTCAAGGCCAACCCGCCGGCGGTGAAGTACGAGCGGTCGCCCGGGGTGTACGCGGAGTGGATCCGCGCCATGAAGGGCGGCGCGCCCAACCTCTCCACGTTCGCGGGCCACGCGGGTCCGCTCACCGAGATGGTGCTCTTCGGCTGCCTGGCGGTGCGCGCCGGCCAGCCGCTGGCGGTGGATCCGGAGAGCGGGAACGTGACCAACGTGAAGCTGGCGGAGGAGTGGCTGCGGCCGGTTCCCCGGAGAGGGTGGGCGCTGTAGTGCACCCACTCGCAGGCCAGCCCGCCCCCGAGGCGCTGCTGATCGACGTCGCGCAGCTGGAGCGCGACTATCAGGAGCGCCTCCCCGACCTCGCCGACCCGGCGCAACGCGTGAGCTTCGGCACCAGCGGGCACCGCGGGACGCCGGGCAACGGCACCTTCACCGCGGCGCACATCCGGGCCATCAGCCAAGCCATCGCCGAGTATCGCGCGGCCCAGGGGACCACCGGCCCGCTGTTCCTCGGGAAGGACACCCACGCGCTGTCGCGCGCGGCGGAACGCACCGCGCTCGAGGTGCTGCTGGCGCACGGGGTGGACGTGGTGGTGCAGCCGGCCGATGGCTACGCCCCGACGCCGGTGATCTCGCACGCCATCCTGGGCCACAACGCGCGGCGCCGGCCCGGCGAACCGGAGGCGGACGGGATCGTCATCACCCCCTCGCACAATCCCCCGGAGGATGGCGGCTTCAAGTACAACCCGCCCAACGGCGGCCCGGCCGACACCGACGTGACGGGGTGGGTGCAGAACCGCGCCAACGCCATCCTCGCCGGCGCCAAGGCGGAGCCGGACGTGCTGCGGGGCGGGCGGCCCGACGCGCGGCCCACCGACCTGGTGGCGGCGTACGTCGCGGACCTCGCCGCCGTGATCGACCTCGACGCCATCCGCGCGGCGAGGCTCCGGATCGGCGTGGACCCGATGGGCGGCAGCGCGCTCGCGGCGTGGGGAGCTGATCGGCGAGCGGTACGGCCTCGACCTGACCATCGTCAACCGGGTGGTCGACCCCCGATTCGGCTTCATGACCGTGGACCACGACGGCAAGATCCGCATGGACTGCTCCAGCACCGCCGCGATGGCGGGGCTGGTCGGGCTCAAGGACCGCTTCGACGTGGCCTGCGGCAATGACCCCGACGCCGACCGGCACGGCATCGTGACGCGCTCCGCCGGCCTGCTCAACCCCAACCACTTCCTGGCGGTGGCCATCCGCTACCTGCTGGCCAACCGCCCGGGCTGGCCGCGGAGCGCGGCGGTGGGGAAGACGCTGGTGTCGAGCATGATCATCGACCGGGTGGTGGAAGGGATGGGGCGGCGGCTGCTGGAGGTGCCCGTCGGCTTCAAGTGGTTCACGCCGGGGCTGTTCGACGGCACGGTCTGCTTCGGCGGGGAGGAGAGCGCGGGCGCCAGCTTCCTGCGCCGCGACGGCACGGTCTGGACCACCGACAAGGACGGCATCCTGCTCGGCCTGCTGGCGGCGGAGATCACCGCGGTCACCGGCCGCGATCCGGGGGAGCACTATCGCGAGATCACCGGGCACTACGGCGCCCCGGTCTACACCCGGATCGACACCCCGTGCACCGCGGCGGAGAAGGCGGGGTTCAAGCGACTCACCGCGGAGGCGGTCACCGCCGCGACGCTCGCCGGCGACCCGATCACCGCGCGGCTCACCCGCGCGCCGGGGAACGACGCGCCCATCGGCGGGCTCAAGGTGGCCACGGCCAACGGCTGGTTCGCGGCGCGGCCCAGCGGGACCGAGAACGTCTACAAGCTGTACGCGGAGAGCCTGGTGGACGCCGGGCACCTGGGGCGGATCGTCGCGGAGGCGCGGGCGATCCTCGCCACGGTGCTGCGCTGAGCGGCGGCCGAAGCGGCGCTACCGTCCGGCCAGGGTGCGGCCCTTCCAGTTCCACCACAGGAGCAACTCGGGGCGCGGTCGCGCGGTGCGGGCCGCGTAGGTGGCGCAGCGGAAGCTGTACAGGACGCAGCGATCCTGGTGCTGGCCCCGCAGCGCGATGAGGGCCGTGTAGAGCCGCTCGGGGTTGCGGCGGCGCAGGGCGGCCACGGAGGTCACGCCCAGGTCGCGCAGGTCCTGCGCGAGGCTCGGCCCGATCGAGGGGAGGGTCTCGAGGTCGTCGGTGGGGCGGCGCCGCGCGGCTCTGCGCATGGGTGCCTCCGGGCTCCAGCATGGAAGGTGGGCAACTCACCCCGCCGCATCATACGCCTGCCGCAGCCAGCCCACCAGTTCCTTGTCCACCTGCGCCAGTTGCTCCACTCGCACCCGGTGCGTGCACATGCTGTTGAAGGAGCCGGAGGCCTCGAGCCGGCCCTTGGGTGCCACGCCCTTCAGGTTGATGCCCACATCGAACCGCGACTTGGTGCTCGGCTGCAGGATGGCGAACTGCTTCGCGCGCCGGACCGAGACGTATGCCTTCTTGGGCGCCAGCTCCACGTCACCGCCGAACCTCTGGAGCTCCGCGACCAGCCGGTCGTAGATCGGCCGGAGCGCGGCCTTGTCACCGGCGAACTGCGCCGCCACGAGGTCGTCCGCGGCCTCGCCGGCGGGCTTGGCCAGTCCACCCTTGGCGGCGTGGACCACCAGGTTGGCGTAGCCGTGGCCCAGGTCGTGGTGCTCCTTGAGGTGGGCGACCAGCTCGCCGTGCTTCCGGTCGCCGAGTTTCCGCACGACCGCGACCCACTGGTCGAGCGTCTTGCCAGTCTTCTCTGCGAGGTTCCGGACCATCGACGCGGTCGCGGCATCCATGGCATCCGCCATCGAATGTCTCCTGGGTGGGGTAGCGAGGGAGGGGCCTGCCCAACTGTTCCCCGTTTCGGGGTCGATTCTTTACGGTGGGGAGGCTGTCGAAGGTTCGGCGTGGGGATATTCCCGGCAGCGGAAGTCGTGATTAGCTTCTCCGGCCATGATACCCGCCGAACTCTACCGCGCCATTCACCTGGCCGCGATCATGCTGCTGTTTGTGTCCTTTGGTGGTGTCGCGATGGTCGTCGCGGCGGGGGGCACCCGGGAGAGCAATCCCCACCGGAAGCTCCTCTCCGCCCTGCACGGCACCGCCGCGTTCCTCGTCCTGCTGGGCGGCTTCGGGCTGCTGGCCCGCCTCAAGGTGCAGTGGCCCTTCCCGAGCTGGGTGTTCATCAAGCTCGGGATCTGGATCGTGCTCTCCTTCGCGGTCCTGCTGCCCTACCGGAAGCCCGCGCTGGCCAAGCCGCTGTTCCTGCTCTATCCGGTGCTGGGCCTCGCCGCGGCGCTGACGGCGATCTACAAACCGTAGCGGTAAGGCGGTAGGGCGGTAGGGCGGTAAACTCAACGTGAGGCGGGCTGCCCGCACCCCATCCAGGCTCGCCTCTCGCTACCGCCTTACCGCCCTACCGCCTTACCGCCCTACCGCCCTACCGCCTTACCGCCTTACCGCCCTACCGCCCTACCGCCCTACCGCCCTACCGCCCTACCGCCCTACCGCCCTACCGCCCGCCGATCACCTGCTGCATCCGTTCCTCCGCCCGCGCCAGTGAGGCGGCGATGTCCGCCTCGGTGCCACCCGAGCACCGGATGACGGTCAGGTCGTCCACGCCCATGAACCCGAAGGCGGTGCGCAGGTAGGGCTCGAAGTGATCGAGCGCCACGTGGGGCGAGGGTGGGAGGTAGTCGTTCATGCTCGAGGAGAGCACCACCACCTTGCGGCCGCCCGCCAGCCCGCGCGAGGGAAAGGCTCCCGGGAGGAAGGTGCGCCCCACCCGGATGACCTGGTCGATCCACGCCTTGAGCACCGCCGGCACGGTGAAGTTGTAGACCGGGCTCCCCACCACGATCACCTCCGACGCCAGCAGCTCGTCCACCAGCTCATCCGAGACCGCGAGCGCGGCGTGCCGAGTGCCGGGCGGGCTGGTACGATCGAAGGCGGCGGCGATCCACGCCGTGTCCACCTGGGGCACCGGGTGCGCGGCCAGGTCGCGGTAGCGCACGGTGGTCCCGGGGTGTGCCGCCACCCAGCGCTCCACGAACTGCCGGGAGAGTCCGCGGGTGAGCGAGCCCGCCTCGCGGGCGCTGCAGTCGAGGTGCAGGAGCTGGGGCATGGCGTGTCCGGCGCGAAAGGTGGGCCCGGCGGCCGCTCCGCCGGGGAGGGGGCCCAAACTGGCCCGTGGTCGATGAAGCGGGCATGAACTGTCAGGGAATCCGGGTCCGTCGTGATGCGATGCCCGCGATGCGGTTGCAATCTCGGTAGCGGTGTTCGGAATGGTAGTGGCGCCATGCGCCACGGATCGGGACAGGGTGTCCCAAAACGGGGCAGGTGGTCGACTAGTCAACAATTTACAAATCATTGGACAGCGCCGACTTGGCTCGCGGTGCCCGGTGGAACCTGACTTGCCTTCCGGAGGGGTGTTCACGGCCGCACCTGGTGGCCACCCTGCATCATCCCCTCGGAGAACTCCCCAGATGAAACTCACCACCCTGCGTGGGACCGGTGTCGCGCTGGTCGCGGCCCTGTCCCTGGCCTGCACGGCGTCGCCGATCGGCGAATCAACCACCCCGGTCTCCGGGGCCAAGGGTGGCGGCGGCGGTGGTGGTGGGGGCGGGGGGGGGGGTGGGGGAACTCCGGTGCCGAGCTTCCCGGTGCTCCCGACCACGGCCCCCGCGCCCGGGGTGCTGATCCGCGAGTCGTTCGGCCTCGGCGACAGCATCCTCCGGCCGCACGGCGGCAAGGGGGCGCTCCGCTCCTCTTTCATCCACACCTCGATCGGCGGGTTCTGGGTGGAGTGGCCGGGCACCAAGAACAACCAGTGGCTCGTCCCCAACGGCGACCAGACCTGGAAGTTCTGCTCGGCGACCGACAACTGGAACGAGATGCCGTCGCCGCTGCAGGCGTCCCAGGGCAACGGGTGCGTGGCCTCGGAGTGGTTCGACCCGGTGCCGTACTCGCCCACGGCGCGGCTGCCGTTCTCGCCGCCGGCCACGGCGTACGAGCTGACGATGAACGGCTACCCGGCGGTGGTGTGGCCCAACTACATCGCCATCGGGTTCACCGCGGCGCCCGACACGATCAGCGGCCTGGAGAACAAGGGCGCCCTGTGGATGGCGCTCCGCTCCACCCCCACCGGCGGGCCGCTGCACTACGAGGTGCGGCTCAACGGCAGCACGGGCACCCTGCTGGCCAGCGGCGACACCGACGACATGACCTGGAACGAGATGGCGCTGCGCTACGACCCGGTGACCCAGCAGGTGAGCGCCCGGCTCAACGACCTGACCTTCGGTCCGTTCACGGCCCGGATCACGACGCCCCGGTTCGTGGCGTTCGAGGGCGTGGGGATCATGGACAACCTGATCGTGTGGCAGCGGTAGCCCGGCGGTCCAGTTTGACCGCACGCGGCGGATAGTCGTCCCGACGTCACGGTCCTATGTTCGCTCCCATCACCTCGATGGGAGCAAACATGCCGGCCTTCCGGTACGCAGGACTCGCCAGCCAGATCGCGGACGACGTCCGCGCCACCCTCCGATCCCCCCAGTACGGCCACCCCGCGCATCGTGAGCCGGCGCGGGGCTACGGCCCCTGCCGTCACTGCCTGCGCACCTTCCACGTGGGGCAGGAAGACCGGCTGCTGTTCACCTACCAGCCGTTCGCGCCGGGCAGCCTGCCCGCGCCCGGGCCGGTCTTCATCCACGCCGATGGCTGCGCGCGCTACGACGCGCTCGACTTCCCGCCCGACTTCCGCGGCCTGCCCCTGGTGGTCGAGGGATACGCCGACGGCGGGCGCCTCGTGGCGCAGGAGTGGGTGGGTGAGAGTGCGGCCGAGGCGGTGATCGAGGGGGTGTTCCGCGAGACGACCGCGGCGTTCGTGCACCTGCGGAATGCGGAGGCGGGGTGCTTCATGGCGCGGGTGGAGCGGTGCTTCGACTGTGACTAGCGTTGCGGGAAGCGGGAAGCGGGAAGCGGGAAGCGGGAAGCGGGAAGGGGGAAAAGGGAAGGCGAGGGGAGTGCGGTGCCGCGGGCTCGCGAGTAAACTCGCGGCTCGGCGGCAGGCGCTGAAGCGCCTGATCTTCGCGGTTCCGGCGCTGGCAGGGGCCCGTCATGCCTCGCTTCAGCGATGGATGCCGAGCCGCGGCTTCAGCCGCGAGCGGCGGGAAGCGGGAACTTCTGGGAGCCGGGGGAGGTCGCTCGTTCCGCCCTACCGCCCTACCGCCCTACCGCCCTACCGCCCTACCGCCCTACCGCCCTACCGCCCTACCGCCCTACCGCCCTACCGCCCTACCGCCCTACCGCCCTACCGCCCTACCCCAGCGCCTGCTCGACGTCGGCGATCAGGTCGTCCGGGTACTCGGTGCCGCAGGAGAACCGGATGAACCCCTCGCTCACCGCGTCGCCGCCCCAGCGGGCGCGGCGCTCGGCGCTCGAGTGGACGCTCCCGAAGCTGGTGGCTTCCCGCACCAGCGTCAGGCTCCCGAGGAACCGCTCGGCCCGCTCCTGGGTGACCAGGTCGAAGCTCAGCACCGAGCCGTAGGCGCGCATCTGCCGCTTGGCCACTTCGTGCCCCGGGTGCGAGGCCAGCCCGGGGTAGCAGACCCGCGCCACGTCCCGCCGCGTCGCGAGCCGCTCCGCGAGCGCGAGCGCGGTGGCGCACTGGCGCGCCTGACGGAGCGGCAGGGTGGCCAGCGAGCGATGCGCCAGCCACACCTCCATCGGTCCCGGGGTGGCGCCGTGCTGGGTGCGCCAGGTGCGGAGCCTCGTCGCGAGTTCGGCGTCGCGGGTGCTCAGGTGGCCCAGCGTGACGTCGGCGTGGCCGGTGAGCGCCTTGGTGTCGGAGGCCATGGTGATGTCGGCGCCCAGCGCGAGCGGGTCCTGCAGGAAGGCGGTCGCGGTGGTGTTGTCCACCGCCACGAGGCACCCCTCGCGCCGCGCGGCCGTGGCCAGCGCCGCGATGTCGCAGACCTCGAGCTCGGGGTTGGAGGGCGTCTCGAGCCAGAGGAGCCGCGCGCCCGCCAGGTGCGCGCCGAGGGCGTCGGCGCGGGTAGAGGCGGTGCGCACGGTGATGCCGAGCTTCGGCAGCCAGTCCCGGGCGAGGATGCGGGTGGTGTAGTAGCAGTCGGTGGGGAGCACCAGCGTGTCACCGGGCTGGAGCACCACGCCGAACACCGCGGAGACCGCCGCCATCCCGGAGGCAAAGGCGATCGCCTCGCCGCCATCGAGCTCCGCCAGTGCGGCTTCCCACGCGAGCCAGGTGGGGTTGTGGAACCGGCCGTAGGTGAGCGGGTGCTGGGCGGGATCGCCCGGCGCCACGTAGGTACCCGCGAAGGCGGGGCCGGGGAGGTACGGGCCGGGCGTCCGGTTGGACGGGTACCCGGCGTGGAGGATGCGGGTATCGGGATGCATGGCGAATGATAGCTGATTGGGGATGCCGGCCGGCACGGGTGGGGCCTCAGGGTGCCGCACGCTCGTGGGCCTCGGCGGGGCCCTCACCAGCGAGGCTGCTGGTCCAGGTGGTGATGGCGATGCCGAGGATGGTGAGCAGGAAGAGCCCCTCCGCCCATGGTGAGGCGACGAGGCCGCTGCCGATGGCCGCCAGGAAGGCCACGGCGGTGACGCCCTGGAGGAAGGCGCGACGGCGGCCGGCGCGGTTCCACGCGGCGGCCACGGCAAAGCTGGTGAACCCGACGCCCAGCGCGCTCAGGTAGCCGCCGTCCCAGCCGGTGATCGCCGCCGCGATCCCGAGTGCCACACCCAGGCCGAGGCAGCCGCCCACGAGGAGTGCGGCGTGGCGCTCGTCGCGGCCGAGCAGCTGCCGCCCCTCGCGCCCGGCGAGGAGGACGAGGTTGAGCAGCGGGTCGGCCAGCCAGCTGAGCACCACGAAGGCGATGTACACCGCAAGGAGCGGCCAGATGACCCAGCCCAGGGCGGGGTGATCGCCGACCACGCGGCGCAGCAGGTTGTACCCGAGGAAGCCGGCGAGGAGCAGCAGCCGGCGGGTGCGCACCGGGAAGCGGCCCAGCCAGGTGAAGGCGCGGAGCAGGAGGGCGTAGACGGGGTTGCGGGCCTTGAGGGCGACGAGCAGCCCCTCGCGCGCCCACGGCAGCGACGGGTCGATGGCGAGGGCCTGCTCGAACTCCACCCGCGCGTCCTTGTAGTGCCCCGCACTGAGCCGGGTCCAGCCGGCGCCGGCGCGCGCCACCGGGTTGAGCGGGAACCGGTCGGCGAGCGCGCGCCAGGCCTCGCGGTCGAGGCCCCCGCCCCGCACCGCGCCGGCGGCGAGCGTGTGCAGCAGCGCCGCCTCGTCGTTGTCCGGCTCCTGCTCGAGGACCTGGCGGGTGAGCTCCACCGCCTCCGGCCAGCGCCCGGCCGCCGCCTGGGCGCGCGCCTCGAGGAGCGCGGCCTCGAGGTAGCCCGCGGCGAGCCGCTGGGCTTCCCGCGCCGCGGTGATGGCGGCGGGATACTCCTCCCGGGCCAGCGCCACCGCCGCCACGGCGTAGTGGCTGAAGCCGTTGTCCTCCGCCAGCTCCACGCCGGTGGCGGCATCGCGCGCCGCGTCGTCCAGGCGGCCCTGGTCCACCCGCAGCAGGGCGCGGATGGCGTGCAGCGGCCCGTTCCACGGCTCCTCCCGGATCAGGAGGTCGAGCTGCGCGTGCGCCTCGGCCTCGCGGCCGTCGGCCAGCAGGTCGAAGACCTGCTCCAGGGGATCGGCGGTCACTCGGAGTAGCGGGTCTTCGCGGTGAGCGGGTCCACCCGGGGATTCCCGGGGCGGCCGCCGTAGGCGTTGGCGGCCAGCCAGGCCTTCTCGGCCTCGAGATCCTCCTTGGGCACCTCACGGAACCAGGCCTTGGGCCGGCCGTCGCCACCGCCGTTCCAGCTGTAGCCACGGGTCTTGAGGGCGTCCTTGGCGTCGTAGGGCGCGTCCACCGCCCAGATGCGCGCGGTGGTGCGGCGGGCGCTCTCGAGCAGCCAGCGGAGCGGGGTGCCCCCCGAGGCGAGGGGGGTGGCCAGCAGGTGGACCAGCGCCTGGCAGTCCACCGCGGCGCGGTGGCCCTGGAAGAACATCCCGGCGTGCTTGACCAGCAGGAACTCGAGCGCCGCCGACGCGCCGACCTCCCGCTTCCAGGGGATCTCGCGCTGGGAGCAGGCCCAGGGCTTCTGGGCGCACGCCGGCAGCCGCCGGTTGAGGAACCTGCGGTCGAAGGCGGCATTGTGGGCGATGACCAGGTCGGCGCGCTCCACCAGCGCGGTGGCGGCGGCGTCATCGATCCGCTGCCCCGTCACCATCTCCTGGGTGATGCCCGTCAGCTCCACCACCTCGCGGGGGATGGGGCGACCCGGGTCCTCGAGCCAGGTGGCCGGCGGCTCCACGGCGATCACCACGCCATCGGCGGGGCTGAAGGTGAACGGCACCGCGGCGAGCTCGATGATCGCATCGGCCACCGGGTCGAGGCCGGTGGTCTCCACATCGACCACCAGCCCCTGCCGCACGCCGCCCGGCCCCGCCTCACCGTAGCGCTCGCGCGGCGCGAAGCGGCGCAGCACCCGGTAGTCGCCGGTGGCCTCGAGCTGCCGGATCAGGGATTCCGCGTCCAGGGACATGCCTAGTACCGCCAGCTCAGGGTGTCCGCCCACGCCGGGTGGCGCTTGCGGATCTGGTCCATGGCCCGCGGGATGAACATCTGGGCGTAGCGCAGGCGGCTGTAGGCGTTGGGGCGGGTATGGTCGCCGTTCCAGCAGTGCTCGGCGCGCGGCTCGTAGTCCACCTCGATGTCGGGCGCCGGGCTGCCCAGGTCGCGGAGCCGCCGTTCCACCAGGTAGACGGCGTTGTTGAGGAAGTAGTTGTCGCCCTCGCCCACATAGATGTGGAGCTTGCCGTTGATCTTCGGCCCCAGGGTGGACCAGTCCCGGGCCAGGATGTGGCCCAGGTCGAAGTGCTCGCGCCAGTAGTCCGCGACCGACGGGTTGATGCGGCCGGTGACCTTGTCCCAGATGGGCGCCGGGTAGCCGGCGGCGTCGAGGGGGGAGTAGACGGCCTGCCAGATGTCCCACTGCCCGCCGGAGCGCCCGCGGCTGGCCAGCACGTGTTCCAGCTGGTTCATCTGCCGCACGGTGGTCTGGACGTGCCCCAGGTAGTTCCGGTGCCCGGGCCGCTCCACCCACTTCCACGGCCCGCCGCTCCGGTAGGCGTTGCTGTCGGCGTAGATGTTGATCGTCATGTACTGCCGGAAGTCGATGGGGTCGGGGCAGGCGGCCCAGGCCCCGTTGAACTCGTCGGGATAGAACATCTGCACCGCCATCGCCTCCCACCCGCCGGTGGAACCGCCGTAGGCAAAGCGGGCCCACCCCTGCCCGAGGCCGCGGTACTTCCGCTCCAGGTAGGGCACCAGCTCGCGCATGATCGCGTCGCCGTAGGGACCGTTGGCGGCGGAGTTCACGGCGTAGGAGTCGTCGTAGTACGGCGTGGGGTGCTGGATCTGGATCAGCAGCACGCGGGGGAAGCCTGGGCCGGTCCAGTCCTTGTAGAACTGGTGCGCGTACTCCTGCTGGATCCGGTTGTAGCCGTGCAGGTCGAAGCGCGCGCTGTAGTCGGGGGCGAGGTTCGGGTCGGGCGGGGTCTCGCGCCACGGCTCGAAGTCGGCGGGGAAGTGCCCGTGATCGATGAACAGCGGGTAGCGGGCGTCGGGGTGCTCGTCGAACCCGGCGGGGAGCAGCACGTGGGCGCCGAGGTACATCGGCTTGCCCCAGAAGTCGGAGAGCAGCTTCGACTGGATGCGCTCGTGGCGTACGTACTTCGTGTCGGCCGGCGGGGCGACGGGCGGGATCTCCTCCGCCAGCGCCACGCGGAAGGTCTCGGGCCGGCGCGGATCGAGGGTGATCCAGCGCGGCGCGCTGTAGAGGTTCCCGGGCTTGCTGTTCCACTGCTGCCCCTCGCCGCGATCGGGGGGGAGCTTCACCACGTGGCCATCGGCGCGACGGAAGGTCTCGTAGCGGTTGAGGAGCGCCTGCACCCGGTACCGCCCGGCGGGGAGGTCGGTGAGCCGCGCCACGGGGTAGCCGGGCGCGCGCGCGTCCACGGTGCGCGGCTTCCCCGGAAGCCAGCTCTCCACGTCGATGCCGAAGATCAGCTGGGTGTCTTCCTGGTCGCCCACCTGGAAGCGGGGCTCGGTGCTGCTGTCGGTGCTCAGCATGAGGAGCAGGCGGCCGTCGAGCGCCGTGACGCTGCGGGCGGCGGGAAAGGTCACCTCGAAGCGGGGTCCGGCGGGCGCCAGGCGGGCCTGCCCCGCGGCCGGGATGGTCGGAAGCAGGAGCAGCGCGAGCAGCCAGCGGGCGGTGGATCGGGACATGGGCTCTCCTCGGGGTGCAGCGAATCTACCGCCGCCCGGTGACCGGGCCAGCCCAACAGGAGAAGTGCCGGGCCCGGCGCGGAAATTCAGGTTTCCCGCCTGCTCTGGCGCGCTCGCTAACTTACTGTTGTGCAGTGCTTTATGAGACAGTGCTTCATTCGTCATGCTGTGTGCCAACATCAGGGTCAGCGCACCACCGCATCCCCTATTGCGGCCTGGAGCATCCTGATGTCGTCTTGCGCCGTGCGTGGATCTGGAATCCGCCCCCGGTGGGCTTTCTGCAGGGTGGCACGGGGCAGGACCTCTCGATCGAAGTGGACATGATCCAGAACGGCAGCGTCATCGGCGGCACGACGCGGCGTAGGTCAGCCCATACGACCCGGATGGCAAGCCGTGGTGCCCATCAGCACCGGCACGCCGGGGCGGGTGTCCGGGGCCGTCGTGCGGGTTCGAGCGCGAGCGCAGGCAAGGAGCCTTCATCGAATCGGCCCGGTCGGCGAAGATCCCTTCACGGTGATCCCTCGCTGTCGCGGGCCGTATTGCGCTGCCTGTCAGGCGGTCCTACGTTGGTCCGGTAGGTTCTCCCACCACGGACTGGCCTCTCCCCCTGAGGGCGCCCGCCATGACGACCGCATTGTCAGCCCACACTCCGGACGACGCCGGCCTGCGCAGCCTGGCCGAGTCGGCCGGGGACCTGCTCTCCTGCCACGCGCCGGACGGGGTGTACCGGTACGCCTCTCCCGCCGCGGCGCGCCTGCTCGGCTACGAACCCGCTGAGCTGGTGGGACGGCCCGTCTTCGACCTGTTCCACCCCGACGAGCTGGGGCTCGCGCAGCAGGCCCACGAGGCGCTGCGCCAGTCGGGCGTCTCCACCGTCATCACCCATCGGCTGCGGGCCAAGGACGGCACATACCTCTGGTTCGAGTGTTCGGTGCGGGCCATCCGCGACCCGGGCACCGGCGAGGTGCAGGAGATCCACTCGGTGACCCGCGACGTGACCCGGCGCCGGCTGGCGGAGGAGCGGCTGCGCGAGAGCGAGGCCCGCTACCGCGCGGTACTCGACGGCCTGGCCGTGGGCGTGGTGGTGCATGCGGCGGATGCCGGCATCGTGCTCGCCAACCGGGCGGCGCGCGAGCTGCTCGGCGCGAGCGAGGGGCAACTCCAGGGGCTCACCTCCTTCAATCCATACTGGCTGCTGCTGGGCGAGGATGAACGCCCGGTGCCGCCCTCGGATCACCCCGCCATGGTGGCGCTGCAGACCGCGCGCCCGGTGTGGGACCGGGTGGTGGGGGTGACCTCCGCGGCCGGCGGCATCACCTGGCTGGTGGTCAACGCGATCCCCGCGGTCGGCGGCGACGGGCGCGCCACCCAGGTGGTGGTGTCGTTCAGCGACGTGACGGCGGTGCGGCGGAAGGCCATGGAGCGCGCCGGGGCCGGCGGTGTGCTGCAGGGACTGGTGCCCATCTGCGCCCAGTGCAAGAAGACCCGCACGGCGGTGGGCGAGTGGCGGCCGATCGAGGAGTACCTCTGGCACACGGCGGGGATCGAATGCTCCCACTCGCTCTGCCCGGTCTGTGCGGCCCGGCTCTTCCCCGACGTGATGGACGCCTAGCGGCCTAGCCGGTCACCTCGGGGGTCCGGTCGAACTCCAGCCGGACCACCGGCCAGGGGCCATCGGGCGGCGCGCCCGGCAGCTGCACGGTCATCCCCTCCGGCCCCGCGGTCCAGGCCAGCGGGCCGCGCGCCGGATCGCCGAGCAGCGTGGCGCGGTGGATGGGGGTGCGCAGGCCCGGCACCCGCAGCTCCGCCCCCGGCCACTCACCGAGGAAGAGGTAGAGGCGGCTGGGCTTGCTGGTGGCGCGGAACGGCGCCCGGGCAAACGGCGAGGCGCTGGTGCCGCGGATCGCCTCGCCGTTCACCGCCATCCAGCGGCCCATGGCGCGGAGCCGCTCCACGCTCTCCTCCGGGAAGCTCCCGTCCGGCTTCGGCCCCACGTTGAGCAGCAGGTTGCCGCCCTTCGACGCCGTCTCCACCAGCATCCCGACCAGCTGCTCCACGGACTTGAAGTCGTGGTCGTGGCTGTTGTAGCCCCAGTTACGGTTCATCGTGATGCACGACTCCCAGTCCACGCCCGGCCAGCCGGTGGCCGGGATCTCCTGCTCCGGGGTGCGGAAGTCACCCAGTTGCGCCTCGGGCGGCACCGGGGTGGCCGACCAGCCGTTGACCCGGTTGTTCACGATGACCGCCGGCTGCAGCGCGCGGCACTTGTCGTAGAGCCGCCGGCCCATCGCCTGGGTCCAGGTGCCCTCCCACTGGCCGTCGAACCACATCACGCCGATGTCGCCGTAGCGGGTGAGCAGCTCGCTGACCTGCCCGTGCAGGTACGCCTCGTAGCGGGCGTACCGCGCCCCCTCCGCCGAGCGGGTCTCGGCCTCCCAGTCGCGGCGCGGGAGGTAGTCGGGGTGGTGCCAGTCCATGATGGAGTGGTACCAGCAGGGACGGACGCCGTGGCGGCGGCAGGCGGCGGCCACCTCGTGCATGATGTCGCGCTTGAACGGGGTGGAGCGCACGCAGAAATCGGTGAGGGCGGAGTCGAAGAGGGCAAAGCCGTCGTGGTGCTTGGTGGTGATGGTGAGGTAGCCCATCCCCGCCTCGTGCGCGAGCGCCGCCCACTGGTTGGCGTCGAAGCCCGACGGGTTGAACCGGGCCACCAGCCGGTCGTACTCGGCGAGGGGGATGTGCGCGTTGTTGCGGATCCACTCGCCGTAGTCGGTGCGGCCGCCGTACTCGCCGCCGAGGATGGCGTAGAGCCCCCAGTGGACGAACATCCCGAAGCGCGCCTCGCGCCACCAGCGCATGTCACCTGGAGCGCTTGGCAGGACGCGGACCATTCCCTCGAGGGCGGGCCACCCGCGGCCAAGCCCCAGGGCGCCGAGCCCGGCGGCGCCGGTGGCGAGGAAGTCGCGACGGGGCAGGGTCACTTCGCTTCTCCGGTCAGGTGTGCCATCCGGGCGCGCACCGCGGTCACCGCGGGCTGCAGCACCGGATCCGCGTCCTTCCAGAGCTCCAGCAGCCGGGAGTAGGCCTCGAGGGCACGGGCCGTGTCGCCGCGGCTCTCGTACAGCTCGCCGAGGCGCTGGAGGCTCGGGCCGAGGCCCCAGATATCGCCGTTGGGCTTCCAGGTGGAGCCGATGGCCACCGCCCGCTGGTAGGCGGCGAGGGCGGAGTCCGGCTGGTTGGCGCGCTCGAAGGCCAGCCCCTCCTCCCAGTTGCCGCAATCGGGGCAGCCGTCCACCAGGCGTCCGGCCGTGAAGGCCGCGACGGCATCCTGGGCCCGCCCCTCCGCCAGCGCCAGCCAGCCTCGCGCCTCGTACCACGACCAGCGCCCGCGACGCACGCCGATGGGCACCTCGGCCTCGTACCGCTCCAGCGCCGCCCGGGCCCGCGCGGTCTGGCCGGCGACGGCGTGGGCCACGGAGAGGGCCGCGAGCGGGCGGTCGTAGCGCGGGATGGAATCAAGAGGGTAGGCCCGCAGCCCCTCCTCGAGCAGGCGCAGGGCGCCGGCCGTATCCTGGCGGAACAGCAGGTACGCCCGGGCCAGTCCCGCCTGGACTTCCAGTGCCGCTCCGGGGAGCCTCCGCGCCATCGCGGTCGTCGCGGCCTGGCGGGCCTGCCGCTCGGCATCGGCGAGCTTGCCCTGGACCTGGAGCGTCATGCCCAGGCCCACCGCGGACCGGAAGCGCCACTCGTTGTCACGCGTCTTGAGGCCCAGGGCGAGCCACGCACGCTCGGCTTCGGGGTAGCGCTGCGCTCCCCCGCTGGTGAATCCCCGGGCCCAGAGGTACAGCGGGTGATCGGGGAAGGCCTTGAGCCGGGCGCCGAGGATCCGGTCGACCTCGTCGAAGTGTCCCTGCCCCCCCACGGCGGCCAGGAGCTGCAGGTCGGCGTTGTTGGGGTAGTCGCGGGAGGCGGCCAGGGGCCGGACCAGCGACTCGGCCACGGCGGGGCGCAGCCGGTTCAGCATCAGGAGGGCGAGATTGTTGACGGCCACGGCATCGTCGGGGCGGAGCAGCAGCACGCGGCGATAGGCCGCCTCCTCGCGCGCGGGGTCCGCGTCGACCTTGTTGTGGTAGAAGGCGATGGTGAACAGCCGCTCGATCTCGGGGAGCCGGTCGCGGTGCTGGTAGGCACGGGTGGTGGCGTCGATGATGCGATCCTCGCTCGCCGCCGCGTTGGAGAGCGCCACCGCGAGCTTGCGCCACGCCATGGCAAAGCCGCTGTCGAGGGCCAGGGCCTGCTCCAGCAGCGGAACGGCGCCGGGGCTGTCGCCCGCGTCGCTCCGCCGCGCGGCCTCGGTGTAGAGGCGCAGCGCCTCGAGGGAGCCGGTGGTGACCTGGTCCAGCGGCTCGCCGCCGCGAATGGTCTTAAGCGACTCGCCGATCCGTTCCCGCAGGCGGCCGGAGAGCCGGTCGAGGGCGCTCACAATGCCGGCGTCGTCGTCGGCGGTCTCGCGCAGCGCCACGAGTTCGCTGCCGTCGGCGACATCGACCAGGCGGGCGGAGAGGACGAAGCCCTTCCCGATGGGACTGATCTCGCCGCTCACCACCGCCTTGGCGCCCTCGCGGGCCGCGATCTCGCGGGCCAGCGCCGCGGTGAGCGGGGTGGCTGGGTCGCGCTGCATGCGGCCCAGGGCGGCGGCGAGTTCCGCCGTGCTGAGGAGCCGCACCACCGGCGACTGGCCCAGGTCGATGCGGAACGCCTCCGTGATCGAGCCCGCCAGGCCGGGGTCGCTGGTGCGGTTCTCGAAGTCGGCGACGATCATCCGGTCCTTCGCCTTGAGCCGCCCCGACGCGACCAGCGTGCCGGCGGGCCCGATGCCGGCCAGCCGCATGGCGGTGTACCCACCCGCCACCAGGGCCAGCACCCCGAAGGCGATCAGCCCGCCCCGGATGGCCTTCCGCCACGTGAACCAGTGCTGCATCCCTCCCGCCGACGGCGGAAGGATGCGGCCGGTGGCCCGGGCCTCCGCCCGGCGGCGCTCGAAGTGGCCGGTCAGCGCGATGATCGGGAGGCCAGCCGCCATCAGTCCGACGGCGCCGTAGAGCACCCAGTCGGGGAGGCCCAGGGCGCGCACCAGGACAAACGCCAGGCCGATCACCAGCACCGCCGCCACCCCGAACAGCACCGCCACCCGCACCGGGTGGCTCTGGCGGATGGCCTGCTCCGTGCCGCTGGAGATGGCCGGCGTGGTGCCGGTGGGGGTCAGCCCGCCGGTGGATGGGGTCGCCGCGGCCTCCAGCTGGCCCAGCAGCTCGGCGGCGCTCTGCCACCGGTCGGCGGGACGCTTCTCCAGGCAGCGCATGAGGAGGCCGTTGAGCACCGCCGGCACCGCCGGCCGGCGGGCACTCACGGGCTCCGGCACTTGCGTGATGTGGGCCGCGAGCAGCCCCTGCGCGGTGGGCGCCGTGAAGGGGGGCTGGCCGGTGAGCATCTCGTAGGCCAGGATGCCCGTGGCATAGATGTCGGCGCGGTGGTCCACGTGGGGATCGGCGGCGGCCTGCTCCGGCGCCATGTAGGCCGGGGTGCCGAGCGCCACGCCGAGGGAGGTGAGCGAGGACTTCCCGCTGGAGGCGGTGACCGCCTTGGCCACGCCGAAGTCGGTGACCACCGCGTGGCCGTCTGAGAGGAGGACGTTGTCCGGCTTGATGTCGCGATGGACCACGCCGCTCCGGTGCGCGTACGAGAGGGCGTCCACCACCTCGCGCATGATCTTGGCCGCTTCGGCGACGGGCAGCTCGCCCTCGCGGGCCAGCTTGGCCCGGAGCGACTCCCCCTCGATGAAGGGCATGATGTAGTAGAGCAGGTCGCCGGCGGCGGCGGCGGTGAGCAGCGGGACAATGTGCGGGTGCTGCAGCCGCGCCGCGAGCTTGATCTCGCGCTCGAAGCGCTCGACGTTCACCGCGGCGCTCATCTCGGGCGGCAGCACCTTGATGACGACCTGGCGTCCGAGGCGCGCCTCGGTGGCGAGGTACACCCGGCTCATGCCCCCGCCGCCCAGTTCCCGGACGAGCTGGTAGGTGTCGCCGAGGGCGGCCTGCAGGAGGGGCGCGAGGGAGATGGGTGGTCCGGGCCGAGGGAAGCAGAAAACTACCGGCGGCAGGAGCAGGGGGCCAGACGTCCCGCTCCCGTCCGGGGCGTCTCCGGGCGAGATTCCAGCCCATGACCCCTTCAGACCAGACGTCCGCCGCCGATCCCTGGGCCAGCCTGCCCGCCGGTACCGACCCGCTCGACGGGCTGGTGCACCTCTCCAACCTGCTGGGCCGGGAGACCCGGCTGGTCCAGCCGGGGGGCGGCAACACCTCCATCAAGATGAAGGTCCCGGGCCCCGACGGCGCCGACGTCGAGGCGCTGCTGGTGAAGGGGAGCGGCACCGACCTGCGCAGCATCACGCGTGGTGGCTTCACGCGGCTGTCGCTGCCGCGGCTGGCGCCGCTTGGGGTCATCGACCAGATGACCGACGCCGAGATGATGCGCTTCATGGCGGGCTGCATGCTGGCCGAGGGCCCCGCGCCGAGCGTCGAGACGCCGCTGCACTCGCTGCTGCCGCACCGGGTCATCGCGCACACCCATGACATCGCCACCATGAGCCTGACCAACGTGCCGGATGGCACGGCGGAGCGGCTGGTGCGCGAGATCTTCGACGGGCAGGTGGTGTACGTCCCCTACAGCCGGCCCGGCTTCCCGCTGGCGCGCGCCGTGAGCGCGATGGCCGGGAGCATCCCGGCGGGCGCCATCGGCATGACGCTGGCGCACCATGGGCTGGTGATCTTCGGCGACGACCCGCGGCAGTGCCACCAGCGCATGACTGCGGCGGTGGCAAAGATCGAGGCCTATCTCGCCGCCTGCCGCAAGGGCAAGCGGGTGCTCGGCGGCACCGTCCGGCCGGCGCGGCCCGCGGCGGAGCGGCAGCAGCTGGCCGCCACGGTGCTCCCGGCGGTGCGGGGCGCGCTGGGCGCGGCGGAGCGGGTGATCCTGCACTTCGACGATGGCGAGGACGTGCTCGAGACCCTGGCGCAGGAGCGCACCCCGGAGCTGGTGCGCCGCGGCATGACCACGCCGGAGCACCTGCTGCGGGCGGGGCGGCTGCCGCTGTGGCTCGACCTCGACCCGGCGCTCGCGCCCGACGCGCTGGCCGCGCAGGTCACGGCGCAGATCGCGGTGCAGCGGGCCGAATACGAGGCGTATCATCGGCGCCACGCCGCGGCCGACCAGCCGCCGCTCGACGACTGGGCCAAGGTGGTCCTGGTGCCGGGGATCGGGATGATCACGGCGTTCAGCGACAAGAAGAACGCGGTGACCGCCAACCTCTGCTACCGCGCCGGGCTCGAGAGCCTGGTGAATGCGGAGGCGGTGGAGCGGTTCGAGTTCCTCCCTGAGGCCGACGTCTTCGCGTTCGAGCACTGGCCGCTGGAGCGCCGGAAGACCGAGGAGGCGCTCGCGAAGGAGCGGGCCACCAAGCTGCTGCCGCGGCACGTGGTGGTGGTGATCGGCGGCGGGAGCGGGATCGGCAAGGCGGCGGCGGAGAAGTTCGCGGCGGAGGGGGCCCACGTGGTGGTGGCCGACCTCGACGGCGCCGTGGCGGGCAAGGTGGCCTGCGAGATCGCGGCCGCGGCGCCGGGGCGGGTGATCGGCGGCCCGGTGGACGTGCGGGACGACGCCAGCCTCGACGCGCTGTTCCGCCGCGCGGTGCTGGAGTTCGGCGGGCTCGACTGCCTGTTCTACACCGCGGGCGCCCCGCCCCGCTTCGCGCCGATCACCGAGATCACCCGGGAGGACCTGCAGCGGCAGCTCGAGGTGCACTACATCGGCGCGGTGCAGGCCATCGGCCGCGCCGCGCGCATCATGCGGCGCCAGGGGCTCGGCGGGTCGATCGTGGCGTCGGTCTCGAAGGCGGCGGTGGTGCCGGGCAAGGAGGCGGTGGCCTACGGCGGGAGCAAGGCGGCCATGCTGCAGGCGCTCCGGGTGGCCGCGGTGGAGCTGGGCGGGGACGGCATCCGGGTCAACGCCATTAACGCCGACCAGATCGAGACGCCGCTGTTCCTGCAGTTCGTGAAGGAGCGCGCGGCCAGCCGCGGCATCACCGTCGAGGAGCAGCTCGAGGTCTATCGCAAGCGGAACCTGATGGGGGCGGCGCTCATCCCCGCGGAGGTGGTGGCCGACCTGGCGGTGCTGCTGGCCAGCAGCCGCTTCCGCTACACCACCGGCGACATCCTCACCGTGGACGGCGGCCTGCCGGAGGCGTTCCCGCGGTAGGGGACCACCGCGGGCACGCGGGCGGCCTGGGTCCGCACGCGCAAACGGGAGCCGTGGCGATCGCCACGGCTCCCGTTCGTATCCGGGCGGCGCGGCCTACTGCCAGGTGCGCGGCACGGCCTCGGGCTTGGTGGCGAGGATGGCGGCGCCGGCGCCGATTTCCCGGGCAATGCGGTCCCGGATGGCCCGCAGCTCGCGGAAGCTCACCAGCCGCTTCTCGTCCTCGTCCCAGAGGGTGAGCCACAGCGTCTTCACGCTCTGGGGGAGCGTGAGCCGGGTGACCTGGTGCAGCGCCGGGTTCTGGTCGAACGCCTCCTGCAGCCGGTAGTTCGGGATCCGGGCGGAGACGTGGTGGATGTGGTGCAGGCCGATGCTGGCGGTGCACCACTGCAGCAGCCGGGGCATGACCAGGTGGCTGGCCCCATCGAGGCCGGAGGCGAAGTAGTTCCACGCCTCGCGGTAGCGCCAGTAGGTGTCCTCGTACTGGTGCTGCACGTAGAAGAGGTACACGCCCATGGCGCCCGCGATGAGCGTGATGGGCACCTGCACCAGCAGGAACTCCCGCAGCCCCACCGTCCACCACAGCAGCGCCACCGCGAGCCCGAGACCCAGGTTGGTCAGGTGCACGCTGGTCCACTCGCGCTTCCAGCTGCGCGGGATGTCGAGCGGCAGGCGGTGCTTGAGGATGAACTGCCACGCCGGGCCCACCAGCAGCAGCACCAGGGGGTGCCGGTAGAGGCGGTACAGGATCCGCTTGTGGCGGGGCCGGCTCAGGTACTCGCGGACGGTGAGGGTGTCGATGTCGCCGAAGTCCCGGCCGTCGAGGTTGCCGGAGCTGGCGTGGTGGATGGCGTGGGTCTTCCGCCAGTAGGTGTAGGGGACCAGCGTGATCACGCCGATCACCGAGCCGATGAGGTCGTTGACCTTCTGGGAGCGGAAGAAGCTCCCGTGGCCGCAGTCGTGCTGCAGCATGAACATCCGGACCACCATCATGGCCGCCGGCACCGCGACGATCAGGGTGAGCCCGTAGCCGATCTCGAGGCTCCACAGCGCGGCGATCCAGAAGATCACCAGCAGGGTGGCGGTGCTGGCCAGCTGCCA
The DNA here is from genome assembly GCA_016713785.1 of Gemmatimonadota bacterium. Lineage (NCBI taxonomy): Bacteria > Pseudomonadati > Gemmatimonadota > Gemmatimonadota bacterium. The sequence continues at coordinate 135,626 of JADJOM010000002.1, read as the reverse complement.
GGCGCTGCGGAGGTTGGACGGCACGCGGTACGGCGCGAGCATCGCCATCCAGTCCGGGCTTTCGGGCGTCGGCGCCCCGGCGGCCGGGGCATCGCAGGTCATCGGGTTCGCCATCTGGTCACTGCTCCTGGTGCATGGGAGAGGAACCCGTAATCTACGGCCCCGGGGGGTGCCCCAGTAAGGGCGGCGGGCGCCCGCGCCGCCCGGGGGGCACCGCCCGGCTGGCCATGGCCGTGGCGCCCGCGCATGTTCCACGCGACCCATGCGATTCCGCGACTTCCTCTCCGATCTCCTCGGGACTCCGCGCGGGCCCCGACGCTGGCTCTCGCCGTACCAGGCGGCGCGGGTCCGCCGGATCCATGTCGCCGAGCGTGACCTCGACAACTGGGTGGCCACCGCGATCCTCGAGGGCAGCGGCGGGGACGACGTCCGGGTGGCGGCCGCGACCCGGGCCGACGCCCTCCTCGTGGCACACGCCATGGCCGCGGAGGTGGCGCGGACGGGGCGGATCCTCGAGGTGACGGGACCCTGACGCGACGCGGGTGACGGCCCCGGGCTGCCCGGGACCGTCACCCGCCTACCGCCCGCCGGCCTGCGTGGCGTCCGGCGTCAGGGCACCCCGGCCCGGTACGGCTCGAGCTGGGGCTCGATGGTCTTCCTGTCTCCCACCACGGTGATCGTCATCCGCGCCGGGTCGAGGTACTTCTCGGCGGTGCGGCGCACGTCCTCGGGGCTCACCCCGTGCACGTTCTTGACGTAGCCGCTGATGTAGCCGTCGCCCAGGCCGTGCTGGTCCACGAACTGCATCTGGCCGATGAGCCCGTAGCGCGAGCTGTTCTGCAGCGTGAAGACGCCGGCCAGGTTGTTCTTGATGCCGGTGAGTTCCGCCTCGGGCGGCGCCTCGCGCCGGAGCCGGTCCACCTCGCCGAAGATCTCCTTGAGCGACGGCCCGGTGACCGCGGTGGTCACGTCGGCCACCTCCACCCACAGGCCGGTCTTCGGCCAGCTGCCCACGAACGAGAAAGGGCTGTAGGTGTAGCCCTTGTCCTCGCGGATGTTGCTGGTGATCCGCGAGCCGAAGGCGCCGCCGAGCAGGGCGTCGGTGACCGTGAGGCGGACCCAGTCGGGGCTGGTGGGGTCGGCCACGGGAAGGCCCACGCGGAGCGAACTCTGCACGGCGTCGGGGCGGTCGATGAGGTCGAGCTGGCGGTGGGCCACCGGCGTCGGCGGGCGGACCGTGGCGGCGCTCCCGGCCTTCCAGCGGCTGAAGGCGGCGCGGATGGCGCGCTCCAGCTTCGGCTGGTCGAAGACGCCGCTCACGTACAGGTGGGCGCGGCGGCCGCCGACGTTGTGGTCGTAGAACGCGGCGATGCGCGCGGCGGTGTAGCCGGCGATCATCGAGTCGCTGGCGTAGACCCGGCCGTAGGGGTGGTCGCCGAAGAGCATCTGGCGGAAGCGGGCGCGGCTGATCTGGCCCGGCTGGCTCTGGGCGATGGCGTTGTCCCGCTGCAGGTTGGCGCGGAGCCGCGCCAGGTCCGACTCGGCGAAGCGGGGACGGAGCACCACGTCGGCGAGCAGGGCGATGAAGCGGTCGCCGAATTCGCTCAGGACCTCGCCGCCCACGGTGAGGTCGTCATCGCCGGCGCCGGCGCGGAGGCTGCCGCCCATCTCCGCCGCCTCGCGGGAGATCTGGCCCGCGCTCCGGCTGGTGGAGCCCTCGAGCAGCATCTGGGCGGTGAGGCCCGCCAGCTGCACCTCGTCGGCCGCCTCGTCGATGCCGCCGGTGGCGAGGTCGAGCTGGACCGCCACCTTGGGCACCGTGCCGTAGCGCACGAAGCTCACCTTCATCCCGTTGGGCAGCGTAAAGCTCCGCCGCGGCGGCACCCGGAAGTCCTTCGGCGTGCCCGGCGCGGGGGGGGCCTCCTGCTGCGCGGCGAGCGGCAGCGCGCCCAGCAGGAGGGCCGTGGCCAGCAGCGTGGTTCGCATCGGTCCGCTCCTCACTGGGCGCCGCCGGCGGCCTGGTCACGGGCGCCGGGGACGATGGTGTACACGGTCCGGTTGCCGGACCGCAGGTATTCGCGCGCGGTGCGCTGGATGAGCGCCGGGGTGACCCGGGCGAACCCCGCCTCGAGCCGGTTGGCCAGCGCCGGGTCGTCGTCGAACAGCGCGAAGGACGCCAGCAGGTCGAGGGTGCCGAAACCGGAGAAGCTCTCCATGATGTCGTACAGCGCGGCGCGCATCTTGGTGCGGGCCCGCGCCAGCGTGGCGGCGTCGACCGGCCGGTCCATCAGGGCCTGGACCTCGCGGTCCACCGCGGCCACGATCGCATCGGGGCTGACGTTCGCGTCGTGGTAGAGGGAGACCATCCAGAGCATCGGGCCCTGGTAGTTGAACTGGTGCCCCAGCCCCCAGTTGATGCCGGCGCTCACGTCGCCGGTGTAGCCCTTCTCCTGCACCAGCGCCTCGAACAGCCGGGCGTCGCGGCCCTGGCCCAGGATCTGGTCGATCAGCCCGAAGGCGAACCATTCCGGGGTCCCGCGCGGCGGCACGTGGTACGCGAGGCCGAGCGCCGGCCGGGTGGCGAGCGAGTCGACCCGGCTGGCGCGCTTCTCGGTGACCTGCCGCGGCTCGGTGAGGTCGGGCGGGGCGGGCAGCTCCACGGCGGGGATGCCGCCGAAGTACTTCTGGATCCAGGCCCGGGCCTGCCCCGGCTCGAAGTCGCCCACCACCGCGAGCACCGCGTTGTTGGGCGCGTAGTACTTCTGGAAGAACGCGGCGGCGTCGGTGAGGGTGGCGGCGTCGAGGTCGGCGAGGTCACCGTAGAAGTTGTGGGCGTTGTACCAGTTCTCGTTGGCCGTCATCGGCAGGTCGATCCACGGGAACGAGCCGTAGGGCTGGTTGAGCACGTTCACCCGCACCTCGTTCTTCACCACTTCCTGCTGGTTCTTGAGGTTGGCGCTGTCGATGGCCAGCCCCTTCATCCGGTCGGCCTCGGCCCAGAGGATGGTCTCCAGGGTGTGCGCGGGCACCACCTCGAAGTAGTTGGTGAAGTCGAACCGGGTGGAGCCGTTGAGCAGGCCCCCGTTCGACTCCACCAGCTTGATGAACTCGAGCTTGCCGAGGTTGGTCGAGCCCTGGAACATGAGGTGCTCGAACAGGTGGGCGAAGCCGGTGCGGTCCCGCGGTTCATTCCGGAACCCGATGTGGTAGTAGGCCCCGACCGCGACGGTGGGCGCGGTGGTATCGCGGGAGAGCACCACCCGGAGTCCGTTGGGCAGGCGGTAGTAGTCGATGGGAACCGCCCGGCCCGCCTGCTGCGCGAGCGACGGGGCGGGGGTGGTGCCGAGGGCCGCGGCCAGCAGGGCGAGCGTGGCCAGCGGTCGGAAGGGCGCGAGCATGCGGGGACAGCCTCGTCGGGTGGGAAGACAGGTGTCGTACGGGACACGCGAGTGCCGGGTTTCCCGCCGGAGTATCACCCGCCGGGTGTCCCGGGGCCATGCGCCCGCCCCTCGGGGCGCGGCTGTCGGTCGTTGTTCGGGCACTGGGGCGCTGGGAGGCATGTCTCTTGCCCATGGGTGGGGGGTCGGGACATCCCCTCGGGGGCGTTCCACGCCGTTTACCCTGCCTGTCCCATGGGGAATGCCTGTGGAATTCAATCCCGCGCTGGTCATCGCCTTCGGGCTGGGCGTCGGCGTCCTCGTCGGCATGACCGGCATCGGCGGGGGCGCCCTGATGACGCCGCTGCTGGTGCTGTTCGTCGGCACGCCCCCGGTCACGGCGGTCGGCACCGACCTGGCCTACGGCGCGGTGACCAAGACGGTGGGCGGGATCAAGCACTGGCAGCAGGGGACGATCGACTTCGTGCTCTCCGCGTGGATGGCGGTCGGGTCGGTGCCGGCGGCCATCGGCGGCGTCTATGTGGTGGGGGCGCTGGAGCGGCGCCTCGGGGGCCCGGCCTTCGAGCAGGCCATGCTCTACCTGCTCGCGGGGGCCATCGCCTTCACCGGCGCCATGACGCTCATCCGCGCCATCTTCCTCAAGCAGCTCATCAGCCGCGAGCGCGATACCGTGCCCATGCAGGCCCGCCACAAGGTGGCGGCCGTGGTGCTCGGCCTCTCCGTCGGCTTCATCCTCGGCATCACCTCCGCGGGCAGCGGCTCGCTGATCGCCCTCGGGCTCATCATGATCTTCCGGCTCACCCCCTACCGGGTGGTGGGGACCGACGTCTTCCACGCCGCCATCCTGCTCTGGGCCGCGGCGATCGCCCACGTGGTGGCCGGCAACGTCGACTACGTGCTCGCCGGCACCATCCTCATCGGGTCGGTGCCGGGGGTGTGGGTCGGCAGCCACCTCTCGGTCCGGCTCCCCGCCGGCACGCTGCGCACCGTGCTCGGCGTGGTGCTGATCGGCGCCGCCATGGGGCTCGGCTCCAAGGCCGGCCTGCCCATCCCCAAGGAGGCGATCGCGGTGGTGCCGGCGGTGCTGGCGGCGATCGTGCTGTGGCAGCGCTTCCGCGACCGGGTGCCCCGCGCCGCCGCCGACACCGTGGCCCAGGAGCCGCGCGGGCACTAGGCCCCGCGGGGTCAGGGCAGCAGCGTCAGCACCAGCGACGCGTCCTCGGCGTAGTGGCCGTCGAACTCCGGGTCCGCGGCGTCATCCTGCACATCCTCGAAGGCGTAGATCTCCATGGCCAGATAGCGGACGCCGGCGGGCAGCGTGTCGGCCACGGCCACCTGCTGCCAGCTGTTGCCGGTGGTCAGCACGGTGCCGGCCACCACGCTCGCCGGGCTGGCGTAGCTGCCGGGGAAGCCGGCCGGGGTGCCGGTGTAGCCGAGCACCCGGACATCGAAGCGGGTGTCGGTGGTGGCGGTGCCCACCACGCGGTTGAACCAGGCGCTGCCGTCCACCCGGACCTTGCCGGCGTCGATCTCGGCGGCGAGCGCGGAGACGTCCACCAGCTGCCACTGCTGGCTGGAGACCGTGCCGGCGCCGGCCAGCAGGCCGCTGCGCATGAAGCGGAGCATCTGGCCCGACCGCGCGAAGATGCCCTGGTCCTGGACGAACACAGAGGCGGAATCGCCCCGCCACACGCCGGCGATGGTCGGGAGCGTGCCGACCTGGACCGGGGTGTCGAAGCCGGGGTTGAAGAGCCGGTTCACCCCGAGCCCGCTGGACAGATCAAACCGCGCCTGGACAGCAAAGGTGACATCGAAGCCGGGCTGGAAGGTCAGGGTGCAGACGGGGCCGGCGACGGCAGTGCAGCCGCTCCAGCCGGAAAAGCTGCTCACGCTGTCCGGGGTAGCTTCCAGGGTGAAGGTGCCGCCGGCGCCGGCGTCGAAGAAGTCGTCGGAGCACGGCGTGGGGACGGTGCTCCCGGCCGTGAACTGGCAGTCGATCTGCACGTTGACGTCGGGGGCCAGCACCCGGCCGTTGCCGCCGCCCGGGTTGGTCACCAGCACGGTGATCTCCTGGAAGGGCTGGTTCGGGTTGAACGGATTGCCGCTGCACGCGCCCAGCAGCAGCCCGCCCACCGCCAGCACGCCGCCCGTCGCCCAGATCCATCCCGCCCGCCTCACAGGCCGGTCATTCCGCTGACCACGCACAGGCCACTCCCGGTGATGTTCATGGGGCGGGCCGTCCGTGGCCGCCCTCAAGGGAGCAACGTCAGGGGATGCGGGGGATTCTCAGCGGGGCGGCCGGGCGGCCGGGCCGGGGGTCAGGCCGGGGTGGCGATGGCGGCGCCGCTGGCCAGCAGGCGGCGCACCTCGTCGGGGTGGAGCGGCAGCGAGAAGTAGTATCCCTGGCCCAGGTCGCAGCCCATGGCGGCGAGCGCGGCGCACTGGTCGGGGCGCTCGACGCCCTCGGCGACGGTGCGCAGCCGCAGCGCCTGGCCCAGGCCCAGGATGGCGCGGGCGAGGGCGGCGCGGTCGTCGCCGCCGGCCACCTCCTCGACGAAGGGCCGGGCCAGCTTGAGGATGTCGATGGGGAAGCGCTGCAGGTAGCTGAGCGAGGAGTAGCCGGTGCCGAAATCGTCGATGGCGATGCCGACCCCGAGCGCCTTGAGCTGCTTGAGGCGGGCCTGGGCGGAGCCGGTCTGCTGCATGAGGACGCTCTCGGTGATCTCCAGGACCACCGCCCCCGGGTCGACCCCCGACTCCCGCAGGGCACGGACGGTCTCCTGGACGATGTCGAGCTCGTGCAGCTGCCGGCTGGAGACGTTGACCGCCATGGTGAGGGGCACCGTCGGGTGCAGCTCGCGCCACTGGCGCAGCTGCCAGCAGGCGCGCCGCAGCACCCAGCCGCCCAGGTCCACGATGAGCCCGGTCTCCTCCGCCAGGGGGATGAACTGCTGGGGCAGCATGGAGCCGTAGCGGGGATGGTCCCAGCGCACCAGCGCCTCCACGCCGTGGAGCTGGCGGGTGCGCATGTCGTAGATGGGCTGGTAGACCAGGTGCAGCTCCTCCCGCTCGATCGCGGCGCGCAGCGCCAGCTCCATCTCCATCCGCTGCCGCAGGTCGGCGTACATGTGCGCCTGGTAGGTCTCGCAGCGCCCCTTGCCGCGCCGCTTGGCCGTGTACATGGCCATGTCGGCGTTGCGGAGCAGGTCGTCGGCGCTCTCGTCGCTCGCGGCGGTGGCGATGCCGATGCTGGCCGTCACGTACAGCTCGGTGCCCGCCAGCGGGAAGGTGCGCGCCATGGCGCGGGTGAGCCGCTCCAGCAGCACCTGGTGGCCGGTGCCCCCCGGCGGGTCCTCGAGGAGGATGGCGAACTCGTCGCCGCCGAAGCGGGCCACGGTGTCGGCGCTGCGGGCCGAGGCCTGCAGCCGCTCCGCCACCGCGTTGATGAGCTGGTCGCCCTCGGCGTGGCCCAGGGTGTCGTTGACCTGCTTGAAGTCGTCGAGGTCGAGGAACATCACCGTGATCGCCGTGCCCTGCCGCCGGGAGAGCGCCAGGGCGTGGCTCACCCGGTCGCGGAACAGGGCGCGGTTGGCGAGCCCGGTCAGCGGGTCGTGGAAGGCCAGGTGGGTGAGCTGCTGCTCCAGCTGCTTGCGCTCGCTCACGTCCCGGAGGTTGAGCACCAGGCCGCGGACATCGGGCTCCGCGAGGAGATTGCTGGCGATCACCTCCACGTGCAGCGGGGTGGAGCGGCTGCCGTGGAAGCGCCACTCGACCGCCGGGGTCACGCCGGGGGTGCGCAGCGCGGCGCGGAGGAAGGCCAGGGCCGCGTCGCGGGCGTCGGGGTCGAGCACGTCGGCCAGGGGCTGCCCCGTGATGCCGGCGGGATCGAGCTTGAGCACCCGCGCCACCGACGGGCTGGCGAAGCGGATGGTGAGGTCCCCGCGCACCACCAGGATCACGTCGGAGGCGTGCTGCACCAGGGCGCGGAAGCGCGCCTCGTTGCGGCGGGCCGCCGCCTCGGCGATGAGCTGGACGTTCTCCCGCACCGTGAGCAGCTGGCGGGCCACCACCAGCGCGGTGATCACCACCGCGGCCGCGGCGATCGGGCTCACCGGGTCCACCCAGGGCCGCACCGTCACGCCGAGCAGCAGGCCGTAGGTGGCGCCCACCGCCAGGTAGGGGAGCAGGCTCGAGGGCTGGCGCCGGGTGCGGCCGACGGGCGCGGGGGCGCCGGCCGGGACCGGGTGAGCCCAGTACATCTCGGCGCTGCCCACCAGCAGGATGTAGACGATCAGGTAGACGGCGTCGATCCACCCCATGATCCGCTCGCCGGCCTGCGCCACGATCAGGTCGAAGGCCAGGTCGGCGACGATGCTCAGCACCACCCCGACGATCAGCACGTGGAACGCCCGGCGGTTGCCGTCGAGCGGGCGGCGCAGCAGCGTCATCGTGACGCCGAGCAGCAGCAGCAGGCCCGCCATCGGGTAGGCCAGCGCCAGCGCCCGGTCGATGAACCGGGTGGCGGTCACGTCCATGCCCGGCCGGATGGCCAGGAACCAGATCGCGAGCCCGCCGCCCACCAGGACCGTGGCCGCGTCGATGACGAACTTCCAGCCGTCGAGACGGGTCCGCCGGATGAGCGGGAAGGACAGCAGCGCCGCCAGCGTGAAGCCGCTGTCGGCCAGGTAGAAGGGGTCGGCCCATGACACGCCGGGGCTCTCGCCGCGGCTGAAGAAGTAGCTGACCGAGATCAGGTTGCCGAGGAGCACCATGATCGCGCCGGCCCCGAGCAGTCGCAGGGCGCGGCGGACCCCGATATCGAGCGACGGATGCCGCGAGGCGAGCAGGTTGAGGACGGCGACGAGCAGGTTGAGCGGGAGGAAGGCGAGGTTGCTGACCAGGTCACGCAGCGGTTCGGTGCCGACCCCGGCCCGCTCGAAGGCCACGTAGAGCACGGCGTAGGCGGCGGTGGCCACGGTCCAGACGCCCGGGGTCGGCCGGATGGACATCACGGCCTCCGGTCCGCTGGGTCGCTCCATCGGCATCCGCTCGGCCATTGCCACTCCGGGACGGCCCCGTGGCGTGCACGCCACGACGGCCCAGGCCTCGGGGGCTGCGGAATGCAACGCCCGTGGCGAAGATCACAGGTTCAGGGGGTACCTGGGGGCCCAAGGGGGCCCCCGGTGCCGAAGGAGGGCAAGGGTGATGCCGGGACCGGAATTGAATCAGGGCTTCCAGGTGCCCTTTGCAACGGCCGGGATGAAGGTGTCGAGGCCCCGGGGGGGGAAATCGAGGGTCCGGCCCTGCTCGGCGCTCTGGTACGCGGCCATGAGGATACGCACCACGTCCAGGCCGTCATCCCAGGTGAGGATCGGCTCCTCCTTGCCCTGGAAGACCCGGACGAAGTGCCGGTTCTCCGCCTCATAGCCGTAGGCGGCGGCCTCGCTGGCCACCACCGGCATGAGCCCCACCTCGGCATTCTGCTTCTCGACCAGGTCCTCGCCGGCGCGGCCCTTGACCTCGCGGCTGAAGAAGAGCTTGAGCCCGCTGTCCAGGGTATTCCAGCTCATGGAGTACTCGGGGCCGAGCAGCTCGGCGGAGAGCCGCAGGCCGGCGCCCACGAAGCTCCAGCTGGTGCTGGCCTCGCCGAGCACGGTGTGGCCGTCGGCGGTCTCGAACTCCACCATGAGGCTGGCGAAGTCCTCGGAGGGCTGCTTTGCGTAGTCCACCTCCTTGCCCATGGTGGCCTTGAGCTTTTTCGCGTAGGCGGGCCGGGACCACTTGAGGCTGGCGATGTGCGCCGTGATCCGCTTCGGGACCACGGTATTGAGCGACTGCCCCGGCTCGGTGAGCAGGTGGCGCACCACGAGGGCGGAGTGGCACATCATGTCGTTGAGCACGCCGCCGCCCTGCAGGCTGCCGCGCCAGAACCAGGGCATGTGGGGGCCGCTGTGCTCCTCCGCGGCGCGGGCCAGGTAGGGACGGCCGGTGGTCGCGGCGCCGCGGGCCCACAGCAGCATGCGCCCGGTCTCCACCTGCGGGGCGAAGACCTGGTTCTCGAGATAGCCGTGCTTGAGGCCGGCCTTGCGCACCATCCCGAAGACGCTCCTGGCCTCGGCCACGTTCCGGGCCAGCGGCTTCTCGCAGGCGATGCCGGCGAGCTCCGCGTGGCCGCGCATGATCGGGTCGGTCAGCTCCTCGACATTCTCCACCCGCGCCTGGTTGGGGCCGCAGAGCCAGATGGCGTCGATGAGCGGATCGACCACCATCTCGGCGATGGAGCGGTAGGGCCGGCAGGGGCCGATGTCGAGCGCGCGGGCGTAGGCCGCGGCCGCCTCGGCGTTCTTCCGGTTGGGGCTCCAGACCCCGCGGATCTCGCAGTCGCGGACGGCGCGAAAGGCCTGCATGTGGAACCGGGCGTTGAAGCCGGAGCCGATGAAGCCGATGCCAAGCGGACGGGTAGCCATGGGAGATCCGTCGGCGCGCAGGACGGAGCGCGCGGGCAGGGGGTGGTGGGCTGTGGAGGCGTCGTGCAACGATGCAGCCGGTAGTCTAACCCGGCGGTGATCCACGTTCCATGCGCCCCAGGAGCTCCGCCAGGGCCGCCTGGCGCTCCGCCCGGGGCGGCTCACCGAAGCGGAGAAAGAGGGGGCGGTGCTCCCAGTCGAACGCCGACCGAGCGCCCCCGGCCAGGTAGAGCGCCAGCGCCGCGGCGTGGACCCGCAGGTGCGGCGCGCCATCCACGGCACACCAGAGCAGCGCCGCCCGGATGGCCGGCTCGGGGTGCTCCTCCGCGCGACGCATCAGCGCGTCGGCACCAATGTCGGTGGCGGGGTCCCGGAGCAGGCGCAGCACCTCGCGCTCCACGGTGCCCCGGCTCCCGCCGTCCGGCGCCAGCACCGCGGCGCGCAGGCGGATCTCGGCGACATCATGCCACTCGAGCTCGCGCAGGAAGCGCATCGCGGCCGGGAGGGCGAGCGCTGCCACCGCCTCGACCTCGCGCCAGCCGGCGCCCGGCCCCCCGAGCCGCTCGCGGAGCAGGGCCAGCGCCACCTCCTGCTCCGACGGCGTGAGTGCCCGGAGGGCCTCCAGGTCGTATCCCTCCCCCTCCCGCCAGCGGTCGTAGTCGAGCTCCAGGCTGGCGAGGAAGCGCGCCATCGCCGGCGGGGGCTCCTCCCCCGCCGGGCTCACGCCGGGTCCTCCGGCGGCAGCACGTAGCGCTCGGGAAAGCGGGCCATGCGCGGGTGGAAGAGGCGGCGCAGGGCGCGGATGTCGGCGTCGGCGTCGGCGGTGGGCCAGACCGGCGCGAGGATATCCACCACCTTCCGCGAGTAGTCCACCGCCACCGGGACGATCGGTACCCCGGCGCCGACGGCGATGCGGTGGAACCCGGTCTTCCATTCCGCCACCCGCTTGCGGGTGCCCTCGGGCGAGATGCCGAGCACCCACTGCTCCCGCGCCTGGAAGCGGTCGATGGCGGCGCCCACGGTGCCGTGGGCCGCGGTCCGCTCGATGGGCTCGCCGCCGAGCCAGCGGAGCAGCCCCGTCACCGGCCAGCGAAAGAGCGTGTGCTTGCCGAGCCAGCTCAGGCGGAAGCGGATGGCAAACATCGCCAGGATGCAGAGGGGGAAGTCCCAGTTGGAGGTGTGCGGGGCAACGATCAGGACGAAGCGGGGCAGCGGCGGCATCGCGCCCACCACCCGCCACCCGACGAGGGCCATGGTCCGGCGGGCAAGCGCCGCGCCGAAGGGCGTGCCCCGGCTGGGGCAGCCCAGCGTGGTGGAGGGCGCCGTCATTCGTCGCCGATCGGGCTGCCCGGGGGCGGCGCCAGCGGGGCCGGCGCGGTGTCGGCGGGGCCGCGCGGATGCTCCAGGAATCGGCGCAGGTCGCCGGCCAGGGCCAAGGCCTGGGCCCGGTCCGCGGCGCTCACCGACGGGCGGGCGCGGAGCGCCTCCATCCGCCGCTGCAGCGCCTCCACCTCGGCCAGCGCGATCGCGCGCGCCTGGGGCAGGTCGGCCTCGGTGGCGAGTCGCACCAGCCGGTCGGCCACGACGTAGCGGACGCCACGCGCCACCTCCGCTTCGTAGGGATCGCGCGGGGTGGGCCCGAACGCCGCGCTGACCACGGCCTTGAGCACCTCCGCAAGGCCCGGCGCGCCCGGCTCGAGCGCGGGCTGCAGCACCAGACGCGCGGCGCGCTCGGTGTCGAAGAGCAGCGCCACGGTGAGGTCGGCCGCCGCCATGGCGGGCGCCACGGGGTCGAAGGCCAGTCCCGTGGTGCGGCGGAACAGCTCGCGGTGCGGATCCCAGAGGTTCGGGCGCGGCGGCAGCACCGCCAGCACCGGCCGCGGCAGCGTGAGCTCGGCGGGGGTGAGGGTGCGGAGCAGGGCGGTGAGGGCGCGCTTCTGGTCGGCGGCGGGCACCGGGCGGCGCGGTACCTGGCCATCGCCCCGCGCGGCGTAGCTGTACCACTGGCCGCCCACGAGCTTGACCGTGGCTTCGAGCTGGTAACGGTGGTGCAGGTACACCGGCACCAGCACCTCCTCGAGCGTGGCCCAGGGGCGTCCGGCGCGGATGGCCGTCTCGCCGAAGCGGGTGAGCGCCACCCGGCGCACGTCCATCACCCGGGTCAGCTCCGCGGCGGCGTCCACGCCGTTGTCCCACAGGTGGGCCTCGGGATGCACGCTGCCGGCGGGGCGGGCGTCGCCATCGGTGAGGAAGGTGAGCCCGCGGGCGCGGGCCTCGCGCAGGACGCCGGCCAGCAGCTCGCGCTCCGGGCCGCGCGCCGGCGGATCCATGTAGCCGTAGGCGATAGCCACGCTGTCCCACGCGCCGAGCCCCACGGCGTAGGCGCTGTCGAGGGTCAGGCCGCCGTCGGGCGCGAGGCGCACCAGCGGGTGGGGGTAGTCCATCACCGAGGCGCGACCCTGGGTGCTCGCGATGTAGTTGTGCGCCAGGCCGAGCGAATGGCCCACCTCGTGGGCGGCGAGCTGGCGCAGCCGGGCCAGCGCCATGCCGAGGGGGGCGACCGGGTCCTCGGTGCCGGTGATGTAGGGATCGAGCAGCCCTTCGGCCAGCAGGTAGTCCTGCCGTACCCGCAGCGAGCCGAGCTGCACCGCGGCCTTGATCACCTCGCCGGTGCGCGGATCCACCACCGCGCCGCCGTAGCTCCAGCCCCGGGTGGCGCGGTGCACCCACTGGATCACGTTGTAGCGCACGTCCATCGGGTCGGCGCCCTCGGGCAGCAGCTCCACCCGGAAGGCGTCGCGGTAGCCGAGTGCCTCGAAGGCGTGACTCCACCAGCGGGCCCCGTCGAGCAGGGCGGAACGCACCGGCTCGGGCGCGCCGCGATCGAGGTAGTAGACGATGGGCCGCACCGGGTCGCTCAGCGCGGCGGCGGGGTCCTTCTTCTGGAGGCGGTGCCGGATGATCAGTCGCTGCGCCAGCGGCTCGCCGATGGGGCTGGCGTAGTCGGCGTACTCGACGCCGAAGTAGCCGGCGCCGGGGTCGTTGGCCCGCGGCCGGTAGCCCGGCTCCGGCAGCGCCACGAACGAGAGGTGCTGGCGGAGCGTGATGGCGGCGGGCGTCGGCGTCACGCCGCGGGTCCAGGCGCCGGGGGGACCGCCGGTGAAGGTGAGGGTGGCCTCGATCTCGGTGTTGCGCGGAAAGACGCGGGTGTTGGACAGGTAGGGCGCGCCGCGGGAGGCGTCGGGCGCGTAGCTGCCCTGTCCCGACGCGCGCAGCACCTCCGCCACGCCGGTGAGGTCGGCGAGCACGAAGTCGGTGGCGTCGACCAGGCTCCGCCCGCCGGTGGCCGCGGCCACGGTGAAGCCCCACAGCACCGACTGGGCAAAGGACTCGCGCACCGCGCGCTGCTCCGCGCTGTCCGGCGAGTCGGCGCGGTAGGCGTAGTTGGGCTGCACCAGCAGCAGCTTCGGGCCCACCCGGTCAAAGCGGACGATCTTGCCCTCGCCCACCTGGCTGCGGTCGAGGCCGATGTCGTTGGAGCCCATGCCCGTGGCCCGCGAGGCGATGAAGATCAGCTCCTCGTCCGCCAGCGGCACCTCGAGCCAGAGCCGGCCCCCGCGCTCGTCCCAGTACACCGGGAGGAACCCGTCGAGCCGCCGCATCCCGGCGGTCTTCTCCTCGATGGTGGGGAGCGCCGCGGTCTGCGCCGCGACGGGGGTGACGGCGAGCAGGCCGGCGAATGCCAGCAGCAGTCGGTTACGCATGCAGGCCCACGGAATGAGGGGTGATGACGCGCGCGGCCGGCGGCCGCGCCTCAGCGCGACCGCTCCAGCGCCTGCAGCAGGTCGGCGGTGATGTCGTCCAGGTGCTCCAGTCCCACCGAGACCCGGATGAGCCCCGGGGGGATGCCCACGGCCCGGCGCTCGTCCTCGGTCAGCTTCGAGTGCGTGGTGCTGCTCGGGTGGGTGACGATGGTCCGGGTGTCGCCCAGGTTGGGGCTGTGGGAGACCAGGCGCACCGCATCGAGGAAGCGGCCCGCCCGCGGCAGCCCGCCCTTGAGGACCAGCACCACGATCCCGCCTCCCTGCCCCATCTGCCGCCGCGCCAGCGCGTGCTGCGGGTGGCTCGGCAGGAAGGGGTAGCGAACCTCCTCGAGGTCCGGGTGCCCCTCGAGGCGGGTGGCGAGCGCCAGCGCGCTGGCGCAGTGGCGGTCCATCCGCACCGCCAGCGTCTCGAGGCTCTTGGAGAGCACCCACGCGTTGAAGGGCGAGAGCGCTGGCCCGGTGTGCCGCGCAAAGAAGCGCGCCTCCGCCACCAGCGCCGCGCGGCCCACGATGGCGCCGCCCAGGGTGCGGCCCTGGCCGTCGAGGTACTTGGTGGCGGAATGCACCACGAGATCGGCCCCGCAGGCGATGGGTCGCTGCAGGTAGGGCGTGGCAAAGCAGTTGTCCACCACGAGCGGCACGCCGCGGGCGCGGCACAGCGCCCCCAGCCACTCGAGGTCGATCAGGTCGAGCCCCGGGTTGGACGGCGTCTCCACGAACACCAGGCGGGTGGTGGGCTGGAAGAGCGGCTCCCACGTCTCGGGCCGCGCGCTGTCGGCGTAGCTGTGGCTGATGCCCACGCGGGGCAGGAGCCGGGTGAGGATCTGGTGGGTGGAGCCGAAGAGCGCCCGCGAGGCGAGCACGTGGTCGCCGGTCTTGAGCAGCGCGGCCAGGGCCACGTACACCGCCGCCATCCCCGAGGCGGTGGCGATGCCGTCCTCCGCTCCCTCGAGCAGGCAGAGCTTGCGGACGAACTCGTCGGTGTTCGGGTTGGCGTAGCGGCTGTAGATGTTGCCCGGCACCTCGTCGGCGAACAGGGCGCGGGCCTGCTCGGCGTCGTCGAAGACGAAGCTCGAGGTGAGGAAGAGCGGCGCCGCGTGCTCCCGCTCGGGCGTGGTCGGCAGCTGGGTCCGGATGGCCAGCGTCTCGAAGTGCGGGCCGGGGCCGGTCATGCGGCGGGGAGCACGGCGTGGCTCCAGGTAATGGTGGCGCTGCGCTCAAGGATCCGCGCCACCGAACAGTACTTCTCCATGGAGAGGCCCACCGCGTGGCCCAGCTTGTCGGGATCGCAGGCGCCGGTCACCTCGAAGCGCACATGCACCGTGGAGAAGAGCGAGGGTTCCTTGCCCGGCTCCCGCTCCCCCTCCACCGTGACCCGGAACGCCTGCACCTCCTGCCGCTGCTTGGCCAGGATGGCGACGACATCGATGCCGCTGCAGGCGCCGAGGGCGGTGAGTACCAGTTCCATGGGCCGGGCGCCGAGGCCCTGGCCGCCGATGGCGGGTGCCCCGTCGATGGCCACCGTGGCGCCGCTCTCGGTGGTGGCGGCGAAGTGGACCGCCTGGTTCCGGCGTTCGAGGATGACGCGCATGATGAGGAGGCTATCACCCGGCGGAGGGAAAGGCCAGACGGCGCCGGCCGGGGTACCGGCCGGGCCTTGTGGCGCGCCGTCCCGGGCCGCATGATTGCCCCGGCTCCCT
Organism: Gemmatimonadota bacterium; assembly: GCA_016713785.1. Lineage (NCBI taxonomy): Bacteria > Pseudomonadati > Gemmatimonadota > Gemmatimonadota bacterium. The sequence goes on along the minus strand of JADJOM010000002.1, from coordinate 120,237 downwards.
CACGCCGAGACCCCCATGCCTGAGATCCTGCACGACTTCCCGGTGTTCGCGCCCCCCGAGCGCGTCTTCGCGGCGCTCACCGACCCCGCGGGCCTCGATGCCTGGTGGAGCCTGCGGGCGAGCGGCACCCCGGGCCCGGGCGCGCGCTACGCCCTCGACTTCGGCCCGGGCTACGCCTGGACGGGGGTCGTGGTGGCGTACGATCCGCCCCGCGCGGTCGCGTGGGAGATGGTCGTGGCCGATGAGGACTGGCGGGGGAGCCGGGTGGGATTCGCGCTCGCGCCCATGGAGGGCGGGACCCACGTGGCTTTTTCGCACACGGGGTGGCCCGCCGCCAACGCGCACTTCCGGACCTCATCGTTCTGCTGGGCGATGTACCTGCGGCTGTTCAAGCGGTACGTCGAGGCCGGCGAGGTGGTGCCCTACGACCGCCGGCTCGACGCCTAGCGCTATCGCGCCACCGCCTGGTACACCAGCGTCCGCAGCCGGTCGGCCAGGTCGAGCGGGCCCGCCGGCAGGAGCTGGGTCATGAACACCACCACCAGGCCATCCTTCGGGTCCACCCAGTAATTGGTGGCGTACGCGCCGCCCCAGCCGAACCGGCCGGGATTGCCGTACTGCCCGGCGCGGCCGGGTTCCTCGAGGAGCTCGAAGCCGAGTCCGAAGCCCAGCCCGTTGCGGGAGAAGAGCGTATCGGCGTGGTCGGCAATCATGAGGCCCACGGTGCGCGGCCCCAGGATCCGCGCCCCGTCCAGGCTGCCGCCGTTGGCCAGCATCTGCAGGAAGCGGGCGTAGTCGCCGGCGCTGGAGACAAGGCCGGCGCCGCCGGAGTAGCTGGTGCGCGGCCCCTCGAGGTAACTGCCCTGGCCCCGGGCCCCCTCCGGGGCGCGCACCAGCCCGCCGTCGCTGGCGGCATACAAGGTGGCCAGGCGCCCCGCCGCCGCGGCCGGGGGGTAGAACCAGGTGTTCCGCATGCCCAGCGGGCCGAAAATGCGGGCGGCGAAGAAGTCGGCCAGGCTCTGCCCGGAGACCTTCTCCACCACGCAGCCCAGGATGTCGGTGTTGTAGCCATACACGAAGCGCGCGCCCGGCTGCGCCACGATCGGCAGCCGGCTCAGCCGCTCCATGCTGGCGCAGATCGGCTCGGCCTTGTCGGCAAAGTACCAGCCGTATCCCGCCTGGGGGCCGAGGCCTTCGGCGGCGTAGGCGTCCCGCACCAGGGAGTCGGTGCCGTAGGAGATGCCCGCCGTGTGGGTGAGGAGGTCGCGGATGGTGATGGCCCGGCGCACCGGGGTGAGCACCAGCCCGGTGTCGCTGGCGCTCGCCACGCGCGCCGTGGCGAAGCCGGGCAGGAACTTCGCCACGGGGTCGCCGAGCCGGAGCAGGCCATCCTCGACCAGCATCATCACCGCCACGCTGGTGACGGCCTTGGTCTGCGAGGCAATGCGGAACAGCGTGCCGAGTTCCATCGGGCGCTGCGCCTCGCGGTCGGCCCAGCCGAAGGCCTGGGCGTAGGCCACCGTGCCGTGCCGCGCCACCAGCACCACCGCGCCGACGGCGCGCCCGCTGTCGATGGCGGCCTGCACCACGGGGCCGATCCGTTCCAGGCGCCCGGGCGCGAAGCCCAGCCGGGCCGGGGGGGTGCGCACCGGCGCCTGGGCGGCCAGCGGGGCGGTGAGCAGGGACAGGGTAAGCAACGTGAGGCGCAGGCGAGGCATGGGCGGTCCGCGGGTGATGGATCCGATGGTGATGGTTGTGCGTAGGGACGCGGGACGGGGTGAAGGTACGGCGCCGCGGCGGCCACAGGAATGCCCCTCCGCTGGACCGCTCCCCGGCCCGCCGGTACCTTGCAGCATCCGGTCGCCACTCCTGAACGCCGAGGGTCCCATGCGCCTTCCCTTGCCCCTCGCCGGGCCGCAGCCGCGCCGCCTGTTCGTGGCGACGATCGCCGGCGTGGCGCTGCTGCCCTTCTTCCGCCCGGCCCCGCGGCGTGCGGCCGCCCTCAGCACCTGGTGCGGCGCGCCGCGACGGGTCCTGGGTCCGCACCCGGTGCCACGGGCCGGCATCACGGCCGCCCGGGTCTGGACCGCCGACCAGCTGGCTACCACGCCCGACCTCATCCCGCTGTTCGACAAGGTCCGCGAGATTCCCGAGATCGTCGACGGCATCCGCTGCCACTGCCAGTGCACCGACCCGCCCACCTTCTACTCGCTGCTCTCCTGCTACGAAGGCGAGGCGATGTCCCGCTACTGCGACATCTGCCAGGGCCAGGCCAGCCTGGCCCACCGGCTGCACCGCGCGGGCGAATCGCTCGACGCGATCCGCGCCGCCATCGACGCCCGCTACGGGGACGCCTGATGCCGCTCCCGCTTGCCCGTCACGCCGCGACGGGGCTGCTGCTCTGCGCCCTCGCCCTTCCCCCGGTGGCCGGCCAGGTCAAGGCGAGTGAGCCGGCCTCGGTCAGCCAGACGATCGACGGGACGGTGATCTCCGTCGAGTACTCCCGGCCCCGGGCCCGCGGGCGCGAGGCGCTGTTCGGGGGCGAGGTGAAGTGGGACGAGGTCTGGACCCCCGGCGCCAACTGGGCCACGACGCTCGAGGTGGGCAAGGACGTGTCGGTGAACGGCCACGCCCTGGCCAAGGGGAAGTACTCGGTGTGGATGGTGGTGCGGCCCGAGACCTGGACCGTGGTGTTCGACCCGCGGGCGCGGATGTTCCACACCCGGCACCCCGACTCGACCCCGGAGCAGGTCCGGTTCGACGTGACCCCCGAGACGGCGCCCTTCACCGAGGTGCTCACCTTCGGCTTCCCGGAGGTGCGGCTGGCGGGCGCCACGCTGGCCATGCAGTGGGGCACCATCCGGGTGCCGCTGCGCATCGAGGTGCCGCCCAGTTACCGGCTGGAGCTCACCTCGGCGGAGATCTCCCCCTACCTCGGCACCTGGGAGATGCACTGGCGCAACCCGGACTGGGGCGACACCACCGTCACCATCGCCTTTGCGCTCACCCACCGCGACGGCGCGCTGCACGGGGACTGGCTCAAGGACCCCTGGCCCGATGCCGAGCCGTTCCTGCTGATCCCCACCCACGACCGCTGGTTCAGCATGGGGCTCATCAAGGACGGCGCGCTGTACGAGATCATGGACGGCATGACCTTCGAGTTCGGGCCGGCGGCGGGGCGCGCCAGGACCTTCGAACTGCGGGGGGAGAAGGACGACGTGGTGGCGGCGGGGAAGCGGGGCCGGTAGGGCCGCCGCGGGCGGCTAGACCGCGCGCGCGAAGTGCCCGCGGGTGAAGGCGCGGCCGGTCACCTCGCGGATGGCCTCGAGGTCGGGCGCGGCGCCGCGGCCCAGCGCGTCGAGCGCCCCGCGCCAGGCGCGGGTCACCTCCGCCACCGGGTCGCCGGGGACGTTGAAGACCATCCGGTAGGCGCGGAAGCCGGCCCGCCACAGCGCCGGCAGGTACTGGCCGCCGCTCACCGGCCGGGAGTGCAGCAGCCGGTTGCGGCAGGCGGAGTCGGTGGCCACCGGGAAGACGTAGCCCGCCGGGTCCGTCAGCTCCACGTCGGGGTGCAGCTGCACGCAGAGGTCGCGGCAGGTGGTGGCCTCCCGCTCGAAGGCCGCCGAGAGCACGCAGTGCTCCAGCGTCATCCCCTCCGGCCGGCCGTGCACGAACACCTCGAACCCCCGCCCGCCCCAGGGCGCGGCCACCTGCGCCAGCTCCTCGCCCGTCAGCTCGATGGACGGCACGATCCGCCGGGCGCCCATCCGGAACAGCTCCGCCGCCGTGTGCGGGTTGAAGCAGTTCACGGCGTAGTCGGCCACCACGTCGCGCCCCGCCCCCGCCAGCTCCGCCACCAGCCCCAGGTGCCCGCTCACCAGCGGCAGCCCGAGCGCGAGCCACTTGTCCACCGTCTTCCGTTCCTCCGGCCGCACGATCGTCGGGGTGCGCAGCCGGAATCCGATGCCGCCCGACGCCAGGTCCTCCGCCAGCTTGCGCACCCGCGACACGGGCGGCGTGGGATGCCGCAGGAAGACGTCGAGCGCCACCTCCGTGGCGCCCGCCCCCGCCGCGATCCGCGCATCCTCGATCCGCCAGACCTCGGCGGTGAGGCTCGGCGGCTCGGCCCTGAAGGACTCCCTCGCCCCCGGGTCGCGCTCACGCGCTCCCGGAGGGGGCTCGGTCGCGGCTCGGCGGCTTGGCGGCTCGGCCACCGAATCCCCCTGCACCGCGGTGGTGATCGCCGCCGTGCGCGCGGCCAGCCGGGCCTGCTCGGCCCAGTCCCGCCGCTGCACCAGCTCCGCCACCGCCGCCTGCCGCAGCTCGTTGATGGCGCTCACCGGCAGGAAGAGCCCGTCCGCGAGCCCCGCCAGATCCAGCGCGCCGAGCACAAAGGGAGTCTCGCCCAGCCGGCCGAGCTGCTCGCGCAGCCTGGCGTCATCGAGGGGATGCTTCCCCGCCGGGGCCAGCCGGATGGCGCTCTCGACCGTGACGGTCTCGTGGTCGGCGGTGGCGGTGGCGGTGGCGGTGAGGGTGAGGGGCGTGCCCGCCGCCCCGGCGACGGCCAGGGTGAGCGGCGTGCGGGGCAGCGGCGGATGCCGCTCCACCGCGGCAAAGGAGGCGCGCGCCCGCTCCAGCAGCTCGGCCTGGGAGGACCGGACCACCACCCAGCCTTCGGGCACGTCCGTTACGGCCGGGATGGCGAGGGTGATCCGCCCGCCGCGCTGGCCCAGGGTGCGCACCCGCGTCACGCTGAAGCCGGTGTTTCCCTTCTGGGCGCCCGCGGGATGCTCGAAGCCGAGGCCATCGCCCACCGCCACCGGCTGGGTGACGGTCAGGAGCAGGTCACGGCCGTCGTGTCCGCTCACCCGGCCCAGCACCATTCCACGATTGTCCGGCTGGTCGCGGGTGATGTAGTCGCGCCCCGCGCGCCCGCCATACATCCCGCCGGTGAAGCCGCGCGAGAAGATCTGCACCAGCGGCTGCACCTCCGCCTCGGTGGGCGGCACCCACTGCCCGGTGCCCAGGCGGTCGAGGAAGTCGCGGTAGGTGCGGGTGACGGTGGCCACGTACTCGGGCTTCTTCTTGCGCCCCTCGATCTTGAGGCAGCCGATCCCCGCCTCCGCGATGGCGTCGAGGTGCTCGCCCGCCGCCAGGTCCTTGGCGCTGATGAGGTAACCCCGGTCGAGCTCCGCGCCGGTGGCGGCGTCGGCGAGGACGTAGTCCTTGCGGCAGCTCTGGGCGCAGGCGCCGCGATTGGCGCTCCGCTCCGAGATCATCCCCGACATGTAGCACTGCCCCGAATAGGCGATGCAGAGCGCCCCGTGGATGAAGCTCTCCAGGCCGAGGTCCGGGACCGCGGCGCGGATGGCGCGGATGTCCTCCAGCGTGTTCTCCCGCGCCAGCACCACCCGGTCCACGCCCAGCCCCTCCAGCACCCGGGCGCCGGCGGCGTCGTGCACCGTCATCTGGGTGGAGCCGTGGATCTCGAGCGCGGGATAGAGCTGGCGGATCAGCCGGACGGCCCCGAGGTCCTGCACGATGGCCGCGTCGATGCCGCGGTCGACGCACTCGCCCAGGTGGGCCAGCGCGTCGGCCAGCTCGGCGGGCTTGAACAGGATGTTGAAGGTGAGGTACACCCGGGCGCCGCGGGCGTGCGCCAGGCGACAGGCCTCGCCGACCTCATCGAGGGTGAGCTGCGCGCCGTCGTCCCGGGCGTTGAAGCGCTCGGCGCCCAGGTACACCGCGTTGGCGCCATTGGCGAGCGCGGCGCGCACGGCATCGAGGGTGCCGGCGGGGGCGAGGAGTTCGGGGACGGGGCGCGACATGGGGAGAAGATACGCGCGCGGGCGGTCGCCGCGCACGGCGGGCACGCGCACCCGCCGCCACCGACCTAGGTGCCCTTCCGGCGCCCCTTCCACCAGAGCAGCGGACCGCTCAGCGCCACCACCGGCAGGGTGACCGAAAACAGGAACGCGAGGGTGCGCGTGGGCCAGCCCCAGAGGTCGCCGGTGTGCAGCTCCCGGGTCCACTGGCGCACCACCCGGTAGGCGAGGGGCGCCGTCGGGGTGGCGATCTGGGCCAGGACGGTGGCGGTGCACGGGTCGAGGAAGACCGTGGTCCGGCCGGCCGGCGTGCGGTCGCCGGGGTGGCGCATGGCCACCCTGATGGGAGTACCCGCGGCCCTCCCCGCCTCGATCCAGGTCAGGGAGGCACCCGGCTGGGCCGCGGTCGCGGCCTGGACCAGCCGGTCGAATCCCGCTGCACTGTCGGCGGGACACGTCGCGGGGGACAGCCCGGAGCCATCGGGGATCGGTCCGGCGCCGGTGAGCCGCGCCAGAGTGTTGTACGCCGGGGTCTGCCAGTACAGCCCCGCGGCAGTCACCCCGAAGCACATCAGGGCGATCCACGACCAGGCGGCCAGGGCGCTGTGGAGGTGCAGCAGGATCCGCCGCGAGGAGCCGGTGCGGACAATCGAGAGGATCTTCCCCGGCCACCAGAGGATCATGCCGCTCAGCGAGAGGAAGATGAGCCCGACCGCGCTCCAGGCCGCGATGGCGGCGCCGTAGCGATCGAGCCCGAACCGGGTGTGGAAGACCTGCACCGGCCGCAGCGACCAGTACTCCTCGCCGGTGCCGAGGACCACGCCGTGGTAGGGGTCGACGAGCAGGTCGGCGTCGGTGCCGTCCGGACGATGCAGCGTGATCCGGAGGGCCCGGTCCGGCCGCTCGGGGAAGCGCACGCCCTGGAGCGTGGCCCCCGGGTAGGCGGCCTGCAGCCGGGCCGTCAGCTCCACGAGCGGCAGGCGGGGGCCACCCGGCTCGACGCCGGTCAGCAGGGCATTGGAGGCATCCTCGAGTTCCGGCTGCACCGCGAGGATGGCGCCGGTGAGGCCCAGCACCACGAGCACCGGCGCCAGGAGGCAGCCGATGACGAGGTGCGAGAGGAGCAGGGTCCGGCGAAGGGTCACGCGTGACGGTCCGCCGTCAGGGGAGTCAGGCCGTGCTGGTGCTGTCCCGGGTGATGCGGCGGAACAGCCAGAGCGCGAAGAATAACGCCGCGCCCACGAAGGCAAACTTGAGCACCGTGATGAACAGGCCGAGCGCGATGCCGACCAGCGGCAGCAGCAGGAGACCGAGCAGCTTCCACAGCACCACGCCGACGGCCGCCGCGGCGGCCAGGGTCACGAACGGCTTCAACATGAGGGCGACTCCAATGGGGACGGCTCCAATACGGTGGCCGTCCCCGGAAGTGTCAAGCTGAAACGTCGTGAAACAGGGCCAGCTGGGTGATGCGTGGCTGGTCCAGCCCATCATCAATAGACAAGCGGACCCGCCGGACCAGGGTCGGGGGGCAGCGGTCGAGCTTCCGGTAGCCGATGGTCTGGCCCGCGGCGAGCGGGGTCCAGGCCCGCCCATCCGGGCTGCCCTCCAGCCGGAACCGCGCCACGCACTGGCCCAGTTCGATGGCCTCGCCCAGGGCCACCAGGTTCACGGTGACCGGGCGGGGCAGCTCCAGCTCGAGCCGGCCGGTGGTGGGGCCGGTCGCGGTCCAGCGTCGGGTGGCGTGCCGCGAAAGGTCCTCGGCAAAGAGGCCGTCGATCCGGGCGCGGAGCGCCGTGAGCCGGGCCACGTCCGTCTGATGGAGGAGGCCTTCGCGGGTAGGCGGGACGTTCAGGAGCAGCTTGGAGTTCCGGCCCACTGAGGTGCAGTGGATCGCCTCGAGCGCGGCCACGGATTTGACCCGCGCATCTTCGGCGGGGTGATGGAACCACCCCGGCCGGATGGACACGTCGGTCTCGCCAGGGCGCCAGATGGAGCCGGCGGGGTCCCCGTGCTGCAGCATGGCGATGACGCGCTCGCCCTCGGCGCCGGGATAGGGGACGGCGGCGGGGTCCACGGTGGACCAGTTGGGATCGCCGGCCGAGCCGGTCTCGTTGCCGATCCAGCGGACGTCGGGGCCGGCATCGGAGAACATCACCGCCTCAGGCTGCAGCCGGCGCACCAGCCCGAAGACGCGGGGCCAGTCGTACACCTGGCGGCGGCCGTTGGGGCCCTCGCCGTTGGCGCCGTCGAACCAGACCTCCGCCAGCGGGCCATAGCGGGTGAGCAGCTCGGTGAGCTGGTCGCAGTAGAAGTCGTTGTAGCGGGGGGAGTCCCCGTAGACGGCGGCGTTGCGGTCCCACGGCGAGAGATAGAGCCCCGGCCGCAGCCCCTCGGCGCGGCAGGCGTCCACGAACTCGCGCACCACGTCGCCCTGGCCGCCGCGGAACGGGCTCGACACCACGCCGTGGCGGGTGGTGGCGGTGGGCCAGAGGCAGAAGCCGTCGTGGTGCTTGGCGGTGAGGATCATGGCCCGGAACCCGGCGGCGCGCGCGGCGCGGGCCCACTGCCGGGCGTCGAGCGCGGCCGGGGTGAAGCTGGCGGGATCCTCCCGGCCGTCGCCCCACTCGCGATCGGAGAAGGTGTTGACGCCGAAGTGGATGAACATGGCCCACTCGTCCCGCTGCCAGGCGAGCTGGGCGGCGGTGGGCCGCGGCCGGCCAGGCGGGAGGGGGCGCGGGACGCGGGGCACGGGAAACGGAACCCCGGCACCGAGGCCGGCGAGGGCGCCGGAGGCCAGGTGGAGGAAGTCGCGGCGGGGAAGCGTCACGGACACCTCGGGGAGGTTGTGAGGCGCCCGGGCTGGCGCAAAGCGGCCGGGGGCGACCAACTTGGAGGCCCATGGCCTCCAGTCGTCACCACGAGCATCGCGAGTCGGCGGACCGGGCAGGGCTGGTCTACGTCACCGATGCCTTCCGGGGCATCCGGCGGAAGCGCGTCGGGACCGGATGGGCCTTCTACACCCCCGACGGCGGCCTGGTCACCGACCGGGCCGAGCGCCGCCGCCTGCTCCGGCTGGCGATTCCGCCGGCGTGGACCGATGTCTGGATCTGTCCCGACCCGGCGGGCCACATCCAGGTGACCGCCCGCGACGACCGGGGCCGCAAGCAGTATCGCTATCACCCCGCCTACCGCGCCACCCGGGACCACTCCAAGTTCCGCCGGATCCTCACCTTCAGCGAGCGCCTGCCGGCGGTGCGCGAGCGGGTGGAGCGGGACCTCGGCGCCCGCGACCTCTCCAGGCGCCAGATCCTCGCCACCGTGGTGCGGCTGCTGGACCGGACCCTGGTGCGGGTGGGCAACGACGAGTATGCCCGGACCAACCGGTCCTTCGGGCTGACCACGCTGCGGGGCCGGCACGTGAAGGTGACGGGCGACCAGCTGCGCTTCAGCTTCCGGGGCAAGAGCGGGGTGCAGCACACCATCACCCTGAATGATCGCCGCGTGGCGCGGATCATCCAGTGCTGCCAGGACCTGCCCGGGCAGGAGCTGTTCCAGTACCTCGACCCGGCGGGCCGCCGGCAGACGGTCTCCTCCGGCGACGTCAACGACTACCTGCGCGAGATCGCCGGCCCGGGGATCACCGCCAAGGATTTCCGCACCTGGGCCGGGACCATGCTGGCCGTGCGGGAACTGCGCGCCGCCGGGGCGCCCGCCTCCGCCACCGACGCGGAGCGCCGCATCCTCGCCGCCCTCGACGCGGTGGCCACCCGCCTCGGCAACACCCGCACGGTCTGCCGCCAGTACTACGTGCACCCCGGGGTGCTCCAGGCCTATCGCGAGGGACGCACCGCTTCGCCGCCGGCCCCGCCGGCGGCCCGCCGGGAGCGGCCCACCGCGGCGCTCCGCCGGGAGGAGATCGCGGTGCTGCAGTTCCTGCAGGCGCTGGATGTCCCGGAGCAGGCGGCGGTGCCCGGGCCGCGTCAGGGGCAGGGAGGCGCGGCGCGGAGGCCCACCGCCGCCCCGCGGCGGCAGTTGCGCAGCACGTAGGGATGCGCCGCGCCGATGCGCGCGGCCAGCACCTGCATCCCGTCGGCAAACAGCGAGTCGGCGGCGTGCCGCGGACCACTGTCGGCCAGCACCAGCGCAAGGCCGATCTCGGCCCGGCGGCCGAAGGGATTGCCGGGCTCGAGCCGTGCCGTCGCCAGGGAGTCGGCACGGCGGAAGATCGCCGCCGCCTCGGCGGAGCCCTCGTCGCGCAGGGTATGTCCCAGGGCGGTGAGGGTCTGCACCGTCACCGCCGGGTTGTCCCGCGCCTGCCCCCGCTGCCGTTGTGCCAGCGTCTGCCGGAACCAGCGCTCCGCCTCCGGCAGCCGGCCCCGGTTGTAGGCCAGGTTGCCCAGCGCCTGGGTCACGTAGGCGATCGTCGGGTGGTCCGGGTCGAGGGCGCCGCGCAGGATCGCGAGCGCGTGATGCAGCATCGAGTCGGCCTCGACGTAATCGCTCCCGCGGCCGCGCTGCGCGAGGAGCTTGCCGAGCCCCGAGTACGACTCGCCGGTGAAGCGGTGCGTCGGCCCGAGGAGCTTCTCCCGGATGGCCAGTCCGCGGCGCAGGATCGGCTCCGCCTCGTCGTAGCGCCCCGCCTCCCGCAGCATCACGCCCAGGTTGTCGTAGCCGAAGCCGACGGTGGCGATGGTGTCGCCCCAGGCGGCCTGCATCACCTTCAGGTTCTCGCGCAGGACCGGCTCCGCCTCGGCGAAGCGGCCGGCGTTGGCGTAGAGCAGGCCGAGGTTGTTGAGGGCGTAGGCACGATTGGTGTCCATGGAGTCGAAGGCGCGCCGCTCGATGGCGATCTGCCGCAGGTAGGTGGACTCCGCCTTTGCCAGCAGTCCCATGCGGGAGTAGGCGATCCCGAGGTTGCCCATGACACCGGCGAGATCGGGGTCGTCCGCGCTCCGGTACCGGAGCCCGATCTCCACCGCGTGCTGCCAAACGGCGGCGGCGGAGTCGGGCCAGCCCAGGTCGTGCATGGAGTTGCCCAGCGCCGAGTAGATGTCGTACAGCAGCGAGTCGGAGCTGCCGGCGCGCTGGTGGGCCGCGATGGCCCGGCGCAGCAGTTCCACCGACTGGCGGTAGTCGCCCCGGGCGGCCTCGATGCGGCCCAGCTGCTGCAGCAGGTCCCCCTGCAGGGCCGGCTGGTCCGCGAGCGAATCCACCTGCGCGATCCCCTTGGCCAGCAGGGCGCTGGCGGTGAGGTCCGTGCCCTGGTTGGTGAGCGGGTTGCTGGCCTGGAACAGGCCGATGAGGAAGTCGCGGGTGGCGTTGGCGCGGGCCAGGGTTGCCGCCGTCTCCGCCCGGGCATGCTCGGCCTGGCCCCGCTGCCACAGCGCCACGCCGAGGCCGACGGCGAGGGAGACCACCACCAGCGTCACCGCCACGGCGGCGAGGCGGTGCCGGGCCACGAACCGGCGGAAGCGATAGCCGGCGCCGGCGGGCCGTGCCAGCACCGGCTCGCGGTCGCGCCACCGCGCCAGGTCGGCGGCGAACTGCTCTACCGAGGCGTAGCGCCGCTCCGGCTCCTTGGCGAGGGCCTTGAGCAGGATGGCGTCGAGGTCGCCCGCCAGCGCCTCGCGCCAGGCGACGGCGGGGCCGGTGGCCACCGCGCTTGGCTTCGGCGGTTCCACCTGCTCCACCCGCCGGGCCAGCTCGATCAGCGGTGTCCCCGGCTCCACCGGGAGCGGCAGGCGGCCGGCGAGCAGCTGGTAGGTGACGACGCCGAGCGAGTAGATATCGGTGGCGACGGTGATCCGCTGCCCCCGCACCTGCTCGGGGCTGGCGTAGGCGGGGGTCATCGCGACGAGGCCGGTGAGCGTCTCCTCGCCGCCGGCGGCATCGAGCACCTTGGCGATGCCGAAGTCCACCAGCTTCGGTGTGCCGTCGGCGGTGACCAGGATGTTGGCGGGCTTGAGGTCGCGGTGCACCACGAGCGCCTGGTGGGCAAACTGCACCGCCGCAGAGATCCGGAGCAGCAGGCGCACCCGGGCTCCGAGGTCCAGCCGCCGGTCCGCGGCGTAGCGGTCCACCGGCAGCCCCTCGATATGCTCCATGACGATATACGGCGTCCCGTCGTCCGCGGTGCCGCCATCGAGCAGCCGTGCGATGTTCGGGTGCGCCAGGTCCGCGAGGATCTGCCGCTCGGCCCTGAGGCGGCGGAGCAGCTCGGGTCCGGCGATGCCCCCGCGCACGAACTTGATGGCCACCCGCGCACGGTAGGCGTCGTCGCTGCGGGAGGCGAGGTACACCGTGCCCATCCCGCCGTGGCCCAGTTCCGCCTCGAGCCGGTAGGGCCCGACCGCGCGGCCGATCCACTGCGCCGCGGTCTCGGCATCGGATGAGGCGGCCAGCGCCTCGGCCACCACCCGGCTCACCAGCCCGCCCCCGGGCGCCGCCCCGTCGGCGGCCAGGAGCGCGAGCACTTCGGACACGATGGCCTCGTCGTTCCCCGTCACCTCACGGAGCCACAGCTCGCGGGAGGCGGGTTCCTGGTCGAGGGCGGAATGGAACAGCTCCTCGATGCGGCGCCAGGCGGGTTGGTCGGCAGGAGGCACGGCGGGCCGGGCTCCTCGGTCGGGGTGGAGGGTCAGGGGAGTATGGACCGGCCCGCGGGCCGTCGCCAGCCCGGCGACAGGCCCGGACCATTGGCGCATCCCCAGACCAAGCGCTAGCTTGGCGAAAATCCCCTCATGCCACAGTTCCCTGACACCACCCGGTGATGAGCGCACCGCCCCCCGAGGACGTATCCCAGCTCCTGCTGGACTGGAAGCGCGGCGACAGCCGGGCGATGGACCGGCTCATGCCCATTCTCTATGAGGAGCTGAAGCGGCTCGCACGCCACCACCTGCGGGGCGAATCCGAGGGGCACACCCTCCAGACCACCGCATTGGTGCACGAGGCCTACCTCCGGCTGGTCGGTGCGGACGTGGCCTGGGAGGGGCGGCGGCACTTCTTCGCCGTGGCGGCGCAGGTGATGCGCCGGGTGCTGGTGGACCATGCCCGTGGGCGCGGCCGCTCCAAGCGCGGCGGTGGCCTCGTGGCGGTGGGCCTGCAGGAGGATCTTGCGGCGGCGCCGGACCGCCCCGCCGACCTGGTGGACCTGGATGAGGCCCTGGGGCGCCTTTCGGCGCTTGACCAGCGGAAGGCCCAGATCATCGACCTGCTCTACTTTGGTGGCCTGAGCTACGACGAGGCCGCCGCGGTGCTTGAGATCTCCCCCGCGACGGTGCACCGGGACCTGCGTCTGGCGCGGGCCTGGCTCTACCGGGAGCTTGGCGAGGCGGGGGCCAATGACGGCCGCGTGGAACCGGGTTGAGACACTCTTCGAGGCCGCGCTGGCCCGGGGGCCGGCGGGCCGCGGTGCCTGGCTGACCGAGGCCTGCGCCGGCGACGCCGAGCTCCGGCGCGAGGTCGAAGCGCTGCTCGACGCCGATGCCGCCTGCTCCGGCGGTGACTTCCTGCAGGGCCGCATCTCCGCGGCGGTCGAGGCGCTGGTCGCCGTGACCGACGCCTCGCGGGTGGGCGAGGTCGTCGGCGCCTACCGCCTCACCGGTGAACTGGGCCATGGTGGCATGGGGCGGGTCTACCTCGCGGAGCGGGTGGACCGGCAGTATCGTGCCGAGGTCGCCATCAAGTTCGTCCAGGGTGCCCTGGCCAACCCCGCCCTGGTGGCCCGGTTCCGGGCCGAGCGCCAGATCCTCGCCGACCTCACGCATCCCGGGATCGCCCGCCTGCTCGACGGCGGCGCCGCCCCCGACGGCACCCCGTTCCTGGTGATGGAGCGGATCGCCGGCCTCCCGATCGATCGCTTCGCCGACACGCAGGGCCTTGGGCTCCCGGAGCGGCTCCGGCTGTTCCTGCAGGTCTGCCGCGCCGTGGAGCACGCCCACCAGGCCCTGGTGGTGCACCGCGACCTGAAGCCCTCCAACATCATGGTCACCGAGGCGGGCGAGGCCAAGCTGCTCGACTTCGGCATCGCCACGCTGGTGGATCCCTCCGCCGACGGTGAGGAGACCACGATGCTCCGGGCCCTCACCCCGGCCTATGCCAGCCCGGAGCAGGTGCGTGGCGCCCGGGCCACGATGGCGACGGATGTCTACTCCCTCGGCGTGGTGCTGTACCGGCTGCTGGCTGGGAGGGAGCCGTTCCACCTGCGGGGGCTCACGCCGGGGCAGGTCGAGCGGGTGCTGGCGGAGACGGAACCCGAACGGCCCAGTACCGCGGCGCGGCGCGCCCGCGACGGCGCCCGGCTCTCCTGGGCGGGCGCGCTGGCGGGTGACCTCGACACCATCGTCGGCCGTGCCATGGGCAAGACGCCGGTGGAGCGCTACGCCACCGTGGCCGCGCTGCGCGAGGACCTGGAGCGCCACCTCGACGGACGGCCGGTCCTCGCGCGGCCGGCGAGCGCCGGCTACCGGCTGGGCAAGTTCGTGCGGCGCTACCACCGCGAGGTGGTGACGGGGGTACTGGCGCTGGCCGCCCTGGTCGCCCTGACCGTCTGGTACGTGACCCGGCTGGCCGCGGAGCGGGACCGCGCCCGGCTGGAGGCCGCCAAGGCGTCCGAGGTCGCAGGATTCCTGCAGGAGCTGTTCGAGGTGTCCGATCCCTCGGTGGCCCGAGGCGAGACCGTCACCGCGCGGGAGCTGCTGGACCGGGCCTCCACCCGCATCGATGAAGACCTGGCCGGCCAGCCCGCGGTGCAGGCCACCATGCTCCGGGTGATGGGCTCGGTCTACGGCAGCCTGGGATTGTCTGATCGGGCCCGGCCCATCCTGGAGCGCTCGCTCGCGGTTCACCGGGGGCTGTACGGCGGCCCACACCCCGAGACCGCCACCACCGAACTGCTGCTCGGCATCACCCGGCAGGATCTGGGGGACGTGAAGGGAGCCGAACCGCTCATCCGGAGCGCCCTCGCGACCCGAACCGCGCTCTACGGTGCGGCGGATACCTCGGTCACCGAGGCCCAGGCGCACCTGGCGTACCTGCTCGAGACCGTCGGCGAGTACGCCGCCGCGGAATCCCTCCTGGTGGAGGCGCTTCGGGTCAACCGGCGGCTGTACCCGCCCCAGGATCCCGCGATCGTCCGGTCGGTGGCGCGGCTGGGCGGCCTGCTCCGGCGGATGGACAAGAGCGCGGAGGCCGAGCCGCTCCTGCGCGAGGCGCTGGCCGCCGGCCGCGCCGTGCATGGGGAGCGGCACCTGGCGGTGGCCAGCATCGAGCGGAACCTCGCGGCGCTGCTCCGGGACAAGGGGGGGTACGCCGAGGCGGACTCGCTGTATCGCCTGGCGCTCGCGACCCGGCGGGCGCTGCTCGGGGAATCCCACCCGGAGGTCGCCACCACGCTCAACAGCCACGCCCTCCTGTTGCAGGCCATGGGGGACACCCTCGGGGCGGTGGCGGTCTTCGAGGAGTTCGTGCGGGTCACCGCGCGCGCCTATGCCGCTCCGCACCCCAGCCTGGCCGCCGGGTACAACAACCTTGGCTACGCGCTGCTGGACGCGGGCCGCTTCGATGCGGCGGTCGCCAGCTTCCAGAAGGCGCTGGCGCTGCAGGACCAGGTGCTTCGCCGGGGTCACGCCAACCGGGCGCATCCCCTGGTGGGTCTCGGACTCGTCAGGATGCGCCAGGGGCGCGTTGCAGATGCGGAGTCCTTCTTCCGCCGGGCCCTCGCCATCCGGCGCAACGCGCTGCCCGCCGGCCACCGCGACGTGGGGGAGGCGCTGAGCGACCTCGGCGCCGCCCTGGCCGCGCTGCGACGATTCTCGCCGGCCGAGTCGGCGCTGGTGGAGGCACGCGGGATCCTGCTCGTCACCGATGGCGCCACAGGGTCGCGGACCGAGCGGGCGGAGCGCCGGCTGGCGGCGCTCTACGAGGCCTGGGGACGCCCCGATTCCCCGGAGTCCCAGCGCCTTCCCCTGCCGCCGACGGGCGCTGAACGAGGGGGACAAAGGAAGCCTTAACACTCTGCCGGACAACAGCTTCCAGCCTTGCCCGCCGGCGCACCCCCGGAGTCCATTGCGCCCGGTGAGGGAAAAGCCGCCTGATCGTCGCCTCTACGTCTGACCACCCCTCGATGTGAACCGGCCTTCGATCCAGCCCGCCCGGGCCGGCGGGCGCGGGGTGCCTGACCAGGGAGGAACGATGCGCGGACGATCGATCAGAGGCTGGGCCGGCCGGGCGGCGCTTGCCGCCATGCTGGCGGGATGCGGCGGCAGCGAACCCGGGACCGGGCCCGGCGGCGGCGAGACGGCGGGGGAGTTCCTGGCCGGCCTGCCGAGCTGGGACGAGTACGCGCCGCCCGGCGTGGTGACCGACTCGGTGGTGGACAGCACCCGGACGCCGGTCGCGATCCGGGACACGGTCGCGAGCGTGACCACCGTGGACACGGCGGGCGTGGTGACCACGCGGACCAACGTGGCCTACGCCTGCACCGACGTGCCGTACACCCTGAGCAAGAACCCGCAGCAGATCGTGATCTACAACCCGGACCAGGACATCCTGTTCCCGGGGGCGCTGATCCAGGGGAAGAGCCACGCGCTGCAGGCGGGGTCGCTCAAGGGGATCACGGTCAAGGAGCGGACCCCGATCAATGTCTCCATCCCGGGGTTCAGCTTCCCCACCGGGAGCAACTTCCGCACGGTGGACACGGTGGACCAGGCGCACGTGGCGCAGGCCATCGGGAGCATCGTGGGCAACTACACCGCGGGGGGGCTGCAGGCACCGACCGCCAGCACCTTCGAGATGCGGACCTACAACTCCGAGAAGGAGTTCGCGCTGCAGGCGGGGCTCTCCGGCAAGTACCTCGGCTTCTCCGCCAAGGCCAGCGGCAGCACCAGCCGCAACTCGTCGGAGACGACGGTGGCGGTGCAGTTCTACCAGCGGATGTACGACGTGGTGGTGGCGGCGCCGCCGACGCCGGCGCAGTGGTTCACCAGCCAGTTCACGCCCGCGAAGCTGCAGGCGCAGATCGATGCCGGGTTCATGGGGCAGGACAACCCGCCGATCTACATTTCGCAGGTGACCTACGGCCGCAGCATGATGTTCACGCTGACCTCGACGGCGAGCGAGAGCGACATCCGGGCGACGCTCAATGCTTCCTACAAGTTCGTGACCGGGCAGGCGGGGCTGGACCTCTCGGCCCAGCAGCACGAGATCCTGTCGCGGTCGCGGATCGCGATCACCTCGATCGGCGGCAACGACTCCGCGACCATCGCGATGATCCAGAGCGGCGACTGGCGGGCGTACTTCACGCAGAGCGCGCCGTTCAGCACCGCGGCGCCGCTGTCGTACGTGTTCAAGAACGTGGGCGACGGCAGCATCGCCAAGGTCACCGAGGCCACCAACTACAGCATCCGGGCCTGCCAGGAGTACAGCACCCTGCCGGGGCAGTTCCTCTTCGACCCGGTGCAGAGCATCACCGCGCCGGTCGCCACGCCCTTCGAGACCCGGCTGGTGGACGTCGATAACGACGGCAGGATGGACCTGGTGTGGAACCACCGTGGCGTGACCAGCAACCAGCTGGCCTTCGCGCTGGGCCAGGCCAGCGGCACGTTCGCGGCGGCGGTGGTGGTGAGCCACCCCGACACCGCGGCCGAGGGGTGGGGGAACTACGGGTTCCAGAGCGGCGATTTCAACGGCGACGGCAAGGCCGACGTGGCGTGGAATCATCGTGGCGCGCTGAACAAGACCTACGTCGCCGTCTCTACCGGGAGTGGCTGGACGTTCGCGGCCGCCCAGCAGCGGCCCGAGGGCGGCTGGACCCCGTACCAGTGGTTTGTCCTGGATACCGACGGGGACGGCGACGACGACCTGGTCTTCAACCAGCTCGGCGCCACCAACCGTACCTACGTGAACTTCTCCAACGGCGACGGGACCTTCGACATGTCCCAGACCTACTACGAGCCGGCGCCGGGCGGGTGGAGCGCGTACGCAGCTTTCGTGGGCGAGATCGACAACAATGCCCGGCAGGACCTGATCTTCAACACCGTCGGCCCCAACACCGGCAACTGGACCTATACCGGGCGCTTCAACGCCGGCGGACGCACCTACACCCTGTCGAGCGCACAGCAGCACTTCACCCCCTGCTGCTGGCAGGCGTACCAGCGGATCACCGGGGACTTCAATGGCGACGGGCGGACCGACCTGTTCTGGTCCAGCGCGGTGAATTCCGGCGGTCGAGCGCTGCACGGTGGGCTGGCCAATGGCAGTGGCGGGTGGACCTACCTCAACCCGTACCTGGCCATCCCGCTGGAGAGCGGCGGCGGCTTCACGGCGCAGGTCGGCGACATCGACGGCGACGGCTACTCCGACATCATCTGGAACCAGCTCGGCGCCACGTCGAACAAGGTCCAGACCGGTCGGGGCAAGGCGGACGGCCGTCCGGAGATCTCCCCCGCGGAGCAGGTGCACCCGGCGCTCACCAACTGGAGCCAGGCCACCACGCTGGTGGGCGACGTGACCGGCGACGGCCGGGACGACCTGGTCTGGGTGATCCCGGGGGCCTCGGTGCAGGTGTACGTGGCGGAGGCCCAGCCGTAGCGCGGGAGGGATGAAGCGGGTGTCGCAGGGCGCCGGGGGAGCGGAGGACCGCTCCCCCGGCGTCACGTCAGTCGTAGCTGACGCCGAGCTTGCGGAGCGCCTCGGGCGGGCAGCCCTGCCACTCCATCACGAACTCGTTCCCCTGGTAGCGCAGGTCCCGCACGCCGATCTCGCTCGAGAAGAAGCCGGAGGCGGTGAGGTCGCGGAAGCGGTTGAAGAACGCCACGCCCTGCGAATGCTCCGGCCGGGCCCGCCTGGGCCAGGCGATGTCGTCGAGGATGGCGCGGCGCTGCGCGTCGGCCAGCTCCCCGAACGCCCGCCCGAAGCGCTCCCGCGCCTCGGTGTCGAGCCAGGCCAGCCCGCCCCGCATCCAGGTCTGCATCCCCTTGTTCTCGTCGAGGATGAAATCCATGAACTCCGGCACCCCCGCGTCGAGGGCGCCGCCGGAGCGGCCGTCGCGCGGGATCACGAGCTCCGCGAGCATCCGCACGGTGGCGTACTCGTGGTCCGTGAAGAACACCGGGGTGAAGGCTGCCGCGCGCAGGGCCTCACGGGCGGCGGTGGCGGCCCGGTGCACCTCCGCCGGGGAGAATCCCGCCGCCACCAGGGGGACCGCGGCGAGGGCCGCGAGGGCCTCGCGCCGGGTGGGGTGCTCCGGCTCCGAGGCGCCGAGCCGCCGAGCCACCGCGTCGTCGTTCACAACTCCCCCCGCTTCATCGCCTGGGTGATGTAGTCGCTGGCGCGCATCGAGAGCGCCAGGATGGTCCAGGTGGGGTTCTTGTCCGCCTGCGACACGAACGAGCCACCATCGGCCACGAACAGGTTCTTCACGTCCCACGCCTGGCACTGCGCGTTGAGCACCGAGCGCCCGGGGTCGGCGCCCATCCGGACGCAGCCCAGCTCGTGGATGATCGCGCCGCCGTTGGCGATGCCGTACCCCTGCTCCTTCGTCGGCATCGACGACCAGACCTCCCCCCCCATCTCGGCCAGGAGGGCGCGGAAGGTCTCCTGCATGTGCTTCACCTGGTTGAGCTCGTGGTCGGCCCACTTCCAGTGGAAGCGGAGCACCGGGATGCCGAACTGGTCCACCACGTCGGGGTCGATCTCGCAGAAGCAGTCCTCGTTGGGGATCTGCTCGCCGCGGCCGGAGAAGCCGATGGTGGCCCCGTAGTAGCGGCGGTAGTCGTCCTTGAGCTGGCGGCCGTAGCCGCCGCCGCCGGGGTAGTTCTGGATCCCGCCCATGAAGCCGTAGGACGGCTGGCCGAGGCCGCCCCAGATCTCGATGTGATAGCCGCGGGGGAAGTCGAGCTTCCGGTTGTCCAGCCACCACGGCATGTAGAGGTGGGCGCCACCGACGCCGTCCTCGTTGTGGGTCACGTGGTCCACCATGCGCGGGATGAAGCCGCCCACGTCGGTGCCGGTGGTGTCGGTGAGGTACTTGCCCACGGTGCCGCTGGAGTTGGCGAGGCCCTGCGGGAAGCGGGGCGACTTCGAGTTGAGCAGGATCCGCGCCGACTCGCAGGCGCTCGCGGCGAGCACCACCACCCGGGCGTCGATCCGGCGCTCGGTGCGGGTGGCCTTGTCGATGTACAGCACGCCGTCGGCGCGGCCGCGGGCGTCGAGGGTGACCTCGCGCGCCATGGCGCCGGTGATGAGCGTGAGCCGGCCGGTCTCCAGGGCCGGCAACACCAGCACGTTGGTGGAGCTGAAGTTGGCATTCACCGAGCAGCCGCGGTTGCACTGGCCGCAGTAGTGGCACCCCATCCGTCCGTTGTGGGGCCGGGTGAGGATCGAGAGCCGCGAGGGGATGCAGGTGACCCGGTGCGCGTCTGCCGCCTGCTTGACCAGCAGCTCCCAGCAGCGGGGCCTGGGCGGCGGCAGGAAGATCCCGTCGGGGTGGTTCTCCAGCCCCTCGACGCTGCCGAAGATCCCCACCAGGCGGTCCACTTCATCGTACCAGGGCTTGAGGTCGTCGTAGCCGATGGGCCAGTCCTCGCCCAGGCCGTCGCGCGACTTGCCCTTGAAGTCGTGGGGGCCGAAGCGGAGCGAGATCCGCCCCCAGTGATTGGTGCGGCCCCCAAGCATCCGCGCGCGCCACCAGTCGAACCTGGTGCCGGGCGCCCGGGTGAACGGCTCCCCCGGCACGTTCCACCCCCCGATGCAGGCGTCGAACTCGCCGAAGGGGCGCTCCGGGGTGCTCGCCCCCCGCCGGGGCGACTGGTGCGCCCAGGTGAGCATGGCCGAGTCCTTCGTGTTGTCCCACATGTCGCCGGCCTCGAGCAGCGCGACCCGCGCGCCGGCCCGGGTCAGCATGTAGGCGGCCATCCCGCCACCGGCGCCGGAGCCGATGATGCAGACGTCGAAGGGGGCGGTACGGGGCTGGAGGTGGGGCATGGGCGGGGGGGAAGGGAGAAAGAGGAAGCGGGAAGCGGACCCGTCGAATCTCCGCCGCCAACCGGGCGGCGTCAACCGTCGGTCCCGCCCGTCCCGGGCGGAGTCCCGCTGGTCCCCGCACCATGGCGGCCAACCGGGCCGGCTGCCACATTCGCTGCATGCGTCCCCGTCGGCCGTGGCTGGCACCGCTGGTGGTCTTCGCCGTCTTCACCCTGCTCGGGTTGTCGAAGGCGCTGCACTTCTGGCTCGACGACCTGGCCCGCCGTCACGCCGGGACGCTGCCCACCCGGCTCCTCGAGGAGCTGACCGGCGGCTATGCCGGGGCGCTCCTCTTTCTGGGGCTGGCCTGGCTGGTCCGCCGCCTGCCGCTCACCGGGGAGCGGTGGCCCGCCCGGCTGCCCGCGTATCTCGCGGCCATCCTGGTCGGCGGCGTGCTGCACACCACCATCATGTGGCTGAGCCGGCTGGCGCTCTTTCCGCTGGCCGGCCTGGGGCCGTACGACTACGGCCTCATGCGCTACCGCTATCCGATGGAGTTCGCGCTGCAGCTGCCCAACAGCGTGCTCATCATCGCCGTGCTGCACGGCTGGCGCGGGTACCAGGAGGGCCGGCAGCGGGAGCTCCGCGCCTCCCGGCTGGAGGCGGAGCTGGCGCGGGCGCGGCTGGAACGCCTGGAGGCGCAGCTCGACCCCCACTTCCTGTTCAACACCCTCAACGGGATCTCGTCCCTGATGTACACCGATGCCGCCCGGGCCGACCGGATGCTGGCCCGGCTGGCGGAGCTGTTGCGGCTCAACTTTGCCCGGGACGGCGGCTCCGAGGTGACACTGGCGCAGGAGCTGGCCTGGCTCGAGGCCTACCTCGAGATCGCGCGGCTCCGCTTCGGCGAGCGGCTCACGATCCGCACCGCCATCGCGGCCGACGCGCTCGCCTGCAGGGTGCCCCGCCTGATCCTCCAGCCACTGGTGGAGAACGCCCTGGAGCACGGCGTGGAGAAGCGGGCGGGACCGGCCGTCGTGCGCATCGCCGCCGAGCGACATGGCGACCGGCTCACCCTGGTGGTGACGGACGATGGCCCGGGGCTCCAGGCCGGCACCGGGAAGCACGGCGTGGGCCTCGCCAACACGCGGGCGCGCCTCGCGGTGCTGCACGGCGCCGCGGCGGCCCTGGGCATCGCCGAGCCGCCGGGCGGCGGGGTCGAGGTCCGGCTTGAGCTGCCGGCCCACGCGGGGGCCGCGCCGTGACCGCGCTCCGCGTGGCGATCGTGGACGACGAACCGCTGGCCCGCGACAAGCTGCGCGCCTTCCTTGCGCGCCACCCGGCCTGCGCCCTCGTGGGAGAGGCGGGTGACGGGCTCGAGGCGGTGCAGCTGCTGGAGACCGTGCGCCCGGACCTGGTGCTGCTCGACGTGCAGATGCCGGAGCTCGACGGCTTCGAGGTCCTCGGCGCCGTGGAGCCGCTCCCCGACGTGATCTTCGTGACCGCCTTCGACCGCTACGCCATCCAGGCCTTCGAGCAGGGCGCGGTCGACTACCTCCTCAAACCGGTGGCCCCCGATCGCTTCGATCGCGCCATCGAACGGGCCCTCGCCCGTCACGCCTCGGCCGACCCCGCCGCGCTGGCCCGGCAGGTGGCGGCGCTCTGCGCCGCGGTGGCGCCGACCCGGCCCCGGGTGGAGCGATTCCTGGTCCGGGAGCGGGACCGCTCCCGCCTGGTGCCGGTGGCCGCGGTGGACTGGATCGAGGCCGCCGGCAACTACGTCAAGCTGCACGCCCGGAGCGGCACGCACCTGGTGCGCACCCCCCTGAAGGAGGTCGAGGCGCGGCTGGACCCGGCGCGGTTTGCCCGGATCCATCGCACCGCGATCGTCAACCTGGACCGGGTGCGCTTCCTCGAGCCGGCGTCGCACGGCGACCAGGCGGTGCTGCTCGAGAGCGGCGAGCGGCTCACCCTGAGCCGCCGCTTCCGCGACGCCCTGCCGCGCATCCTCGGCGACGGCGCGTAGCCCCGGTCGGCGCGCCCCGCTCGTCCCGCCCGCGATCCCGCTGGTCCCGAACGTCTGGCTCCGCCGGCGGCAGGGCCATACTCTAGGGCCATCCCCCGACGGAGTGGATCCCGTGTCGCCACGCATCTCCCGCTTCCGCCCACTGGGCATCCTGCTCGTGCTCGGCCTCGCGGCCTGTTCCCGGGGCCCGGGCGCCGCGGCCCGTGCCACCAGTCACGACACCGGGTGGGGCGCCTACGGCGGCGATCCGGGCGGCGGCCGGTTCTCCGCGCTGCGGCAGATCGACACCGCGAACGTGGGCCGGCTGGCGCTGGCCTGGACCTACCGCACCGGCGACGCCACCCACGACGATCACAGCGAGGGGCCGGGCACGAGCTGCGGCCGCTGCCACACCGGCGCCAGCAAGTTCGAGGCGACGCCCATCCTTGCCGACGGGCGGCTCTACCTGAGCACGCCGCTCAACCGGGTGATCGCGGTCGATCCGGCCGCGGGGCACGAGTTGTGGCGGTTCGACCCGGGGCTCGATCTCAAGGTCGAGCGCTCGGAGGGCTTCGTGTCGCGCGGCGTGGCCTTCTGGAAGGGACCGGCCGGCAGCGGCTGCGCCTCGAGGATCTTCTTTGCCACCGTCGACGCCCGGCTCTTTGCCCTCGACGCCGCGCGTGGCACGCCCTGCCCCGGCTTCGGCGAGGCGGGCACGGTCCACCTCGATCGCGGCGTGGGGGAGGTGCAGGTGGGGCAGTACGGCGTCACCTCGCCCCCGGCGGTGCTCGGGGACCTGGTGATCGTCGGTTCCGCCATCGGTGACAACCGGCGGGTCGACATGGAACGCGGGGTGGTCCGCGCCTTCGACGCCGTGACCGGCGCGCAACGCTGGAGCTTCGACCCGATCCCCCGCGATCCGCGCGATCCGGCCTACGCGTCCTGGGACACGACCGCGGCGCGGATCACCGGCGGCGGCAACGCCTGGGCCCCGCTCTCGGTGGACACGGCGCTGGGCCTGGTCTTCGTTCCGACCGGCTCCGCGGCGCCGGACTTCTTCGGCGGGCTCCGCCCGGGGGACAATCGCTACACCAGCTCGGTGGTGGCGCTCGAGGGCCGGACCGGCCAGGTGCGGTGGCACTTCCAGGTGGTGCACCACGACCTGTGGGACTTCGACGTGGCCAGTCAGCCGGTGCTGGTCACCGTGCCGCGCGGAGGCCGGGAGGTACCCGCGGTGGCCATCGCCACCAAGCTGGGGCACCTGTTCGTGCTCGACCGTGCCACCGGCACGCCGCTCTTCCCGGTGGAGGAGCGCCCGGTGCCCGCCAGCGAGGTCCCCGGCGAGGTGGCCGCGGCCACCCAGCCCTTCCCGGTGCTGCCCCGGCCGCTCTTCGACGGCCCGCTCACCCGCGACAGCCTCTGGGGCCTCGACGACGCCGAGCGCGACGCCTGCCGCGCCCAGTTCGACCGGATGCGCGCCGGGCCGATCTTCACCCCGCCGAGCCTCGAGGGCACGGTGATGTACCCGGGGTATGCGGGGGGAACCACCTGGGGATCACTGAGCTGGTCGCCCGAGCGGCACCTGCTGGTGACCAACCTGCTCCGGATCCCGCTCTACGTGAAGCTTGAGCCGCGCGCCTCGGCGAGCGACGGCAACCAGCGCGGCACGCCGTACACCATGAGCCGCGGCATGCTGGCCTCGCCCAGGGGGCTGCCGTGCAACGCGCCGCCCTGGGGCAGCCTGGTGGCGATCGACCTCGCCACGGGCGAGCGACGCTGGCAGGTGGCGCTGGGGCAGGTGCCCGAACTCGCGGCGGCGCCGGGGAGCGAGGCGTGGGGTTCGCCCAACATGGGCGGGTCGATCGTGACGGCGGGCGGATTGGTCTTCATCGGCGCGGCGATGGACGACTACCTGCGGGCATTCGACCTGGAGACCGGCCGCGAGCTGTGGCGGGGGGCGCTGCCCGCCGGCGGTCAGGCCACGCCGATGACCTACGCCATCGACGGAAGGCAGTACGTGGTCATCGCCGCCGGGGGGCACGGCAGCCTCGGCACCACCTTCGGGGATCACCTGGTGGCGTTCGCGCTGCCCGGGCGGTAGGGCCGGGGTCGGCGGCGCCGAGGGGCCGCCCTATCCCGCGCAGATCATCCGCGCCTCGCGCAGCCCCGCCTCGGGCGCTCGGGTGGGGATGAACTCGTGGGCGAGCCAGCCGTCGAACCCGGTGTCCGCGATCGCCTGCGCGATGCCGGCGTAGTTGAGCTCCTGGGTCGGGTCGAGCTCGTGGCGGCCGGGATTGCCCGCGGTGTGATAGTGGCCGATCCAGTGGCCGTGGTTCCGGATGGTGCGGATGACATCGCCTTCCATGATCTGCATGTGGTAGATGTCGTAGAGCAGGCGCACCCGCGGGCTGTTCACCGCGTACATCAGCTTGAGCCCGAACGCCATCCGGTCCATCATGAAGTCGGCGTGATCCACCCGGCTGTTGAGGAGCTCGAGGCAGATCGTCACCCCCTGCCGCTCGGCCAGCCCCTTCACCCGATCGAGCCCCTCCACGCAGGCCTCGAGCCCCGCCTCCTCGTCGCGGCCCTCCCGGTTTCCCACCATCGCGATCACGTTCGGCACCCCGAAGCCCGGCGCCTCGCTGAGCGCCCGTTCCAGCTCTGCCACCAGCAGCGGGTGGTGGGCCCGGTCGTTGAGGCCGCGGCGGATGAAGTCGCGCCGCTCGGTGGGAGTGCCCATGGAGCAGAGGAGGCCATGGTCCCGCGCGATGGACCATTCCTTCTCGGTGAGCAGGTCCACCGCGCCGAAGCCCAGCCGCTGCACCATCGGGAAGAACTCGGCGTCGGGGAGGTCGCCGAACGGCCAGCGGCAGACGGACTGCTTGAGCCGGCCCGGTGGCTCGGTGCCTCGGCGGCCTGGCAACTCGGCGGCTCGAGGGCCCGGCGGTTCGGCCGGCATCGAGAGGCCCAGCGTGCCGGCGGCGGCGAGCCGGACGGCGTCACGGCGGTGCATGGCGCGCCTCACTGCGGGTTGAGGAGGAACTCCTCGATCCGGCCGTCGGGGGTCCGGTACATCAGCGCCTGCACGGTCAGCCCCTCGAACACGAAGGCCACCACCGCGACCTCCATGCCGCCGCGCTCGGTGCGGAAGCGGAGCTGCACCGACTTCGGTTCGCCGAGCGGGCCCAGGCGGTCCCGGGCACCCTGCACCCGGTGCGCGTTGAGGAAGTAGCTGTACTCGTCCGAGAGCGTGCCCCGGTCCACGGTGCCCTGCTGCAGGCTCGCGAAGAGCGCCTTCGCCGCATCCACCGCCGCCGGCCCGTGGATCTCGGGCGGGGTCGGGGGTTCACTCTCGGTGGTGCTGTCGGCGGGCACGGCGAGTTCGGGCGGGGGCGCGGTGCCGAAGAGGAGGCCCGCCGCCGCCATGCCGAAGCCGCTGCCGGGGCCGCCGGTCTCGCTGCTCGAGAGCACCACCACAGCGGAGCGATTGCCGGGCGCGAAGGTGTTGCCGGCGATGAACCCGCTCACCGCGCCGCCATGCGAGAGAGTGAGCCAGCCGTTCCGCTGGCCCACGTCGAGCCCGCCGCTGTACCCGGTGTTGCGCCCGTCGGCCAGCCGCCGCGGCGTGGTGAGGAAGCGCCAGCTCTCGGCACCGACCACCTTGCCGGTCATCAGGGCCAGGTCCCAGCGCGCGATGTCGGCGGCGGTGGCGTAGATGCCGCCGGCGGCACCGGTCCAGCCGCTGGCCTCGGGGGTGGCGGGCTCCAGCGGGCCCAGGGCCCACGAGTTGTAGCCGCGGGCGACGCCGGGCGAGCGCGGATCGGGCTCGAAGCGGGTGTGCCGCATGCCGAGGGGGCGGAAGATCCGGGTCTCGAGGAAGCGGCCGAAGGGCATGCCCGAGACCCGCTCGATGATGCGCCCGAGGATCAGGAAGCCGGTGTTGCTGTACGACCAGCGGGTGCCGGGCTCGAAGTCGAGCGGCCCGGTGCCGTAGCGCCGGATGATGCTCTCGGTGGTGGCCGGCGCGGCCATGCGGCGGTCCACGAAGTCGAGCGGGTAGTAGTCGGGATAGCCGGAGACGTGCGCCACGAGGTCGCGGATGCGGATGTCCGAGGCCCGGGTGAGCATCGGGTACCACTTCGACACCCGGTCATCCAGGGAGAGCTTCCCCGCCTCCACCAGCAGCAGCGCGGCCACGGTGGCGAACTGCTTGGTCACGGACCCCACCGCGAAGAGCGTGGTGTCGGTGACCGGCTCGCCGGTCTCGAGGTTGGCCACGCCATAGCCCCGGGCGATCACCGTCTGCCCCTCGTAGAGCACCGCCACGGAGAGGCCCGCCACCCGGCCCTCCGCCTGGTACTGTTGCGCCAGGGAATCGATGCGCGCGGCGACCGACGCCGGCGTGGGGGCCGCGCGCTGCTGCGCCGCGAGCGGCGTGACCAGCGTGAGGAGGACGAGCAGCCAGCGCCGCAGGATGCGCATGGTCGGATCCGGTGAGGTTGGGTGACGGCGGGGGACGCCGGGAACGTACCGCCGGCGCGGCGGAGCGTCCAGCGACCGACGCCCCTAGCCGTCGATCTCCACTGCGAGCCATAACAGGGCGCCGGCCACCGCGAAGCCGGCCGTCGTGGCCAGTGCCACCGGCCAGCCGAAGGCATCCACCGTGACCGGCACCAGCAGGGCGCCGATCCCGCCCACCACGTTGCCCGCGGTGTTGAGCACCCCGCAGGCGCCGGCGGAGTCGCGCCCCGCCACCGCCACCGTGGCCGCCCAATACACCGGGTCGGTGGCCTGCTGGAACCCGAGGCAGGCCGACAGCAGCGCCACCGCCACCAGGGGCGCCTCGGCGCGGGCCACGGCGAAGATCAGCGCCCCCGCGCACAGCAGGCTCACCAGCGCCGGCCAGCGACAGCCGAAGGTGAGCCCCCGCCGCCGCGACAGCCGGTCGGTGACGAAGCCCCCGGCCAGCGCGCCGAAGGCCCCGACCAGCCACGGTGCCGCAGCGTACCACCCCCCCTGCAGCAGGGTGAACCGGCGCTCCTCCACCAGGTAGATCACCAGCCAGTTGAAGAAGAAGTAGAACAGGTAGTTGCTGCAGAAGTAGCTCAGCGTGAGCAGCCGCAGGTTGCGGTTCCGGAGCAGCGCCCGCCAGGCACCAGGGCGGGGGGGCGCCGCGTCGCCGGCCGCCCGTTCCCCCGCGATGTACGCCGCTTCCGCGGTGGAGACGCGACGGTGCTCCGCGGGGTGATCGCGATAGTACCACCACCAGAGGGCGGCAAAGAGGAAGGCCATCGGCGCCGTGAGCACGAACGACTGCCGCCACCCGAGCGTCACCACCAGCCAGCCGATGAGGGGGCCGGCGGCGGCCGAGCCGAAGGCCGCCCCCGCGTTGGTCACCGCGTTGGGGAGCCCCCAGGCGGAGACCGGGAACCAGAGCCGGATGGTGGCCCCCCCGATGATCGGGAAGAGCGGGGCCTGGGCCGCGCCCATCAGGAAGCGGAGCACCGCCAGCAACCCCACCAGGGCCAGCGGCGGCAGGACCGCCGTGCCGGGGAGGACGCCGGGCAGGAGGTTGCAGAGCCCCCACGCCACGACCACCACGGTGAGGGCGCGCCGGGCGCCGAAGCGGTCGCCGAGCAGCCCGCCGGGGAACTGGAACAGGGCGTAGCCCCAGGCGAAGGCCCCGAGGACCAGCCCGAGCTGCACCCGGGAGAAGCGCAGGTCGGCGGCCAGCGCCTCGCCGGCGACCGACATGTTGATGCGGAGGATGTAGGCGATGAAGCTCGCCACGCAGGCGAGGCCGATCATCTCCCAGCGGACGCCGGAGCGGCCGGGATGGTGGGGACCTGTCAGGCGAGGGGCTCTGCGGTGAGGGGTGCCCCCAATCTACCCCGCGCCGGCCGCCCGGCTAGCTGGCCGTGGTGGGGCGGAGCGCGCCGCTGATGGCCCGGGCCAGCTCGGTGAGCAGCACGGGCTTCATCAGCACCTCGCGCACGCCGACGGCCTGGAGGGCCTCGGGGGAGAACTCCTCGACGTGCCCGGTGGTGAGCACCACCGGGAGGCCGGGGCGGGTGCGCGCGAGTTCGGCCGCCAGTTCGAGCCCGCTGCGGTCGGGCATGGTGAAGTCGGTGATCACCAGGTCAAAGCTGTAGGGATCGGCGCGGAACAGCGCCAGCGCCTGCCCACCCGAGATGGCCACGGTCACGGTGTAGCCCAGGCCCTCGAGGCGGCGCTGACCCAGGCGGGCCAGCGGCGGCTCATCGTCCACGAACAGGATGCGCTCACCGCCTCCCATCGCGGCCTCGGGGTCGGCCGCCACCGGCTCCGTCAGCACCGCCTCGACGGCGGGGAAGTAGCAGCGGACCTCGGTGCCTTCGTGCAGGGTGCTGGCCAGCCGCACCGCGCCGTCGTGGCTCTTCATGATGCCGTGCACCATGGCCAGGCCGAGCCCGGTGCCGGAGCCGGCCGGCTTGGTGGTGAAGAACGGGTCGAACACCCGGGAGACCACGGCGGGGTCGATGCCGCAGCCGGTGTCGCGGACCGTCAGGAGGGCGTACGGACCCTCGTGCAGGTCGGGGTTGGCCCGCGCCATGCTGTCGCGGACGTAGAGCGGCTCCACCGCGATGCTGAGCATCCCGCCCTCGACCATGGCGTGGGCGGCGTTGGTGCACAGGTTCATGAGCACCTGGTGCACCGAGGTCGGGTCAGCCATGACCGGCGGCGCGTCGGCGCGCACGTCGAGCCGGATGTCGATGGTGCTGGGCAGCGTGGAGCGGAGCAGGCCGGTGACCTCGTCGATCGACGCCTTCAGCCGGACCGGCTGCCGCACCGACTCGGAGCGGCGGCTGAAGGTGAGGATCCGGTCCACCAGCTGGCGCCCGCGGTCGGCGTAGGTGCGCAGCTGGGCCAGGTCCGCCGCCTCCTGCCGTCCGTGCAGCGGCTTGGCCAGCAGCTCGGCGTAGCCGATGATGCCGTTGAGGATGTTGCGGAAGTCGTGCGCGATGCCCCCGGCCAGCGTGCCGACCGCCTCGAGCTTCTGCGACTGGCGCAGCTGCTCCTCGAGCTCCCGCCGGTTGCGCTCCGCCTCGACCCGCGCGCTGATGTCCACCAC
This sequence comes from Gemmatimonadota bacterium, assembly GCA_016713785.1. Taxonomy (NCBI): domain Bacteria; kingdom Pseudomonadati; phylum Gemmatimonadota; species Gemmatimonadota bacterium. The sequence goes on along the minus strand of JADJOM010000002.1, from coordinate 90,335 downwards.
CGACGCCAGGACGAACAGCCCCTCCTCGGTGATCACCGGGGTGAGTCCCACCTCGAGCGGCACCTCGGTGCCGTCCTTGCGCCGCCCATGCAGCTCCCGCCCCGCGCCCATCGCCCGCACCTTGGGGCTGGTGGTGAAGTCGCGCCGGTCCTGGGCGTGATGCCCATGGAACCGCGCGGGCACCAGCAGCTCCACCGGCTTCCCGAGCAGCTCCTCCCGCACGTACCCGAACAGCCGCTCGATCTCGCGGTTGACCAGCACGATCTGGCCCTCGGCATCGCTCATCAGGATGCCGCTCGGCGACGACTCGACGGCGGCGCGGAGTCGCTGGTCGGTGGTGCGGGTCGGGTCTGGATGCATGAGGGGGTCCGCGGGACTGCGAGAGGGGGCGTGGTGCTTCAACTATAGTAAGGCGTCCGCCGCCTCCCGCTAGGATCCAGCTTTCGGGCACCCGGCACAAAGCGCCGCACGGGAGCCGGATATGCTACTGCATGTAATTGCGTCTCGGGTTGCGCTCCTGCAGGATCGGACGGGAGAACCCGAAGGCCCCGAGGTCCGACGGGGTGGTGCCGGCCAGCGCCAGCTCGCTGAGGATCCGGCCGATCACCGAGGCGAACTTGAACGCGTGCCCCGCCCCGATGGCCACCACGATGTTGTCGTGCTCCGGGACCCGGTCGATCACGAAGTCCCGGTCGGGGGTCAGGGTGTACAGGCAGGTCTTGGTGTAGAGCACCGGCCCCAGCGCGCGGGGCAGGTGCCGCTCGGCCCAGGCGTGGACCCGGGCGAAGTTCTCCGGGTCGGGCTCGAAGCTGCGGGTGTCCGCGGTGGTGGGCCGCCCGCCGGCGTCCTGCGCGATCTTGGTGGCGGCCTCGCCGAAGACCGGGAAGCCGTAGTAGCAGGGATCGTCCATCCAGATCCACACCGGGAAGCGCCCCGGCTGGAACTCCCGCAGGTGCGGGGTGGCGTAGTAGGTCACCTGTTCCTGGGTGACCTCGAGCGGCAGGGGCTGCCCCAGCATGCCGAGGACGGCGTTGCTCCAGGGGCCCGCGGCGACCACCAGCTTGCGGCAGCGGTACGCCACGTCGCCGGCCACCACCTCCACCTCGCCGCCCACGCTCCGCACCGACGTGACCGGGGCGCCGTCCCGCAGCGTGGCGCCATGCTCCCGGGCCATGCGCTGGTGGGCGGCGTTGGCCCGGGCCGCCATGGCGATCCCGCCATCCTCCTGGAAGATGCCGTGGCAGTCATCGGTGATGGCAAACTGGGGGAACCGGCGCCGGATCTCCGGGGCGTCGAGATGCTCGAACGCCACCTGCTCCGCGGTCAGGCTGGCGAGGTAGGGGTCGAGCGGGATGCGGCTCTCGCGTGGGGCGAGGTCGAGCCCGCCGCACTTGAGGATGCAGGCCTCCCGGGCGTCGGCCTCGAGCAGCGCCCACGACTCGTAGGCGCGCCGGGCCAGGCGGACGTAGGCGGGGGTGTGATAGGAGAGGCGGATGATGCGGGAGTGGTCCTGCGACTCGCCCCGCACGTGGCCCAGCTCGAACTGCTCCAGCCCCAGCACGTCGCGGCCGGCGCCGCGGGCCAGCCAGTAGGCGGCGCTGCTGCCGAGGCCGCCGAGGCCGAGGGCGATGTAGTCGTAGTCGGTGCGCATGGGGCGGGGAAGGTGGTGGTCGCCGGCCGCCCGCGCCAGAGGGTACCCGTCACAGGCCGGAACAGGGTCTTGACGCCCCGCCGATTGGAGCGAACCTTAGTCCACATAGTGAAACCCCATTCCATTGCTGTCCCCTCCGCGCGTCCGGGCGGTACCCAGACGGTGACGCGGGCCTTCGCCATTCTCCGGGTGTTCAGCGACGCGCGGCGGGAGTGGACCCTCGCCGACCTGTCCCGGACCCTCGGGCTCACCAAGCCGACCACCCTCCGCCTGCTCGGCGTCCTGGAGCGTGAGGGCATGGTGCAGCGGAGCCGCCCGGGCGGGAGTTACCGGCTGGGACCGCGGGCCATCGAGCTGGGCGCGCTGGCGCAGCGCTCCATCGACTTCCAGTCGATCGCGCGGCCGGAGCTGGAGCGGCTGGCCTGGACCACCGGCGAGACGGTGAGCCTCGAGATGCTGGCGGGCACCGAGATCCTGGTGCTCGACGAAGTGCGGGGCCGGCGGCAGGGCAGCTGGGGGGAGTTCGTGGGGGCGCGGTGGCCGGCGCACGCGGCCGCCACCGGCAAGGTCCTGCTCGCCGCCGCGCGGCAGGAGCGGAGCGATGCCTGGCGGCAGTTCCTCGCCGCCACGCGGGGCCGGTTGCCGCGCTTCACGCCGCGCACCATCGTCTCGATGCCGCGGCTGGGCGAGGAGCTGACCCAGGTGCTGCGCCGGGGGTACGCCACGGCCATCGAGGAGCTGGAGCTCGGCTACGCCGCGATCGGGGCGCCGATCGAGAACCACACCGGCCGCACGGTGGCGGCCATCTGCCTCGGGGCGCAGGCGTCGCGGCTCACCCGGGACCGCCGCACGGTGCTGCAGCGGGCCCTGGTGGAGACGGCGCGGCGCATCTCGGTGCAGCTTGGCGCCAACGCCGTGCTGCGCCCCGTCCCGGTAGCGGAAGCGCGGCGCGGATGAAGGCGGCCACGCTCCTCCTGCTCGTGGCGGCGGCCGCGGCGCCCGCGCTGGCCGGCCAGGCCCGCGGCCACCTGTTGATCGTGGGCGGCGGCAGCCAGCCCGACGCGCTGGTCACCCGCTTCGTGGAGCTGGCCGGGGGGCGCGGCCGGGCCCGCATCGCGGTGGTGCCGATGGCCAGCGAGGAGCCGCGGGAGACGGGCGAGGAGAAGGCGGTCCAGCTGCGGGAGTTCGGGGCCGACGCGGTGGTCCTCAACCTGACCCGGGCGGAGGCGGCCGACAGCGCCGTGGCGGCCCGGCTCGAGGGCATCACCGGGATCTGGTTCACCGGCGGCGACCAGGTGCCGCTGGTGGCGGTGCTCGGTGGCACGCCGGCCCTCGCCGCCATGCAGCGGCGCTACCGCGCGGGGGCGGTGGTGGGGGGCACCTCCGCGGGGGCGGCGATCATGGGCGATTCCATGCTCACCGGCAACCAGCGGCGCCCCGACAGCCTCGGGTACTACGGCGACGAGTATCCCGAGATCGCCCGGCGCACCATCGAGGTGGTGCCGGGCCTCGGGTTCCTTCCCGCCGCGATCGTGGACCAGCATTTCCTGCGGCGGGAGCGGCAGAACCGCCTGCTGGCGGTGATCCTGGAGCGGCCCGGGTTCCTCGGGGTGGGCATCGACGAGGGCACGGCCGTGGAGGTCGGTCCCGACGGCCGCTGGCGGGTGCTGGGGCGGAGCAGCGTGGTGGTGTACGACGCGCGCCGGGCGGGGCGGGGCGCCCCGGACGGCGCGCTGGGCGGGACGGACATCCGGCTTCACGTGCTGCCGCCCGGCAGCACCTTCGACCCGCGAACGGGGCGTGGGCACCTCCCCGGCGCGGCGGCAGTGACGGGCTCGCACGGTCCCTGAATTCCCTCATGGAGGTGTTTGGTATGCAGTCCTGGCGACGTTGGTCACACGCCCTCTTCGGCGGCGTGCTGCTGCTGGTGCTCGGCTGGGCACCCGCCGCGGCACAGTCGATCAAGGGCACGGTGACGGATTCGGCGAACCAGCGGCCGCTGGAAGGCGCGCTGGTCTCGGTGGTCGGCACCAACAAGCGGGCGATGACGCGGGCCAACGGCGAATACGAGCTGACCGACGTGGCCGCCGGTACCCTGCTCGTGCGGGTCCAGATGATCGGCTACGCCCCGGCCGCGCGGCGCCTCGCGCTGGCGGCGGGGGATGACGCCACCATGGACTTTGCCCTGGTGCTCAAGCCCATCGAGCTCGAGGAGATGGTCTCCATCGGCTACGGCACGGTGGCCCGTGACAACCTCAGCACCGCGGTCAGCACGGTCAGCGCGGAAGAGGTGAACGGGCAGGCCAACGCCAGCGCCGACGCCGCGCTCGCGGGCCGGGCACCCGGCGTGCAGGTGATCCAGAACGCCGGCAACCCGGGCAACGCGATCAGCGTGCGGGTGCGCGGCACCGCCTCGATCACCGCCAACAACCAGCCGCTCTACGTGGTCGACGGCGTGCCGGTCATCTCCGAGGACCTCTCGCAGCTCGGCGTGGGCGGCCAGGGCATCCGGGCCATCACCGGCCTGAGCGCCGAGGACATCGCCTCCATCGACGTGCTCAAGGACGCCGCCTCGGCCTCGATCTACGGCTCGCGCGGGTCCAACGGCGTGGTGCTCATCACCACCAAGCGCGGCCAGGAGGGCAAGGGCACGGTCACCTTCAGCAGCTACTACGGCAGCCAGAGCGTGCTGAAGAAGATCGACCTGCTCAACGGGCCCCAGTACCTCGAGTACATGCGCGAGGCCGCGGCCAACGACGGCTACGACCCCGATGACTGGTTCCCCGCCACCGGCGCCAACACCGACTGGCAGGACGAGGTGTTCCGCTCCGCCCCGATCAGCGGGGCCGAGATCGCCGCAGCCGGCGGGACCGACCGCATCCGCTACCGGGTGTCCGGCTCCTGGTTCGACCAGAAGGGCGTGGTCATCACCTCGGCGTACCGCCGCCTCGGCGGCCGCGCCAACCTCGACTTCCAGGCCACGCCGCGGCTGTTCATCACCACCGGCCTGGCGATCACCGGCGAGCGCAACAACCGCATCGAGGCCGACGACAACCTCGAGGGCATCGTCGGCAACGCCATCGCCCACGAGCCCTACTTCCCGGTGCGGCAGCCGGACGGCCGCTTCACCAGCATCGCCGACGGCATGGCGTACGTGAACACCATGGACCTGGCGGCGCACAACACCACCAAGGCGCTCACCAACACGGTGCTGGCCAACATCGAGGCGCGGTACGACCTGGGGCACGGCCTGCAGCTGACCGGCCGGGCCGGCGCCGACCTCTACGGCCTGACCGAGGAGCAGTACCAGTCGCCGCTGGTGCCCGGCTCGGACGGCGCCAAGTACGGCGGCGTGGCCAAGCGGGGCTACTCCAACGGCCGCCGCTACGTCTTCGACGCCTTCCTCAACTATGACCGCAACTGGGGCGGCCGGCACCAGCTCAACCTGACCGCCGGCAGCAGCATCGAGCGGAGCCGGACCGACAACAGCTTCATCCGCGGCGAGATCCTCACCGACGAGAAGCTGCACGAGGTCAGCAACGCCACCAACGCCACCCAGTTCTCCGGCACCTTCGCCGAGAACGGGCTGGTGTCGTACCTGGGCCGCGTCAACTACACCCTCGACGGCAAGTACCTGCTCGGCCTGGCGTTCCGGCGCGACGGCGCGTCGGTGTTCGGTCCCGACAACCGCTACGGCTTCTTCCCCGGCGGCTCGGCGGCGTGGATCATGAGCCGCGAGGGCTTCCTGGCCAACAGCCGGAGCATCAGCCTGCTCAAGCTGCGCGCCAGCCTGGGCCGCACCGGCAACCAGGGCCTCGGCGACTATCCCTACCAGAGCACCTACTGCACCGCCAACTACGGCGATGAACCGGGCTACTATCCCTGCAACCTGGGCAACAACGCCCTGGGCTGGGAGAAGACCACCCAGACCAACCTCGGCTTCGACCTGGAGCTGTGGAATGGCCGCGCGGCGTTCACCGCCGACTGGTACAACAAGTCCACCACCGACCTGCTGCTCAGCCGCCCCATCCCGGGCAGCAGCGGCTACACCTCGTTCACCGACAACATCGGCGCCATGCGGAACCGCGGCCTGGAGCTGGTGTTCACCGCCGTGCCGCTGCAGCCCACCCGGGCCGACGGCCTGCGGCTGGTGACGACGATCAACCTGTCGTTCAACCGCAACCAGGTCACCGCGCTCTACAACGACCAGCCGTTCTCCACCGGCTACTACGACATGAACCGCGTGGCGGTGGGCCACCCGCTGGGCGAGTTCCACGCCTACAAGTTCCTGGGCGTGGACCCGACCACGGGCGACGCGATCTACAAGGACACCAACAACGACGGCGACATCACCACCGAGGACAAGACCTTCGTCGGCAACCCCTGGCCGGACTACACCGGCGGCCTCACCACCACGGTCAGCTGGAACCGGTTCGACCTCACCGGCTTCTTCCAGTTCAGCAAGGGGAACAAGGTCTTCAACGGGATGCGGGTCTTCTCGGATGAGGGCGGCTACAACTACGACAACAAGTTCAGCGACGTCCTCGATCGCTGGCAGCAGGCGGGCGACCAGACCGACCAGCCCCGCGCCAGCTTCGACGGCACCTCGGGGGCCCGGCTCATCTCCTCGCGCATGATCGAGGATGGCTCCTACATCCGCCTGCAGGACCTGACCCTGGGCTACCAGCTGCCCGAGGCGGTGGCCGCCAGCATGCGGCTGTCGAACGCGCGGCTCTACATCCGCGGCCAGAACGTCTTCACCAGCACCGACTACAGCGGCTACAACCCCGAAGTCAACAGCAACGGCTCCACCGCGAGCGCCTCCCTGGCGACCGACTTCTACGCCTATCCGGTGGCCCGCACCTGGTCCTTCGGCATCCAGGCGGGGTGGTAACCATGACGACCATGACCTCGCAGCTCCCGAAAGGCGCTCGCATGTTCAAGCGCTCCCTGTTCGCGCTCCTCGCCATCCTGGCGACCGGCGCCTGCAACAGCCTGCTCGACACCAGCCCGCCCGACCAGCTGTCGGACGACAAGACCATCAAGACCCCGGCCGGCGCCCGGGCCGCCCTCGCGGGCGCCTACAATGCGCTGCAGAGCGGGTACTACTACGGCGGCACCTTCACCCACTTCGGCGACCTCTACGGCGACAACGCCAACCATACCGGCACCTTCACCAGCTACCAGGAGGCGGCGCAGCACACGTTCTTCGCCGACAACTCCGACGTGACCGGCATGTGGAACGCCATCTACGAGGCCGTGAAGCGGACCAACGTGCTGATCGAGAAGGTGCCCAACGTCCCCGGCTTCGACCCGGTGGAACAGGACCAGATCCTGGGCGAGGCGTACTTCCTCCGCGCCCTGAGCTACCATAACCTGGTCAAGTACTACGGCGGCGTCCCGCTGCGGCTGCAGCCGATCACCGATCCCGACGCGGCGGCCAATCTGGCCCGCGCCACGGTGCCCGAGGTCTACGCCCAGATCATCGCGGACCTGACCGAGGCCGAGACGCGGATGAGCAACACCACGTCGCCGACCAGCCATGCCACGGTGGGCGCGGCCAAGGCGCTGCTGGCGCGGGTGTACTTCTACGACGGCAACTACGCCCAGGCCCTGGCCAAGGCGCAGGAGGTCGAGGCCCTCGGCTACGCCCTCGCGCCGAACTACGCCGACCTGTTCAACACCGACGCGGCGTCCACGCCGGAGAACGTCTTCACCCTGACGTTCAACCTCAACCAGTTCAGCCTGCTCGGGTACTACTGGCTCTCCGACCTGCTCAACGCCGGCGCGGGCCGGTTCGAGATGGGCCCGACCCAATCACTCATCGACGCCTACGACACCCTGTCCACCGACACCCGGCTGCCGTGGAACATCCAGCCCGACCCCTCGGGCGGCGGCTGGGTCGAGGGCACGCAGGGCGGTGGCTCCTACGGCACCAAGTTCCCCTCCCCCAGCGGTGACGAGGACTTCCACGTCATCCGCTTCGCGGAGGTGCTGCTGATCAAGGCCGAGTCGTTTGCCGAGCAGGGCTCGCTCGACAGCGCCGTGGCCAACTACAACCAGATCCTGGCGCGGGCCGGCCTCGACACCGACACGCTCGGGGTGGACATCAACACCCAGCAGGAGATCCTCGACCGGATCGACGTGCAGCGCCGGCTCGAGTTTGCGGAAGAGGGCGACCGCTTCCCCGACCTGGTGCGCAGCGGCCGCGCCCAGGCCGTCCTCGGCATCGCCGCCTTCCGGGAGCTGTTCCCGATCCCGCAGTCGGAGATCCAGGTGGCGCCGAACGTGACCCAGAACCCGGGCTACTAGTCCGCCCGCGGGTCGGCACGGCAGAAGGGGGTGGAGCCATCGGCTCCACCCCCTTCGGCGTGTCGGCACCTGCCCGCCACGCTACTCCTTGCGGAGCAGCTCCAGGAACCGGGCGCGCACCTTGGCCACCTTGGGCGCCACCACCGCCCGGCAGTACGGCTGGTTGGGGTTGCGGCGGTAGTAGTCGTCGTGGGAGGCGTCGGCGGGATAGAACGCCGTGAGGGGCACCACCTCGGTGACGATCGGGTCGTCGTAGATCCCCGCGGCGGTCAGCTCCACGATCACCTCCCGGGCCGCCTGCGCCTGGCCGGCATCGTGGCAGAAGATGGCGGAGCGGTACTGGGTGCCCTCGTCGGCGCCCTGCCGGTTGAGGCTGGTGGGGTCATGGATGGTGAAGAAGACCGTCAGCAGGTCACGGTAGGCGATCTGGGCCGGGTCGAAGGTCAGCTGGACCACCTCGGCGTGGCCGGTGTCACCCTCGCAGACCGCGCGGTAGCTCGGGTTGGGGACGTGGCCGCCGCTGTACCCCGACTGGACCCGCTCCACCCCGCGCAGCGGCTGGAAGGCTGCCTCCAGGCACCAGAAGCAGCCCCCGGCCAGGGTGGCGAGCGCGGTGGCCATTCAGCCGGTGGCCCCGACCGCCGCCAGCGCCGCGGCCGCCACCTCGCCGTCCTGCACCGACGTCATCCCGCTGATGCCCAGCGCGCCGACGATCTGGCCCCCCACCCGGACCAGGACGCCCCCCTCGAGCAGCAGCATGCCGGGGAGGGAGAGGAACCCGGTGCGGCCGGCCGCCAGGCTGTCCTCGAGCACCTTGGTGGAGCGGCGCATCCGCGCGGCGCTCCGGGCCTTGAGGATGGCGATGTCCTCGCTGCCCGGCTGGGTGCCGTCCATGATCTGGAACAGGAGGAGGCCGCCGGCGGGGTTCACCACCGCCACGGCGATGGTGGCCTGCCGGGCGAGGGCCGACGCGATGGCGGCGTCGGCAAGCTGCCGCGCGCCCTCGAGCGAGAGGGCGCTGGTGGTGTGGATGGGGAGCATCGGGGGAATCTACTTCACGTGCCGGAAGGTCAAGCCCCGCACGGCCAGCGACATGGTGGAGGCGTTGACCTTGTACTTGCGGGCCAGCGCCTTGATGAGGGCGCCCTTCTTGTAGAGGGCGCGGGCCTGCCGCACCGTGGCCTCGGTGAGCTTGGCCTGCAGGTTCTTGCTGCCCTTGCGGCCGGCTGCCCCGCCATACCGTCTGGGCTGGCGGGTGGAGGAGAACCGCGTCAGGACGTCCGCGCGCTTCCGGCTGCGGCGGGCGGTCTTGGCGGACTTGGTGGTGCGCGATCGAGAAGCCATGGTCGGGTCGGTCGGGTTAAGGTTGCGCCGAGGGCGGTCCATCGCCCACGGGCGGCAGGCGGTCGGTCAGGTAGTTCCGGATATCCAGGCTCAGGCTTTCCATCGGGGCGTAGAACCCCCGGGTGAACTTCCGGCTGCCCATGCCCCGCTGCACGCTCTCGCAGATCACCCAGTCCTGCCGGTTGGTGATGTCCCAGAACTCCACCGCATCCATCGGGTCGAACGCCGGACGGGCCATCTCGTCCGGGTGGAACAGGAAGTCGCAGATCACCGTGGTGCGGCCCGCCTCGTGCGGCCACAGGGTGAACGCCGCCGCGTGCTCGGCGGCTAGTGAGAGCATGAAGTTCGGGTACAGCAGCTCGCCCTTGTGCCGGATCAGCTCGTCGTCGTTGAGGCCCGGGAACGGACGGCGGCTGGTGGTGCCGCTCATCGTAAAGGTCCAGGCCCCTTCCCGGTGCGGCACCCCCCGGTCCCAGTCCAGGTCCGCGCCGCCCTTCTGCTTGAACGCGGGCACCACCCGGCAGAGTTCCGGGTGCACCGGGCCGCAGTGGTAGCACTCGTTGTAATTCTCGAGGATGACCTTCCAGTTGGCGGCGACCTCGTAGACGATCCGCCTGGCGATCCGCAGCTCTGCGAGCGGGTACCGGCGCACCCGCTCCACCGCCCCGCCCAGCTGCTCCCGCAGCGATCCCGGGACCGGCGCGCCGGGTGCCGGCGCGTCCTCCAGCCGGACAAACACGAACCCGCCCCAGCTCTCTACCGCCGCCCCGAAGAGGGGCAGGTCCTCCCGGCAGAAGCCGTCCCCGTCCTCGAGGAAGGGCGCCGTGCGCAGGCTGCCATCGAGCTGGTAGGTCCAGGCGTGGTACGGGCACTTGATGCCCGAGGCGAAGGTCCCGCTGGGGCGGGCCGCGCTCCCGGCCTGCGGCTTCGGGTCCACCCCAAGCACCAGCTCCGATCCCCGGTGCCGGCAGACGTTGTAGTGCACGTGCAGCTGGCCGTCCCGGTCCCGCACCAGGAGCAGCCGCTCCCCCGCCAGGTCCAGGAGGAGGTAGTCGCCGGCCTCCGGCACCTCCTCTTCCCGCCCCACGCACATCCACTCCCGGGAAAAGATGCGTTCCCGTTCCTGGCGGAACCTGTCAGGCGAGAGATAATACTCCCGATCGAGGGTGGGTTCCAGAGCCATGGCAGAGGTTACCGTTCCCGGGCCGTCCCGGCAAGCCGGGCTCCCGTCAGGCGCAGTTGGATGACGCGCGGCGTGTCGTCCGCGGCGACCGCGTAGACCCGCCCGGCCAGGAACCGGAGGCCGTGGTAGGGCGAGATGCCGGCCATCGTCCGCACGCTGGCCAGCGGCAGGCCGTCCGGACGATACACATCATACGTCACGCCAGCGTCAGATGTCGTGACCGCGACCCAGAGCCGCCCCTCGGGGTCCACCTGGAGGGCCCGGAGGGGCGGTTTGACCCGGGGAATCCGGGACAGGTCTGGGTTGACGCCGCCGGTCTTCTCGAAGAACGTCCGGACGTCCGCTGCCGCCGAGTCCCATGCCGGGCCGGTGACCGGCACGGGGGGCCGCGCGGTCCCAGCTGTCGGGGCGGCCCCCCTCATGGCGCCTTGAGCCCCTGCCCGATCTCCCCGCCCGCCGGACCGTAGAACATGACCCAGACCGCCAGGTCCTCGGTGAATTCCTCGAAGCGGTGCTCCCGGTGTGCCGGCACGAAGAGCACGTCGCCCGGCCCGAAGGCCACCCGGTCGGGGCCGTTGCGGAACCAGCCGCTTCCCCGCATCACCACGTAGAGCTCGTCGCGGGTGTGCGGCGTCTGGGGGTCGGTCACCTTGGGCGTGTACAGGCCCACCTCGAGGGTGCCTCGCTCCAGCATGATGGCGTAGTGGTCGCCATAGGGCCCGGGCATCCGGGAGAGGGCCTGGGCCAGGGTCAGGTGAAACGGGTTCATGGCCGTCCTAGTAGCGATTGAGGTCCTTGCCGACCACCGTCCGGCCGATGAACCCGCCGGCCCGCACGCCCGCCAGCAGCTCCTCGTCGGTCCCGCCCATGCGCACCACGTGGTACAGCACCAGCAGCTTCGGCCCGACCCGCTGGGCGATGGCGCCGAGCTCGCGGTCCGAGGTATGGAAGGCCTTCATGTACCGGGGCCAGGCGTCGCCACCGGGGCGCGGCTCGGGCTTGAGGCGCACCTCGGGATAGACCTCGTGGATCAGGATGTCGACGCCTTTGGCGGCGCGCTCCAGCGCCTCGCTGGGCCGGGTATCGCCCGAAATGAGGATCGACTTGCCCGGCGCGTCGATCCGGTAGGCAAACGCCGTCTTCCAGTTGCCGTGCGGGACCGGCACGGCGGTGATGGTCACCCCGGCCGAGTCGTAGACGGTGACGCTGCCGCTGATCTCGCGCACCGCCACCTTCTGGCCGCCGGGGATGGCGCGCTCCAGTCCGTCGGTGCGGACCGTGATGTCCTCGGCCCAGGCGGCGAGGATGTGATCCGTCATGGCCTGGGTGCCGGGCGGCCCCACGATCGCGAGCGGCCGCGGCCGGCCCATCACCCACGAGGTGAGGATGAGGTCCGGCAGGCCCAGGGTGTGGTCGCTGTGCAGGTGGGTCAGGAAGAGCCGGGTGACCGGCCCGCCGCGGACGGGCAGTCCCGCCGCGGTCATCTGGCGCATCACGCCGGGCCCCGCGTCGAAGAGGAAGATGCGGGTGCCGACCACCACGGCCGTGGCGGGGCCCTGCGCCTTGGGATCGGGATACGGCATCCCGGTCCCCAGCAGCACCACGATCGTGGAATCGGGCGCCCCGACGGCGGGCGGCGCCGGGGAGCCCAACAGGGCCAGCAGCAGCGGGGCGAGCAGCGTGTGCATGGTGGATCCCATCGCGTAAGTTCGTCCCCAAGGGGATTCCCTCGCCCCCGGGTCGCGGCTGTGCCGCTCCCGAAGCGGGCTCGGTCACCGAGCCGCCGAGCCGCCTAGTCCAGCAGCCCCAGCACTTCGTACGCCGCGTTGCGGCCGTTGATGCCGATCACGCTCCCGCCGGGCCAGGTGCAGGCGCCGCAGAGGTAGACGCCCGGCATCGGGGTGCGATAGGTGAGCCGGCCCTGCCACATGTACTGGGGAAGGCACTCGCCCTGGAAGATCTGCCCCCCGGTCAGGCCCAGCCGCGACTCGACGTCAGGCGGGCCGAGGGTCTCGCTGGCGATCACGGCGTCGGGGAGGTTGCTGCAGAACCGCGCGATGGACCCGAGCACCACCTCCCCCGCGGCCTGGCGATGGTCGTCCCACGTGCCCTGCGCAAAGGTGTGGGGCACGTACTGCGAGAACACGCTCATCAGGTGCTGGCCCGGCGGCGCCACCGTGGGGTCGTAGGCGGTCTGCAGGTAGATCTCGGTCCACACCCGCGCGGGCAGGCGTCCCGCCATGGCGGCCGCGTGCCCCGTGCGCCACTCCTCGCGGGTGATCGGCGTGTTGATGGTGGCCAGGTGGTGCGGCATGCGGGTGCCTGGCCGGGCGGTGAAGTCGGGCAGCTCGCGCAGGGCCGCGTTGAACTTGACGGTGGCGCTCTGCATGGGCACCGCCTCCACCCGCGCCTTCCAGCCGGCGTCGGCGGCGGCGCCCAGCAGCCCGAGCGTGGCCACGGGATCGGCGTTGCTCACCACCACCGGCGCCTGGATCCGCTCCCCGCCCGCCAGCTCCACCCCCTCGCCGGGAACGATTCGCGCCACCCGAGCCCCCGCGGCCACCACCGCGCCCGCCTCCACCGCAGCGTCGTGGATCAGGAACGACACCATCCCCATCCCGCCCTTGACGTAGCCCCAGCCGCCGGGCTCCCCGCCGTCCAGGCGGCCGCAGAAGTGATGGTAGTAGAGGGAGGCCGTCCCCGGATCGAAGGGGCTGGCGGCGGAGCCCACCACGCCCTGGCCCATGTAGGCCATCTTCATCCGCTCGTCCACCAGGAAGCGGTCCATCAGCTCCGCCATGGACCACTCGAACAGGAGGCCGATCGCGTCCGGGTCGTGGCCCAGCCGGGCCTCGATCTCGGCCCGGGAGGGGGCGCGGTGCAGCCAAGTGTCGCCGTCGTCCATCGGGCGGAGGGCATACACGATCTTCTTCATCAGCCCGTGCATCTCGTGCCGGCCCCGGACGTCACGCGGAGAGAAGGCGCGCAGCTCCGCCTCCGCCTTCGCCTCGTCGTCCCACAGCTGGATGCTGGAGCCGTCCTCGAACGGGACGAAGTATCCGCCCATCGCGGGCGTCCATTCGTACCCCCGCGCGGGGAGTCGCAGCTCCTCGATCACCCGGTGGTGCAGCAGTCCCACCACGTAGGCGCAGGGCGAGACCCGGTAGCCCGGCCAGGTCTCCTCGAGGGTGCAGGCCCCGCCGATCCGCTCCCGCGACTCGAGCACCAGCACGCGCCGGCCGGCGCGGGCCAGGTAGAAGGCGCAGGTGAGGCCGTTGTGGCCCCCGCCCACGATGATCGCGTCCCAGCGGCGGCGGGCGAGGTCGGCGAGCGGTGCGGGCAATCCGACCTTGCCGAGCATGGGGATGGCGGAACGCTGCATGTCGACGGGGCCTCGTGGGCTACGGCTTGGTGATGTACTCCGCGTACCACGCCAGGTACGCCTCATAGCGGTGCTGCTGGTAGCTCGGCTTGCTGATGCCGTGGAACTGGCCGGGGTAGATGATCAGCTGCGTCGGGACGCCGAGGCTGCGGAGCGCCTGGTACATCTGCTCCGAGTTGAGCAGCGGCACGTTGAAGTCCCGCTCGCCGCAGAGGAACAGCGTCGGGGTCTTGATGCGGTCGGCGTGGAGGAACGGCGAGGACAGCTTGAGGTACGTGGCGGTGTTCTTCCACGGCGTCCCGACCTCGGCCGTCCACTCGCGGATGTACATGTCCGTGCCGTAGCCGGCAAAGGCGTTGCCCATCCCCGCCCCGCTCGTGGCGGCCTTGAAGCGCTGGTCCTGGCTGATCACCTGGTCGGTGAGGATGCCGCCGTAGCTCCAGCCGCCGATGCCCAGGCGGTCAGGATCGGCCACCCCGACACGCACCGCGTGGTCCACCCCCGCGAGCACGTCCTTCGCGTCCTTGTTGCCCCAGTCGGCCCAGATGGCCAGCGAGAACTTCTCGCCCCGACCCGAGCTGCCGCGCGGGTTCATCGCCACCACGGCGTAGCCCTCCGCCGCCAGCAGCTGCCAGTAGAAGTCGAACTCCCGCTGGTACTGTCCCACCGGGCCACCGTGGATGGTGAGGATGGTCGGGTAGCGGATGCCCTGCTGGTAGCCGATGGGCCGGATCAGGAAGCCGTTCACCACGGTGCCATCGGGGCTCTTCACCGAGATGTCCTCCACCGGCGCCAGGCGGAGGGTGGCGAGGAGGGAGTCGTTCTGGTGGCTGAGCGGCCGCAGCGCCCCATTCTCGAGCGCGTAGACCTCGGCCGGCCGGGACGGCTGGTCCACCAGCACCGCGATCCGGCCCGACTTCCCCAGGGTATAGTCGTAGACCGTCGCGCCCTGCCCCGCCAGGCGTTCCACCGCGCCGCCGGCCGCCGGCATCCGCGCCAGGTAGACGGAGCGGTCGTCCTCGAGCAGGAAGTACAGCGACGTCCCGTCGGCCGACCACGTGGGGCGGTTGACGTGGCGGTCGAGCTTCGAGGTCAGCAGGGTCGGCTGCGCCGACCCGCCCCACGGCAGCACGGCCAGGTTCGGCCCTGCGTAGTAGATCAGCGAGTCGGGGCCGCCCTGGATGTACGCCAGGCGATGCCCGTCGGGGCTCCAGGCGATCGGACGATCACGGTCCGGGTCGCCGTCCGGGCCGGTGTAGGTGGTCAGCTGCCGCGGCACCGCGCCCCGGTCGGCCTGGATGATCCACACGTCGTAGTTGTTGCCGCGGTCGGGGTCGGCGCCGCGCTTGCTCGAAAAGGCCAGGTAGCGGCCATCCGGCGACCAGGAGGGCGCCAGCTCGTTGTACGGCCCGAAGGTGAGCTGCTCCAGCCGCCGGTCGGCCAGGGTAAACAGGTAGAGGTGCGACCGCTTGCGGCGCACGTACCCGCTGTAGTCTTCCTTGAAGTAGTACCGGTCGATCACCAGCGGCGGCTTGGTCTTCGGGGGGGCGGAATCGGCGGGCGCCGGCGGCTCCTGCGGCGGAGTGACGGTATCGGGGAAGAGCCGCGAGGTCTCCACCGAATCGCCGTCCTCGATGACCACCACCAGCCGGTCACCCGCGGGGGACCAGGCGTAGTCCGAGATGCCCGCCTTGATCTCCGAGACCCGCTCGGCCTCGCCGCCGGCGCGGGGCAGCAGCCAGAGCTGGTCGGCGCCCTCGTCATCGCCGCGGCCGCTGAGGAAGGCCAGGTAGCGCCCGTCGGGACTCCACCGCGGCGTGTGCTCGCTCTCCTTGGCGGTGGTGGTCAGGCGCAGGGTGGTCCGCCCGTCCCAGCTCGTCATCCAGAGGTCGCTGGAGCGGTCGTCGGCCTCGAGCCGGGTGGTGCCGACGGTATAGGCCACCCACTCACCGTCGGGCGAGAGCTGGGGATCCCCCACGTCGCGGAACTGGTGCAGGTCGGCCACCGTGATGGAGCGCGGGGCATCCTGGCTGGCGAGCGGAAGGCAGACGATGGCGGCCAGCAGGAACGGCAGGCGGAGTCGCATGGGATTCTGGGGTAGGGATGAGGCATGATGCCCCATTCCCGGACCTCGGGCAAGGGGCGCCGCCGGGCCCCGTTCCACTACCGGACTCGCGCTCCCCGCGCCGGGCGCGGGGGCCTCGCCCCTCTCGGTTGCCCCGCGGCGGGCCGGGCCCTACACTTGCCCCCGCCGGTGCCGCGGAGGCGCGCCTCCCGGCCCTCATCCCGGGCGCCCCGCGCCCCGACCCCGCCCACGGAACCCTACTCATGAAGTCCCTCATCCTGGTCGAGGCCTGCGTCGAGTCGGTGGCTGGCGCCGTGGCGGCGGAGCGGGCCGGCGCCGGGCGGCTCGAACTCTGCTCCGGGCTCGCGGAGGGGGGCGTGACGCCGAGTGCGGGGCTGGTCCGCGCGGTGCGGGAGCGGGTGACGATCCCGGTGCAGGTGCTGCTGCGGCCGCGGCCGGGCTCGTTCGTGCACGACGATGGCGACGTGGCCGCCATGCTCGCCGACCTGCGCGACCTCAAGCTGGCGGGCGCCGACGGCGTGGTGCTCGGCAGCCTCACCCCGGATCACCTGGTGGACCGTGAGACCGTGGCCCGCCTGGCGGAGCGGGCCCGGCCCCTGGGCGTGGCGTTCCACCGGGCCATCGACCGCACCCCGGACCTGGGCGCGGCCCTGGCCACCCTGGCGGAGCTCGGGATCGAACGGGTGCTCACCTCTGGCGGCGCCGCCACCGCGCTGGCCGGCGCGCCGGCGCTGGCCGCCCTGCAGCGCCGCTTCGGCGCCACGGTTACGATCCTGGCCGGCGGCGGCGTGCGGCACGACTCCGTCAGGCGCCTCGTGGCCGAGACGGGCGTGACGGAGGTGCACCTCGGGCCGCGGCTCCCCGGCGGGGCCGGCCTCGACGTGGCCGAACTGGCCGCGGTCATCGCCGCGCTCCGCGACTAGCCGGGAAACACCCGCCGTCCCCGCGCCGTACAGCCCCCACCCTCAACCACGGTCACCCTGCCATGACTCTCGTTCGCCGCGCCGCGCTCCTCGCCGGCCTGCTCCTGCTCTCGGCGCCGCTCGCCGCCCAGGAGGCGCCGGACCGCGACGCGATCCTCGCCGTCACCCGCCGCCTCTTCGACGGCATGCGCGCCGGGGACAGCGCCATGGTGCGCTCCACCTTCCACCCGAAGCTGTTCCTCGCCTCTTCCTTCATGCGGCAGGGGACCGCCACCATCCAGGTGGACGACGGCCCCGACGGCTTCGTCAAGGCGGTCGGCACCCCGCACGCCGAGGTGTGGGACGAGCGGGTGGCCCACGAGCTCGTCTACCAGGACGGCACCCTCGCCGCGGTCTGGATGGACTACACCTTCTACGTGGGCGACAAGAAGAGTCACTGCGGGGTGGACGCCTTCCTGATTGCCAAGGAAGGGTCGGAGTGGAAGATCATCTCGCTGGCCGACACCCGCCGTCGGGAAGGCTGCCCCGACCTGTGAGTGAGCCGATCAGCTGGGCGGACTTCGAGCGGGTGGAGCTCCGGGTCGGCACCGTGGTGGCGGTCGAGGAGTTCCCGGAGGCCCGCAAGCCGGCCTGGAAGCTGACGGTGGACTTCGGCCCCGGGATCGGCACCCGGCGATCCAGCGCGCAGATCATGGTGCACTATACCCGGGACGACCTGCTGGGCCGCCAGGTGCTGGCGGTCCTCAACTTCCCGCCCAAGCAGGTCGGGCCGTTCCGCTCCGAGGTGCTGGTCACCGGCTTCGCCGACGAGGCGGGCGCCATCGTGCTGGCCCGCCCGGAGCGGCCGGTGCCGAACGGCGCGAGGCTCATCTAGGGATCGGGGCATTGGGGGGGAAGAGGGAAACGGGAAGGGGGAAGGGGCGCAGTCGCGCGTGGAGGGGGCCGGCTTGCGGCGCACTGCGCCTTCCCCTCCCCCGTTGCCGCTTCCCGCTTCCCTTTTCCCGTTTCCCGGGCGTTTCGGTAGATTTCCCGGTCCTATGCCCGCCTACCAGTACCCCGACTCGCACGTCTTCTACCGCAAGCTGACCCGGCGGTTTCCGCTCATCACCCACGGGGAGGGCTGCTGGCTCGTCGATGCCGACGGCCGCCGCTACCTCGATGGCTCGGGCGGCGCCTTCGTGGCCAACCTGGGCCACGGGGTGAAGGAGATCGGCGAGGCGATGGCGGCGCAGGCGGCGAAGGTGGCCTACCTCAACGGCACCGCCTTCACCAACGAGCCGGTGGAGGCCCTGGCCGACGAGCTGGCCCGGCTCCTCCCCGGCGACCTCGACAAGCTGTACTTCCTGGGCAGCGGGTCGGAGGCGGTGGAAGCGGCGCTCAAGCTGGCGCGGCAGTACTGGGTGGAGACCGGCCAGCCTTCCAAGCACAAGGTCATCGCCCTCTTCCCGGCCTACCACGGCAACACCCTGCTGGCGCTCTCCGCCTCCGCCCGGGAGCACTACAAGACGTACTATCGCGAGTGGCTGGTGGATATCCACCGGATCCCCGCTCCCTATGCCTACCGCTGTGAATGCGGCGGCTCGGCCATGGGGGGCGCCGTCGCCCCCGGGGCGCGCGCCCGCCCGCCCGAGGGCGGCTCGGTCGCCGCCCGCTGGCTCGGCGGCGCGGGCAGCTGCCCGGTCTGCTCCGGCGCGGCGCTCGAGGCCGCGATCCAGGAACTCGGCGCCGAGAACGTCGCGGCGTTCATCGCCGAGCCGGTGGGCGGCAGCAGCACCGGCCACTCGGTGCCCGAGCCGGGGTACTTCAAGCGGGTGCGGGAGATCTGCGACCGGCACCAGGTGCTGTTCATCGCGGATGAGGTCCTGGTCGGCGCCGGCCGCACCGGCACCTGGTCGGCTATCGACCAGTACGGCGTGGTCCCCGACATCATGACCTTCGGCAAGGGCATCACCGGTGGCTACGCCCCGCTCTCCGCGGTGGCCGCGCCCCGCCGGCTGCTCGATCCGATCGCGAGGGGGTCGGGCGCGCTGCTCCACGCCCAGACCTTCAGCCATCACCCGGTGCTCGCCGCCGCGGGGCTCGCCGCGGTCCGGTACATCAACCGGCACGGGCTGGTGGAGCGCTGCCGCCGGATGGGCGAGGTGTTCCACCGCAAGCTCGCTCCGCTGCGCGAGCTGCCCCACGTGGGCGACATCCGCGGGCGCGGGCTCCTGGCCGGCATCGAGTTCGTGCAGGACAAGGGGAGCCGCGCCCCGTTCCCGCGGAAGCAGAAGTTCGCCGAGACCTTCAGCGAGCAGGCGCTCGCCGCGGGGCTCATGACCTGGGCCAACATGGGCCAGGCCGACGGCGTCAATGGCGACCTCTCCTGCCTGGCGCCGCCGTTCGTGATCGAGGAAGCCGAGATCGACGAGCTGGTGCGGCGCTTCACCACCGCGCTGGAGCAGACGATCAGCAGGATCAAGGCCTAGCAGGCCGTACCCGCGCACCGCTGTGCGCGCCACCCGGGATCGACCCATGACCGCCACCGCCCCGCAGCAGAAGATCACCTATACCTCCAGCAACGTCGACATGGAGGCGTTCCACCGCGCCTACGACGCGGCCCTCGCCGAGGTGCGCGCCCAGGCCGGGAAGCGCTATCCGCTCTACATCGGCGGCCAGCCGGTGGAGGTGCCCGGACGGGAGCCGATCACCGACGTCTCTCCCATTGACACCGGGTTCATCCTGGGCCGCTTTGCCTGCGCCGGGCCCGAACAGGTGGACCAGGCGGTGCGCTCGGCCCACGCCGCGCAGAAGGGGTGGGCGGCGCTGCCATGGCGGGAGCGGGTGCGGATCCTGCGCCGGGCGGCGGAGATCATCCGGGAGCGGAAGTTCCTGCTCAGCGCCATCATGAGCTACGAGGTGGGCAAGAACCGCTTCGAGGCCATGGGCGACACCGAGGAATCGGCCGACCTGATCGACTATTACTGCCAGCAGGTCGAGGACCACGACGGCTTCACCCGCGAGATGGCGAAGATGACGCCGATCGAGCGGAACACCGAGACGCTGCGGCCCTACGGCGTCTTTGCCTGCATCGCGCCGTTCAACTTTCCGCTGGCGCTCTCCACGGGGATGTCGTCGGCCGCGCTGATGTCGGGGAACACGGTGGTCTACAAGCCGGCCGAGGATACGCCGTGGACCGGCCTCAAGCTGTACGAGGCGTACCGCGACGCCGGGGTCCCGGCCGGGGCGTTCAACTTCGTCACCGGCCACGGCCGCGAGATGGGCGACGCGATGTGGCAGCACCCGCTGACGGCGGGCGTGGTCTTCACCGGCTCCAAGCCGGTGGGGATGAAGATCTTCCACGGCCTCTCCGAGCGCTGGGTGAAGCCCTGCCTCATGGAACTCGGCGGCAAGAACGCCACCATCGTCATGGACACCGCGGACGTGGACGCCGCCGCCGAGGGGGCCATGAAGTCGGCCTTCGGGCTGCAGAACCAGAAGTGCAGCGCCACCAGCCGGGTGTACGTGCACCAGAAGGTCTACGCCGCGTTCGTGCAGAAAATCGTCGAGAAGACCAAGGCCATCACCATGGGTGATGTCACGAAGCGTGACGTCTGGTTCGGCCCGGTGATCAACGAGAAGGCGGTGCAGCGCTGGGAGAAGGCCGTGGCCCAGGCGGGGCGGGAGGGGAAGGTGCTGTTGGGCGGCACCCGGCTCCGGGGCGAGGTGTTCGACAAGGGCCACTTCGTGGCGCCGACGATCGCCGAGCTGCCGCTCGAGAGCACCCTGTTCCTCGAGGAGCTGTTCGCGCCGTTCCTGGCCATCGCCCCGGTGGCGAGCTTCGACCAGGCCCTCGCCGAGAGCAACAAGGTGGAGTTCGGCCTCACCGCCGGACTCTTCTCGAGGAAGCAGGAGGAGATCGACCGCTTCTTCGACGAGGTGGAGGCGGGGGTCTGCTACGTGAACAAGCGCAGCGGCGCCACCACCGGCGCCTGGCCGGGGGCGCAGGCCTTCTGCGGCTGGAAGGGGAGCGGTGGCAGCGGCAAGGGCGGCTGCGGGCCGTGGTACGTGCAGCAGTTCATGCGGGAGCAGAGCCGGACGGTGGTCGAGGGCTGAGACCGGCGCAGGGGCAGGGAACTGTGAAAAGGGAAGGGGGAAGGCGAGGAGCGCTCATCTCGCCTTCCCCCTTCCCTTTTCCCGCTTCCCGGCGGTTCTCAGTCCTCTTCCTTCAGGCACGCCTCGAGGATCCCCATCCCGGTATCCACGTCGTAGGCATCGAGCACCAGCGGCGGGGCCAGCCGGAAGGTGCTCTTGCCGCAGCCCAGAAGCAGCAGCCCCTTGTGGAAGGCGCGCTCGGTGATGCGGTCGATGATCTCGTGGTAGGGCTCCTTGGTGACCCGGTCCTTCACGAACTCCACGCCCATCATCAGGCCGCGGCCGCGCACGTCGCCGATCACGGCGTAGGTCTCCTGCAGCCGCTGGCCGTGCGCCAGCATCCGGGCCCCCATCTCCTGCACGTGGGGCAGCATCCCTTCGACGATCTCGAGGGTGGCGAGCGCCGCGGCGACCGCCGTGGGGCTGCCGCCGTAGGTGGAGCCGTGTGCCCCGGGCTCCCAGGTCATGACTGACTCCCGGGCCACGAACGCGCCGATCGGCATGCCGCTCCCCAGCCCCTTGGCGCTCACCAGGATGTCCGGCTCGACGCCCTCCCAGTCACAGGCCCACATCTTCCCGGTCCGGCCCACGCCGCTCTGCACCTCGTCGGCCACGAGCAGGATGCCGTGCTGGTCACACAGCTCGCGCAGCGCCTGCAGGAAGCCCAGCGGCGGGATCACGTAACCGCCCTCGCCCTGGATCGGCTCCACGAAGATGGCGGCCACGTCGGTCGGGTCCACCTGCCGGGTGAAGAGGTCGTGCAGCGCGGAGAGGGAGTGATCGATCGGGTCCGCGGAGCGGTACGGGTTGGCGTAGGGCACGTGGTAGACCTCCGGCAGCATCGGGCCGAAGTGCTTGTGCTGGCGGGCCTTGCTGGAGGTCAGGCTGAGCGCGCCGTAGCTGCGGCCGTGGAACGACCCCTGGAACGAGACCAGCGCCGGCCGCCGGGTGTGGTAGCGTGCCAGCTTGATGGCGCCCTCGATGGCCTCGGTGCCCGAGTTGGACAGGAAGGTCCGCTTGCGGCTGGTGCCGGGGGCCAGCCGCGCCAGCCGCTCGGCCAGCCGGGCAAAGCCCTCGAAGTAGAAGTCGGTGCCGCAGATGTGCAGGAACCTGTCGGCCTGGGCCTTGATGGCGTGTACCACCGCGGGGTGGTTGTACCCCGTGGCCGACACCGCGATGCCCGCCATGTAGTCGATGTAGCGGTTCCCGTCCACGTCCTCGACCATGGCGCCCTGGCCGCCGCCGATGACCAGCGGATACTCCTTGATGTAGGAGGTCGAGGTCCAGGCCGCGTCGCGGTCGATGATCGCCTTGCCCTTGGGGCCCGGCGGCGGGGTGAGGATCCGGGGGTAGTCACGCTGGGTCATGGCGTCACCTTCGGACTGCTGGAAAAGGGAAAAGGGAAAAGGGAAAAGGGAAACGGGAAACGGGAAACGGGAAACGGGAAACGGGGGACGGAGGCAAGGGATGACGGCGTCGGTCCGCTTCCCGCTTCCCGCTTCCCGGCGGTTAGGCGTGCACCGCGTGCGTGGCGTCGTGGCGCCGGGCCTGCTCGGCCTGGTGCGCCCGCCACCAGGCCTGCCCCGACTCGGGCAGGGTATGGATCGGGTCGTAGTACTCGTACTGCTGGGACAGCGCCGCGTGGTTGCCCCACTCGATGCTGGTGAGGTAGTTCTTGGTCCAGTAGCTGATGCCCTTGTCGCGGTCGTAGCCGGCCAGCTGGTGCACCCAGCGCTTGCCGACGAAGGGCACGTCGCACACGATGCGCGGCGTAGCGAAGCCGGGCAGGTAGCCCATCATGTCGTGCTGCAGCCGCTGGGCCTCCCACACCGCCACCCGCCAGTGCTCGCTGTTGGGGATCATGTCGCACATGTAGAAGTAGTAGGGCATGATCTTGGCGTGATCGAGCAGCATGAAGCAGAGGTCGAGCAGGTCCTGGGTGGTGGCGTTGACCCCCCGGAGCAGCACGCCCTGGTTGCGCACGTCACGGAAGCCGATCTCCAGCAGCTTCTTGGTGGCCCGGCCCACCAGCGGCGTCACCTGCTGGGCGTTGTTGGCGTGGGTGTGCAGCGCCAGGTCCACGCCCCGGTCGAAGGCCTTCCTGGCCAGGCGCTCCAGCCCCGCGAGCACGCTGTCCTGCAGGTAGTGCTGCGGCAGCCCCACCAGCCCCTTCGAGGCCAGGCGGATGTCGCGGATGTTCTCGATGTCGAGCAGCGCCGAGACGAACGGCTCGAGCTGGGTGATGTGCAGGTTGGCGATGTCGCCCCCCGACACCACGACGTCCCGCACGCTCGGCGTCTTCCGCAGGTAGTCCAGCATCTGCTGGTGCCGGTCCTTCTGCGGGGTGACGAACTTGAGCTTCTCCACCTGGGGGACGTCGTTGCCCACCAGGTCCATGCGGGTGCAGTGCCCGCAGTACTGCGGGCAGGTGGCCAGCAGCTCCGCCAGCACCTTGGTGGGATAGCGGTGGGTCAGCCCCTCCGCCACCCACATGTCGTGCTCGTGCAGGCTGTCGCGCGAGGCCTTGGGATGGTTGGCCCACTCGGTGAGCCGGTCGGCCAGCGCCGGCGCCATGTAGCGGCGCACCGGGTCGGCCCACAGGTCCGCCACGTTCATGGTGTTGAGCATCTGCGGCGGGATCAGCATGGACATGGTGGCCCGCTGCTCCATATCCGTGGCGATGCTCTGCGCCAGGTCATCGGGCAGCAGCGCGCCCAGCGCGTCCTTGAGCTCGCGCAGGTTCTTCACCGTGTGCTTGCGCTGCCAGGTGGCGCTCTCCCAGTCCTCCCGGCGCACCCCCCGGTAGCCGGGGATGCGGGTCCAGTCCGGCTCCACGTACTCGCGACGCGGCGGATACGGGATGGGCTGGCCGGCCTTCATCGGTTCGCGGGTCTCGGACATGGGCACCTCGGCGTATATTAATACGTTGTGCTGCTTGACTTTGGGAGGATAATATATAATATATCTTTCCGCAACTGGCAGGGAATCGGCCCCCCGGCTCCCGCTCCCCGTTTCCCGTCCTCCGGACGCCGCCGCGTGCACCTCGACCAGCTCCTCGCCCGCCTGCCCCGTCGCCGCAAGCTCGCCACGCACGAGCTGGTGGCCGAGGTGCTGCGCGAGGCGATCACCAGCGGCCACCTCCGGGCCAACGAGGCCCTCCCGCAGGACGAGATCGCGGCGCAACTTGAGGTGAGCCACATCCCGGTGCGCGAGGCGTTGCGGCAGCTGCAGTCCGAGGGGCTGGTGACCTACCAGCCCAACCGCGGTGCCACGGTCAGCGCGCTCACCCCGGCCGAGATCCGCGAGCTCTACGAGATCCGCGGCATCCTCGAAACCGCCGCCGTGCGCCGGGCGGCGCCGCTGCTCACGCCCGCGCAGCTGGACCAGGCCGCGCAGGTCCTCGGGGCGGCGGAGGCGGCCGGGGACGGCGCCGCGTGGGGGTCGCACGACGTCGACTTTCACCAGCGCATCTACGGCCTCGAGGACCGGCCCCGGATGCAGGAGCTGATCGACGGCGTGCTGCGCCGGGTCGATCGCTACTGGCTCATCCACGGCCTGATGCTCACCCACCGGGCCCGGTTCGAGCGGGAGCATCGCGAGATCCTCGCCGCGCTGCGGGCCCGCGACGGCGAGCGCGCCGGGGCGCTGCTGGCCGCGCACCTGGCCGGGGCGGCGGACCTGCTGGTCGAGGCGGTGGAGCGGGAACAGGCGGCGCCAACGGCATCCGGATCGGGAGACTAGGCAGCCATGCATTCGAAGGTCGTATCCATGCACGACGCCATCGCCGCCCAGGTGCGCGACGGCGACACGGTGGTGATCGAGGGCTTCACCCACCTCATCTGCTTCGCCGCCGGGCACGAGATCATCCGCCAGCGGCGGAAGGACCTCACCATCGCCCGGCTCACCCCCGACCTGATCTACGACCAGCTCATCGCCGCCGGCTGCGCCCGGAAGCTGGTCTTCTCCTGGGCGGGGAATCCCGGCGCCGGCTCGCTGCACGCCTTCCGCCGCGCGATCGAGAAGGGCACCCCGGCGCTCGAGATCGAGGAGTACAGCCACTTCGGCATGGTGGCGCGGATGTCGGCGGGCGCGGCGCGGCTCCCCTTCTGGACCATGCGCAACTACATGGGCACCGACCTCCCGGTGGTGAACCCGCGCATCCGCACCGTGACCTGCCCCTACACCGGCGAGGTGCTGGCCACCGTCCCCGCCCTCAACCCCGACGTCACCGTGATCCACGCCCAGCGGGCCGACGCCAACGGCAACGCCCAGGTCTGGGGGCTGCTCGGCGTACAGAAGGAGGCGGCCTTCGCCTCCGAGCGCGTGATCGTGGTCGTGGAGGAGCTGGTGGATGAGTCGGTGATCCGCGCCGATCCCAACCGCACCCTGATCCCCGGCATGATCGTCGACGCGGTCGTGGTGGAGCCCTGGGGCTGCCACCCGAGCTACGCCCAGGGCTACTACGACCGGGACAACGACTTCTACGTGGCCTGGGAGGACATCTCCCGCGACCCCGCGAAGCTGCAGGGCTACCTCGACCAGTGGGTGCACGGCGTGAAGGACCGCGCCGAGTACATGGCCCGCCAGCCGGAGCTGCGGTCCCGGCTCACCGCCAAGGACCACTACTGCGAGGGCGTGAACTATGGCTTCTGAGTACACGCCGTCGGAGATGATGGCCGCGGTCGCCGCCCGGGAGCTCCAGGACGGCGAGGTGACCTTCGTGGGGATCGGGCTCCCCAACCTGGCCTGCAACCTGGCCCGCGCGCTGCAGGCGCCGGACCTGGTGCTGATCTACGAGTCGGGCGCGGTGGGCGCGGTGCCGGAGCGGCTCCCCGTCTCGATCGGCGACCCCTCGCTGGTGACCGGCTCGCTCATGGTCTGCTCCATGGCCGACGTCTTCCAGCTCTTCCTGCAGAACGGCAAGATCGAGGTGGGCTTCCTGGGCGGCGCGCAGGTGGACCGCTTCGGCAACATCAACACCACCGTCATCGGCGGCTACGACAAGCCCAAGGTCCGGCTCCCCGGCTCCGGCGGCGCCGCGGAGATTGCGGTGCACGCCCAGCGGGTGCTGATCATCAGCCGGCTCAACCCCCGCGCCTTCCCGGCGGAGCTCGACTTCCTGACCAGCCCGGGCCAGCGCTGCAAGGGCAGGACCCGCCAGGAGCTGGGGATGCCCGGCGCCGGCCCGGTGAAGGTGATCACCGACAAGGGGATCCTCGAGAATGACCCCGTCACCGGCGAGATGGTGCTCACCGCCATCTACCCGGGGGTCACGGTGGAGGACGTGAAGGCCAACGTCGGCTGGCCGCTCCAGGTGCGCGCCACGCTCCCGCTGGTGGCGCCGCCCACCGCCCTGGAGCTGCGGCTCCTGCGCGAGGTCCTCGATCCCAGGAAGCTGTTCCTTGGCTGATCCGCTGCGGGGGAGCAGCGCCGTGTCTCCGTGGTCGCGTTCCCGGCCATCGACCGCCGGCTGAGGGTCGAGCCCTCGGGTCCCCTCCCCCTTCTTCCGAGACCTCCGTGGACGCTGCCCCCCCCTCCCCCGACCTCAAGCGCAGCCTCGGCCTGCGCGATCTCGTCCTCTTCAACGTCGTCGCGGTCCTGAGCATCCGCTGGCTGGCCACCTCGGCGGCCAACGGGGTGGGGGCGCTCACCCTCTGGGTCGGCGCCGCGCTGCTCTTCTTCGTGCCGATGGGTCTGGCCACGGTGGAGCTGGCCACCCGGTTCCCGGAAGAGGGCGGCATCTACTTCTGGACCAAGCGCGCCTTCGGGCCGGGGCACGGGTTCCTCTGCGGCTGGTGCTACTGGGTCAACAACCTGCTCTACTACCCGAGCCTGCTGCTGGCCACCGCCACCATCGGCACCTACGCCCTCGGCGAGGCGGGCGTGCCGCTGCAGACGGCGTGGGGTTACCTCCTCCCCGCCACGCTGGTGCTGCTCTGGCTCGCGGCGCTGCTCAACATCGTGGGCGTGGGCACCGGCAAGTGGCTGCAGAATGCCGGCGCGGTGGCCGCCTACCTGCCCGGGGTGCTGTTGGTGGGGCTCGCGGCGTATGTGCTGGCCACGCGTGGTCCGGCCAACGACTTCTCGCTGGCGGCGCTGGTCCCCAGGGCGGGGAAGCTCTCCGACCTGAGCCTGTGGGCGTCGATCGCCTTCGCGTTCACGGGGATCGAGCTCTGCGCCGTGATGGCGGGCGAGGTCAAGGACCCGGCCCGGACCCTCAAGCGCGCCATCCTCGTGGCGGCGCCGCTCATCGCCGGCATCTACATCGTGGGCACCGCCGCCATGCTCATCCTGGTGCCGGCGGGCGAGATCAACATCGTCTCGGGGTTGCTGCAGGGCATCGAGCGGGGGGTGGGGCACGCGGGCCCGCTGCTCGGCATCCTCGTGCCCGCGGCGGCGATCTCGGTGGTGCTCGGCAACCTGGGGCAGGTGGGGGCGTGGCTCATCGGGCCGGCGCGCATCGCGTTCATGATCGGGCTCGATCGCTACTTCCCGCCGGCCTTCGGCAAGGTGCACCCCCGCTGGGGCACGCCCTACGTGGCCATCCTGGTGGAGGCGGGGGTGGCCACGGTGCTGCTGGTGGTGGCCGTCATGGGGAAGGGGTCGACCGTCGAGAAGGCCTACCTGGTCATGCTCGATACCATGATCCTCATCTACTTCATCCCCTTCCTGTACCTCTTCCTGAGCTACGTGAAGTTCACCGGCGCCGAGCCGAGCCCCACCGCCCGCGGCCCGCGGCGCTGGTTCGTCGGCGCCTCGGGGATCGGGCTCACGCTCTTCGGGATGGGGCTCTCGATGGTGCCGCCGGCGGAGGGCAGCGTGCTGGCCTTCGAGGCCAAGGTGGTGGGGGGCGCGCTGGCGTTCGTGGTGCTGGGGCTGTGGCTGTACTGGAGGAAGCGGTAGGGGGTTCGGCGGTTTGCGTGTAGCTTGACCCGCCCTACCGCCCTACCGCCCTACCGCCCTACCGCCCCGCCCCCGCCGGCAGCCGCTCCGGCAGGTCGGCGATCACATAGGCCATCACCGCCATCGTCGCCACGCAGCGCGCCACGTCCGCCGGGTCGAGCTTGTCCACCAGGTCGCCGGGGCTGTGGTGGTACCAGAAGTACCGTTCCCCCTCGGTGGCGAGACCCATCCCCGGCACGCCGCGGGCCATGAGCGGGGCGATGTCGGCACCGCCCCCCGGGGTGCTGATGCTGTCGGCGTCGATCGGCTCGAGCAGGGCGGCCACCCGGCGCACGATCGCCAGCGCGCTGTCGGTGCCGCTGAAGCCGAAGCCCCGGGGCCGGAACACCCCGCCGTCGGACTCGATGGCCAGCACGTGCTGCTCGACGTTGGCGCCCCGGGCATCGCGGTAGGCGTCGCCGCCGCGGCCGCCGTTCTCCTCGTTGGTCCAGCCCACCACCCGGATGGTGCGCCGCGGCCGCAGGCCCAGCGCCTTGATGATCCGCACCGCTTCCCAGGCCGCCACCACGCCGCCCGCATCGTCCATGGCGCCGGTGCCGACGTCCCAGCTGTCGATGTGGCCGCCCAGGACCACCACCTCCTCCGGGTGCTCGGCGCCGGTGATCTCGGCCATGACGTTGTGGCTCCGCGCGTCGGGCAGCGTCCGGGCCCCCATGGTGAGCTTCACCACCACCGGCTCCCCCCGGTCCTGCATCCGGTGCAGCATCATGGCGTCTTCCAGGGTGAGCGCCGCGATGGGGATCTTCCGGACCGCGCCCGTGGTGTCGTAGCGGGTGACGCCGGTGTGGGGGGAGCGGATGCTGTACGGGGCCACCGAGCGGATGAGGGCCGCCACGGCGCCCACCCTGGCCGCCTCGATGGCGCCGCGCACCCGGTACTGCACGGTGGCGCCGTAGCTGGTGAACGGGGCGTCGAAGAGGACGATCTTCCCCTTGGCCTCCGCCGCGCGGCGGGTGAGCTCCTCGAAGCTCGACACCACCAGCACCGGCGCGGTGATGCCCTGCGCCGGGGTGCCGATGCTCATGCCCAGCCCGAGCATGGGCAGCGGCGCGCGCCGGGGGGAGACCAGCTCCGCCGATTCGGCGCCCCGCACCCAGTGGGGCACCATCGCCGGCTCCTTCACCGGCCGGTCGAGGCCGTCCTTCCGCATCTCGGCCACGATCCAGTCGATGGCCCGCTCCAGGCTTTCCGAGCCGCTCAGCCGGTGGCCGAAGGTGTCGGTGAGCCGGGCCAGACGGTCCCAGGCGGCGCTGTCGGCCAGGGCGGCGCCGATGATCCGGTTGGCGGCATCGCGATACGGCTCGACGAGGGGATCGGTGGGGGCCTGCGCCGACAGGCTCGTGCTGGCGGAGAGGCCGATCAGGAGGCAAGATAGGGTCTGCAGCCGACGGAGCATGGCGGTCGTCTCGAGGGGGGCAAGAGGAACGTGACGCAACGTGGAACCCGATGGATCCGGGGCGGGACCGCCCGCCGGACGCCCGTAAGATACCTCGTCCCGCTCCTGCTGCTGGCCGCCCCCGCCACGGGGCAGCGGCAGACGGTGCTGCAGCAGATCGCGCTCCCGCACAACTACTACTACCGGGAGATGTACCTGCCGCAGGCCACCAGCGGTCCTTCCTCGGTGGCCTGGACCGCCGACGGCAAGGCGCTGATCTATTCCATGCAGGGCCGTCTCTGGCGCCAGGCGATCGGCGACTCGGTCGCCCAGCAGCTCACCACCGGCCCCTCCTACGACTACCAGCCCGACGTCTCGCCCGACGGCCGGTCCGTGGTCTACGCCGCCTACTGGAAGGACGCGGTGGAGCTGCGGGTGCTGGACCTCGAGACCCTGGTGTCCGAGCCGCTGGTGAAGAACGGGGCGGTGAACGTGGACCCGCGCTGGTCACCGGATGGCAGCCGCGTCGCGTACGTGAGCACGGCCTACGAGGGGCGATTCCACGTGTTCGTCGTCCCGGCGGCCGGCACGGCCGCGGACCCGACCCGTCTCACCGACGACCACGACTCCGGCCTCCCGCGCTATTACTACAGCCGGTTCGACCACTACCTCTCGCCCACCTGGTCGCCCGATGGCAAGGAGATCATCCTCGTCAGCAACCGGGGCAGGATCTGGGGCGCGGGGGGGCTGTGGCGGATGGAGGCGCGGCCCGGCGCCCCGCTGCGGCAGGTGCTGGACGAGGAGTCGGCCTGGCGCATGCGCCCCGACTGGGCGCTCGACGGCCGTCGCGTGGTCTATGCCAGCTACTTGGGCCGCCAGTGGCATCAGCTCTGGCTCACCACCGCCGACGGCGGCGACCCGCTCCAGCTCACCTACGGTGACTTCGACGCCACCGCCCCCCGCTGGGCCCCCGACGGCCGCCGCATCGCCTATATCAGCAACGAGGGGGGGAACACCTCCCTCAATGTGGTGAGCATCCCCGGCGGCAGCCGGACGCGGGTCGAGGCGCGGCGGCGGGTGTATCGCGAGCCGATGGGCCGGCTGGCCATTGCCGTGGTCGATGCCGCCACCGGCCGTCCCCTCCCCGCGCGGGTGTCCATCCGGCTGCCCGACGACCGCAGCGCGGTGCCCGACGACGCCTGGTGGCACGCCGACGATGCCTTCGACCGCGGCGACCGCGCCTTCGAGTACGGGTACTTCCACACGGCGGGGCGGAGCACCCTGTCGGTGCCGGCCGGCGCGGTGGCCGTGGAGGTGACCCACGGGCCGGAGTGGCGGCTGGTGCGGGAGACGATCACCGTCCCGGCCAACCAGCTCACCGCGCGGACCATCCGCCTGGCGCGGCTGCTGCCGCTGCCCGGGTGGACCTCGGGCGACCTGCACGTGCACATGAACTACGGCGGCCACTACCGCGCCACGCCGGCCACGCTCGCCCTCCAGGCCCGTGCCGAGGGGCTCAACGTGGTCGAGAACCTCATCGTCAACAAGGAAGACCGGGTGCCGGACGTGGGCTGGTTCACCGGACGCCCCGACCCGGTCTCCACCACCGACCTGCTCCTGCTGCACGACCAGGAGTTCCACACCAGCTGGTGGGGCCACACCGGCGCCCTCGGCCTGACCCGGCACCTGCTGCTCCCCGACTACGCCGGGTACGCCGGCACCCCGGTGGCGAGCCTCTTCCCCGACAACGCCACCGTCGCCGACGGGGCCCACGCACAGGGCGGGCTGTTCGGCTACGTGCACCCCTTCGACGAGGAGCCGAACCCGCTCGATACCGCGGTGGCCCTCCGCAACGCCCTGCCGGTGGACGTGGCGCTCGGCAAGGTGGACTACCTCGAGGTGGTGGGCTTCAGCGATCACCGCGCCACCTCGGCGGTGTGGTACCGGCTGCTCAACTGCGGCTTCCGCATCCCGGCCGGTGCCGGCACCGATGCCATGACCAACTACGCCAGCCTGCGCGGGCCGGTCGGCACCAACCGGGTGTACGTGCAGAGCCCGCTGCCCCTCGACCGGGGTCGCTGGTACGCGGCGCTCAAGGCCGGCAAGAGCTTTGCGACCAACGGTCCGCTGCTCCAGTTCAGCGTGGACGGCCAGGGGCCGGGCAGCGAGCTCGTGCTTCCTGCCGGCCCCCACGCCGCCGTGGTCAAGGTGCAGCTGCGCTCCAACGTGCCGGTGGACCACCTGGAGATCGTCGAGAACGGGCTGGTGGTGGCGTCACTCCCGCTCCGGGGCGAGCGCACCAGCCTCGACACCACGCTCACCCTCCCCGTCCGCCAGAGCGGCTGGCTGGTGCTGCGGGCGTGGAGCGAGCATGCCGCCGAGCCGGTGCTCGACCTCTACCCCTTTGCCACGACCAGCCCGGTGTACCTGACCCTCGGGGGCAAGCCGGCGCGGAGCACGGCCGATGCCGAGTACTTCCTGGCGTGGATCGACCGGCTGGAGGGCGGCGCGGCGGCGCACACCGGCTGGAACACCAGCCAGGAGAAGCGCGAGGTGCTGGACCGCATCCGCCGCGCGCGCGAGGTGTTCGCGGCGCGGCGGTAACCGGCACGGGCTCGGCGGCTTGATCGCTCGTTGGCTATACGGCGCCAGGCCCGCGTGCCCCCGCCGCGGCCTGCCAGTCGTCAGCTTTGGCATGCCGCTCTGGGGGCACGCGGTCCCGGTGCCACCCACCCGCCGGTGCGCGTGCGGCCGACCCACGGGTTCCCCCGCCGCCGCGTGCCAACGCCGACGACTGGCACGCGGCAGAGGGGGGACCCGTGGGGAGGTCCCACTCCTGGCAGCCGCAACACGAAATCCGAGGAGGATCCACCTGGTGAAGCCCTACCTGCTCGCCCTTGGCATCGCCGCGCTCACCGCCGGGCCGCTCGCCGGCCAGGACCTCATCGCGATCCGCGCCGGCCGCCTGGTGGACGTGGCGCGCGGCGAGGTCCGTGCCAACCAGGTCATCCTCGTCCGCGGTGAGCGGATCGAGGCGGTGCAGGCCGGCACGGCGCCGATCCCCCGGGGGGCCCGCGTCATCGACCTCTCGGCCCACACCGTGACCCCGGGGCTCATCGACCTCCACGCCCACCTGATCGGCGACATCTCCTCGTCGAGCCCGATCGCGCCGCTGACCCAGTCGGGGGCCCAGGACGCGCTGGCGGGGGTGCAGAACGCCCGGGCCACCTTGCTCGCGGGCTTCACCACCGTGCGCGACATCGGCACCTACCGCGCCTACGTCGACGTGGCCCTCCGCAACGCCATCAACGCCGGCATCGTCCGCGGCCCCCGGATGCAGGTGGCGGGAGCCTACGTGACGGTGTCGAGCGGCGCAGGGGAGGTCACCGGCATGGCCGCCGACGTGAGCGCCCCGGCCGACATGCGCCGCGGCGTGGCCAACGACGCCGCCGCGGTGCGGCAGCGGGTGCGCGAGCTCCTCAACGGCGGCGCCGATTTCATCAAGATCCTGGCGACCGGCGCGGTGTTCACCATGGGCACCCAGCCGGGGGCGCCGGAGTACACCGAGGAGGAGCTCAAGGCGGCGGTGGACGAGGCCGCCAATTACGGCACCTACGTGGCGGCCCACGCCCATGGGGCGGAGGGGATCAAGCGGGCGGTGCGGGCGGGGGTCCGGTCCATCGAGCACGGCTCCCTGGCCGATGACGAGGCCCTGGCGCTCATGAAGGCGCGGGGCACCTGGCTGGTGGCCGACATCTACAACGGCGACTACACCGACTCGGTCGGCGCCATCGAGCACTGGCCCGAGGAGATCCTGCGCAAGAACCGGGAGACCACCGGCACCCAGCGCGACGCCTTCCGGAAGGCCGTGGCCCTGGGCGTCCCCCTGGCCTACGGCACCGACAGCGGCATCTACCCCCACGGGCTCAACGCCCGCCAGCTCCGCTACATGGTCACCTATGGCATGACCCCGATGCAGGCGGTCCAGTCGGCCACGATCCAGGCGGCGCGGGCCATGGGATGGGAGGACCGGGTGGGGAGCATCGCGCCGGGGCGCTACGCCGACCTGATCGCGGTCAGGGGCGATGCCCTCGCCGATCTGGGCCGGTTCGAGGCGGTGGACTTCGTGATGAAGGGGGGCGAGGTGGTGAAGGAGCGGGGGGTGGCTACAGCGCCTTGGTGAAGATCACCTGGTCGTCGCCGGGGGCGTAGAAGCCGGGGACCCGCGCCACCGCGGCGTATCCCACCGCCTCGTAGAAGTCGCGGGTGGGGCCGTAGTCGGGGCGCCCGGAGGTATCCACCGCGATCAGGCGGGCCATCCCCGCCAGCCGCCCCTCCATCTCCGCCACCAGCGCCCGGGCCACCCCGCGGCGATAGGCGGCCGGGTCCACCGCCAGCCAGTAGAGGTCCCAGGTCCCCTCGGTGCAGGGGGTCTTCCCCCAGCAGATCCACCCCATCAGCTCGCCGTCCACCTCGGCGCCGAGGGCGTAGTAGGGGCGCGTCGCGTGCGAGCCACCCCACGCGCCGGCCGGGGGCCCCCCGGAGGGACCGGCGGGCGCCACGGCGTCGTGGAACACCTCGTCCGCGATGGCCAGCTCCTCCTCGCGGAAGACGCCGGTGGCGCGGGTGATGTCGAGGATGCGGACCGCGTCGGCGCTCGTCAGGTCCCGCAGACGAGGCCCGACGCGGTGGGTCATGCGGCGGGGGTGGCGGTGTCGACCAGAGCGGCCGCGGCCTGGCGGCTGCTGGAGCGGGAGAGCGCCTCGTCGACGATCCGGCAGATCAGGTCCTCGTACTCCCAGCCGTGGGCCTTGGCCATGCGGGAGAGGCCGGCGGCGTCGGAGATGTCGGGGTTCGGGTTCACCTCGAGCACGAACGGCTGGCCCGCGGCGTCCACCCGCATGTCCACCCGCCCGTATCCCTCCGCCCCGCACAGCTCCTCCCACGCCTGCCGCGCCACCGCCACCATCCGCTTGTGCAGGTCGGGGGCGATGTTGGCGGGACAGACCGGCACCGACCCCAGGTCCTCGGGGCTCCCCACGTCCCACTTGGCGGCGTAGGTGAGGATCGGCCAGCTGCCCTCGGGCATGTTGTCGAAGCACAGCTCGGCGATGGGCAGGACCTGGTCACCCACGAAGCCGATGTTGAACTCCCGGCCGGCGACGTACTCCTGCACCAGTACGGTGTCCCACTGTTCGACCGTCTCGGCCAGCCGCTTCTTGAGGGCGCGCTTGGAGGTGACCACCGAGCCGGCGTCGATCCCCACGCTGGCGTCCTCGGCGGCGGGCTTCACGATCACCGGCAGGGTCAGGTCGGCCGGGATCTTGTTGCCGTCACAGACCGCGAAGGGGGGGATGGGCGTCCCGCTCCGGGCCAGCAGGGTGTTGGCCACGTGCTTGCGGTGGGCCACCGTCACCG
Organism: Gemmatimonadota bacterium; assembly: GCA_016713785.1. Taxonomy (NCBI): domain Bacteria; kingdom Pseudomonadati; phylum Gemmatimonadota; species Gemmatimonadota bacterium. The sequence goes on along the minus strand of JADJOM010000002.1, from coordinate 55,564 downwards.
CCCAGGGGCGGCAGCCGGTGTAGGGCACCCCGGTCAGCTCCAGGGTGGCCACCACGAAGTCCTCGTACTTGGAATGGCCGCCGATCCCCTCGCAGAGATTGAAGACCGCGTCGGCCTTGCGGACCTTGGGGAGCCAGGAAAAGTCGTTCGGGGCGCGCACCGGGATGGAGCAGGTCTCGTAGCCGCGGCTGCGCAGCGCCGACTGCACCTCTTTGACGCTCTCCCAGACCGACGCCACGTCCTTGGCGTCCCATTCGTCCCAGCCCCCGTCGTACAGGACCGCAATCTTCACGCAGCCGCCTCAGCAAGGAGTGAACGTCCGCTGATCCGGCGCCAGGCGATGTCCGCCACGCTCCGGATCAGCTCGTCGTAACTCATACCAGCCGCGCGTGCCGCCTTGGGGAAGCACGAATTGTCCCGCGGGTCGGGCAGGATGCCGGGGAGCGGGTTCAGCTCCACCACGTTCGGGGTGCCTTCGGCGTCGCAGCGGATGTCCACCCGGCACCAGTCGCGGCACTCGAGGGCACCGTAGGCGCCCAGGGCCGCGGCCCGGATCTGGGTGGCCAGCCGCGCCGGCACCCGCGCGGGGCACTCGAACATCTCCAGCGGCTCATCGGGACGGTCCCAGATCCACTTGGCCTCGTAGCCGTAGATCGGGGGGGCGCCCTCGGGGAGCTCGTCGAACCGCATCCCGACGATCGGGAGGCAGCGCGCCTCCTTGCCGTTCCCCATGATGGCCACCGTGAACTCGGCCCCGGGCAGGTAGGTCTCGACCAGCACCGGCTCCCGGTAGGTCGAGAGCAGGTAGTCCACCTGCCGCACCAGCTCCTTCCGGGTGGCGCAGAGGCTCTTCACGCTCACGCCCTTCCCCGACCCCTCGAACGCCGGCTTGGCGAACAGCGGGAAGGGCAGGGTGCAGTTCCGGGCGTCGGCCACGGTGCGCGCCAGCAGGAACGGCGCGGTGGGCACCCCGCGGAGCTGCAGCATCTCCTTGGCCCGGCTCTTGTGGAGCGCCAGGGAAAGCGTCATCGGGTCCGAGGCGCTGTAGGGCACGCCCAGGAACTCGCAGATGGCCGGCACGTGGCCCTCGCGGTTGGGGCCGTACAGCCCCTCGGCGATGTTGAAGACGAAATCGGGCCGCGCCTTGGCCAGCTTGGTCGGGAAGTCGGCGATCGCCTCGAGCCGGATCACCTCGCCCAGCGGCCGGAGCGCGCGCTCGACGGCATCGATGGTCGCCGGTTCGTCCCACTCGGCGTAGAGGTCTGGCTGGGGAAGGTCGTAGCGGAGATCGCGGGAAGAGCCGGAAACACTGGGGGAGGCGATACTGGCCCCGGCGCTGGGGGCCGGTGCTTCCGGTCTCAAGTTGAAGGCAAGTCCTATGCGAACTGCCAAACGATCCTCTCTGCGTCGGGTCACCGCGGTGCATCGAAACCCGGTTCAAACGAGCGAACCTGCGCGATGTCTTGCAGATACCGTATCTAAAGTAAGAAAGTCATCAAGAACACACAATAGTTTTTTCGGTACTTTTTTCAGGAAGTTGATGGCGAGCCCATGACGCCGGGAAACGGGAAACGGGAAACGGGGGGAGCGGATCCGCGTCGCGATGCCCAGCCCGGGCCAGGTCCAGGGATGCAGAACGGGGGACCGCATGCCGCGGCCCCCCGCTTCCCGCTTCCCGTTTCCTGTTTCCCGGCAGCGCCGTTCAGACCTTGTGGTACCCCACCCGTCCCGCCTCCGTCCCGTCGGACCCCTTGTAGATCTCGAAGTCCGCGAAGAACGAGGGCGACTCCTTCCGCAGCGCCTTGAGGCAGGCCATCGCCATCCGGCGGATCTCCAGCTCGGCCCCCTCCCCCAGCCGCAGCTCGAGCATGGTCCGCCAGGCCCGGATGTTGGCGCTCACCACGATCTTCACCTCGGTGGCGTTGGGCAGGACGCTCCGGGCGGCCTCGCGGGCCATCTTCCGGCGGTGAACCTTGTCCTCCACCCAGCCGTACTTCTCCATCAGGTGGTCCACCGCCTGGACGTAGGCATGCTGGGCGGCCTGGACCTGGCCGGTCCACTCCCGCTCCAGCGCCGGGTCCCCGATGATCGCCGGGGGCATGACGAACGCCGCGTGCGACTCGTCCACGTAGCGCTGGGAGAGCTGGGAGTAGCCGAACCCCGCCCGGTGCCGCACCAGCTCGTGGCTGCACGACCGGCTGATCCCCTCGATCAGCAGCACGTAGACCGCGTGCTCGAACACCGAGCCGTGCCCCTGCCGCAGGATGTTCTCCAGGTATTCCTGGGTGGTCCGGCCGGCCGGGTTGTGCTGGCTCATGTAGCAGATCCGGCCGGCGAACTCCGCCAGCTTCTCCCCATCGGAGGACTCCCCCTTCCACTGGACGGGAAGGTGGCCCGGTTCCACGAACTGGGGCCGCGCGATGAGGGTGATCGTGGGGGATGTGATGATATCCATGGGTCCGTACTGCCGGGAAAAGGGTCGGGACAACGAGAAACGGGAAAAGGGAAAAGGGAAAAGGGAAACGGCACCCGCGGTTCGGGGGGAGCGGGGCTTCAAGCCCCGGCTGGGGCTCCGCTTCCCGCTTCCCGGTTCCCGCTTCCCTGCAGTTCGGCGATCTCCATCCGGCTCCGGGCGTACCCCCCGGTCCGCTCGATCTCCCGCAGCGCGCCGGCCACGTCGGCGGGGATCTCCGCCGCCCCGGGCCCGAGCTTGAGGGCGCCCAGCGGGTCGAGCCCGGTGGCGAGCTTCACGCCGGGGTTCAAGATACCACGGGGGTCAAAGGCGGTCTTCACCCCCCGGAACAGCGCCATCACCTCGGGCCCGTACTGCGCCTCGAGCAGCGGGGCACGGAGTCGGCCGTCGCCGTGCTCCCCGCTCACCGTGCCGCCGAGCCGGATGGCTGCGGCGTTCACCTCGTGGTACAGCGCGGTCACCCGCTCCACCCAGCCGGCCTGGTCCACCTGGGGCAGGGCGTTCACGTGGACATTGCCGTCACCGGCGTGGCCGAAGATGACCACCATGATCCCCTGGCGGGCGGCCGCGGCCCGGATGGCCGTGACGTACGCGCCGAGCCGGGGGAGCGGCACGCAGCCGTCCTCGATCACCTGCAGGGAGCGCCGGTCCGGCGGGAGGCTCGCGAGGATCGGGCTCGCCGCGTGGCGCAGCGACCAGAGCCGCTCCTCCGCCTCGGGGGTGAGGGCGGTCTCGATGTCGCCGGCAGAGGCGCCGACCGCCCGCACCGCATCGCCGGCCACCCCCCGGGCGGCGGCATCGGTCTCCCGCTCGAACTCGACGAGGAGCGTGGCCTCGGCCCTGAAGGACTCACTTGCCGCCGAGCCGACCAACTCCATGAACGTCCGGTCCAGCAGCTCCACCGCCGAGGGGTCGAGCGCCACCAGCGCCTGGACCACCGGCTCCAGGTCCTCGAGGGAGCGGAGCGCGATCCGCAGGCTGCTCCGCGCCGGGGCGATGGGACAGAGCCGCCACCGGATCGTGGTCATGAACGCGAGCGTCCCCTCGGAGCCCACCAGCAGGTCCACCAGGTCGCCGGTCTCGAGCCAGTGATCCAGGGCATAGCCGGCGGTGTTCTTCCGCACCTTCGGGAACCGGGCCCGCACCAGCGCCGCCGCCGCCCGGATGGCCGGCGCGGCCTCCCGTTGGAAGCGCTCGACCGCCTGCAGACTCGGCTTCATCCCGCCGCCCGACCGCCCGAGCCACCCCACCTCCCCATCCGCCGTCACCAGCTCGAGCCCCTGCACCCACGGCCGGGCGGGCCCATAGCGTACCGTCCGCGCGCCGGCCGCGTTGGTGGCGACCATCCCGCCCAGGGTTGCCCAGCGACTGCTCGAGGGATCGGGGGGGAGCCGGAGGCCGTGCGCGGCGGCGGCGGCGTTGAGTTCCTGCTGGGTGATGTTGGCGCTGGTGAGGGCGGTGCCGGTGGCCGGATCGATCTCCAGCCGCCGCGGCATCCGCTCCCGCAGGTCGACCAGGACGCCGCTCCCCACCGCGTTGCCGGGGATCCCGCTGCCCGCGCCACGCGCGGTGAGCGGTGTATCGCTCTCCGCCGCCCAGCGCATCAGCGCAGCCAGCTCCGCCGTGGAGGATGGCAGGGCGACGGCACTCGGCACCACGCGGTAGATCCCGGCGCCTTCGGAATAGGCCGCGCGGATCCGTGGCTCGGTATGGAACCGGCCCGGGGCGGTGCTCATCCGCGCTGGCCCCCGAGGCCCGGCCGCGGCCCGCGGATCAGCCAGCGGAACAGCGCCCGGAGCGCCCAGTTGCAGGGTGCCAGCAGCACCGTTGCGGCGAGGATCCCGTAGACCTCGTGCCGCGGCATCTTGATCCGCTCACCCCGCACCAGCCGTTCGGGGTGGGCGTGGATCAACGCCACGGTGCGGCAGGCAAAGAAGAGGCTGGTCAGACAGAAGACCCGCACCCGGACGGCGTGGCGCGGGAGGGCGGTGGAGTACGCCAGGGCGTCTTCCAGGCAGCGTTCGTTCTCGGCCAGGAGTGGCGCGACCATGCTCCAGGCGCGCGCCTCGGTGCCGGGCGTGCCGAATGCCTCGGGGGTGAGCCCGGCGCCCGCCCACAGCGCTTCGGGGATGAAGCTCCGGCCATGACGGTGGTCGTCGGCGATGTCGCGGATGACGTTGGTGAGCTGCAGCCCGAGCCCGAACTGCGGCGCCAGGCGCTCCAGGGTGGCCAGGCGCTCCGCCCCGATCCCCGAGATGTGACGGGTGAAGAGTCCGGTGAGCAGGTGACCCACCGTCCCCGCCACGTACCAGCAGTAGCGCCGGAGGTCATCCATGGTGCGGAGCAGCGGGGCCGGCCCGCCGGTGCTCGGCTTGAGGCAGCTGGCCATGCCGCGCACCATCTCCTGCACCCACGGCGCCACCGCCGCCTGGTCCGCCGCCGGCAGCCGCCGGAACTCCCGCAGCACCCGGTCGGCGTGCTCCATGAGTCCGCCGAGCGCCTGGTCGCTGGGCCAGCGGACGGCGCGGATCTCCCCGAAGCTGGCCGTCGGGTCGCTCATGGCGCGATCCACCTCCTCGAGGAGGCTGCGCCGGTCGGCCACCGAGAGCGCGGGATGATCCTCGGCGGTATCCGCAATGCGGCAGATCAGGTACGCCACGGCCACCGGTCGGGAGAGCTCGGCCGGGAGCAGCCGGATGCCGAGCGCAAAGGTACGGGAGACCCGTGGCAGGATGTCACGGCAGAACGCCCAGTCCTCCTCGGGCAGCGCCGCGGGCCGGGCCCCGGGGGCCGCGCGGGGAGCGGTCGACGCCTCCATGCTCAGCGGGTCATCGCTGGGGCGGGGGTGCGGGCGGGCCTTCCGCCGGGGCGGCCGCGGCCGGCTCCTCGCGGTTGTACAGCCGGGCCAGCTCGGAGACCACCTGCTCGATCCGCTTCCCCACCGGATGATCCGGCGGCACCTGCTCCTCGAGATCGCGCGGGGCGCGGCTCGGGTCGGCGAGCGGCCGGTAGACCGTCTCCACGATGATCGTGCTGAACCCCTGCCGGCTCGGGTTCACCCAGGCGCGCACCTGCACCACCCCCGGCCCCACCGCCCGGCGGCGGGTGGCGCCCTTGGTGGCGGCATCGAACCAGGCAGTCTCGATGAAGCCGTCCCGGAGCTGCACGGTGGTGACCGGCAGGGTGTCGCTCCGCAGCACGGCGGCGAGGGTCTCGGTGGCGTCCTGCATCTCCAGCTCCAGCTCGGCCGTGGCCGCGCCCGTCACCGGCGGATAGAACGGCCGGGTGGTGTACGGGCTGCACCCGGCCAGCAGGAGCAGGGCCAGCGAGGCGGATCGGCGGAGCGCTGTCATCGGCAGTCCCGACTCCTCACGTCAGCGCGATCGGCCGGGGCGGCTCGAGCGCGTAATCGTAGAACCCGCGGCCGGACTTCCGGCCGTGCATGCCGGCCGCGACCATCCGCCGCAGCAGCGGCGGGGTGGCGTAGCGGGTCTCGGCGTACTCCGCGAACATGATGTCGCCGATGCGGGCCAGGGTGTCGAGGCCCACGAAGTCGGCCAGGGTGAGCGGACCCATCGGGTGGCCGGCGCCCAGCCGCATGGCGGTGTCAATGTCCTGCGTGGAGGCGATCCCCCGTTCCACCGCCCGGATCCCATCCAGAATGTAGGGCACCAGCAGCAGATTGACGATGAACCCCGGGGTGTCCCGGGCCGAAACCGGCTCCTTCCCCAGCTGGCGCGCAAAGGCGAAGGCCGCCTCGATGGTCTCCCGGCTGGTTCCGACCGCGCGCACCACCTCCACCAGGGGCATCAGCGGCACCGGGTTGAAGAAGTGCAGCCCCACGAACCGGTCGGGCCGCCGGGTGGCCGCGGCCATCGCCGCGATCGGCAGGCTCGAGGTGTTGGACGCGAAGATGGTGCTCGGCGGCGCGATCCCGTCCAGCGAACGCCACAGTTCGTTCTTCACCGCGAGGTCTTCGGTCACGGCCTCGATGATGAGGTCGGCCTTGGCGGCGGCGGCCAGGCTGGGGTTGAACTCGAGGCGCGAGAGCACCTCATCGCGCTGGGCGATCGTGTACTGCCCCTTCTCCACGAACTTCGCCAGCGACCGGGCCACCGCCGCGAGCGACTTGTCGAGCGCCAGGGGGAGGACGTCGTACACCACGGTCCGGAAACCGGCGGCGGCGGCGGTCTGGGCGATCCCACTGCCCATGAGCCCCGACCCGAGCACGGCGACGCTGGTGATCATGGCTTGGAGGCCTTCCGGATTTCCTCGATGATGACGCCGAGCAGCCCCGGCCCGCCGGGCGCGAGCTGGTGGGTGGGCTTGGCCTGGCCCCGCTCCAGGTGGTCGAGCGCCCGCTCCACGCCGAGCAGCGCGCGCGCGGCGGCGGGACGGAACTGCGCCTGCACGGAGTAGCCGATCCCCGCGGCCAGGAGCAGCGGCGCGGCGGGCAGCCACACCAGCGGGGAGAGCACGCCAAGCACCACGGCGGCGCCCGCGCCCACGACGCCCGACACCGCCACCCCGATCACCAGCGACTGCCGGGTGCTGCCCAGGTCGGCGGTGAGGCTCACGTGGCAGAAGCCGGGCTCGAGCGCGGTGATCGTGGCCGACACCAGCTCCGCCTTGGCGAGCATCATCGCCTTGCGGCCGCCGAAGGCCGCGGTGGAGCGGCGCAGCGCCGCCTCGATGCCGCGGAGCGGTTCCCAGGTGATCCGTCCCGGCAGCTCCCGCTGCACGGTCAGGACCTCCTCCCGCTCCAGGTACTGGCTCAGCCGCTGCCCCACCTCCTCCGCGGTGCCGGCCACCACCCGCTGGGCCGAGACGGTGGCGGCGCCGAAGACCCGGTCGAGCAGGCCGTGCGGCGCGGGCAGCTCCACCCGGCCGTGCTCCTCGAGGATGGCCTGCCGCAGGTACCGCTCCGGGATGCCCACGTCCTTGCCGAGCGAGACGACCTCGTCGGGGCTCATCCCCTCGCCGATGTCGCGCTCGCCGGTCTGCAGCTCGGTGGCCCGCTGGATGATCCGTTCGATCGCGGCGCGGTCGATGCGGGCGGGCAGGTTGGCGCCCATCAAAACGCCTCGACGATGACCGCCTGCCCCTGCCCGCCGCCGATGCAGGCGCTGGCCAGGCCCAGCCGCTTGCCGGCGCGGCGGAGGGCGTGGAGCAGGTGCAGGGTGAGGCGCGCGCCGCTCGCGGCGAGCGGGTGCCCGATGGCGATGGCGCCGCCGTCGGCGTTGGTGCGGGCGCGGTCCAGGCCGAGCTCCCGTTCGACCGCGAGGTACTGGGCGGCGAAGGCCTCGTTCACCTCGACCAGGTCCATCTGCGCCAGGGTGAGCCCCGCCTTGGCGAGCGCCTTCCGCGCCGCCGGCGCCGGGCCGATGCCCATCACGCTCGGGTCCACGCCGGCGGTGGCCCACGCCACGATCCGGCCCAGCGGCGTCCAACCGTTGGCGGCCGCGGTGTCGGCGCCGGCCAGCACCAGGGCCGCGGCGCCGTCGCAGATCCCCGAGGCGTTGCCGGCGGTGACCACGCCGTCCTTCCGGAAGTACGGCGGCAGCTTGGCCAGCGCCTCGGGCGAGGTGTCCGGCCGCATGTGCTCATCGGCCGCCCACGGCTCCGCCTGCTTCGTCTTGCGGTTGGTGATCGGCACCGGGGCGAGCTCATCGGCGTAGCGGCCGGCCGCCCAGGCGTCGCGGGCGCGCTGCTGGCTCAGCAGCGCCACCTCGTCCACCGCCGCGCGCGAGAGTCCATACTGCGCGGCGAGCTTCTCGGCCGTCTCGGCCATGGACAGGCCGCACTGGCTGTCCTTGAGCGCCTCCCACAGCGCGTCCTCGAGCGGGGCGGGCGGCCCCAGGCGGAGGCCCCAGCGTGCCCCGCGCACCACGTGCGGCGCCTGGCTCATGGATTCGGTGCCACCCACCAGCACCGTGGCCGACTCGCCTAACAGGATCTGCTGGGCGCCCTGGATGATCGCCTCGAAGCCGGAGCCGCAGAGCCGGTTCACCGTCACCGCGGGCGTCTCGATGGGGCAGCCGCTCCGCAGCGCGACGTGACGCGCCAGGTAGATGGCGTCGGCGCTGGTCTGCAGGGCGTTGCCGAAGATCACGTGATCCACCTGTGCCGGCGCGACGCCGGCACGGGCCAGGGCGGCGGTGGCGGCGTGGACGCCGAGGTCGGTGGCGGTGGCATCCTTGAGGGTGCCACCGAAGCTGCCGAATCCGGTCCGAACTCCGCTCAGGACAACGACTTCGCGTGGGTGCCCCTGGGTGGGCATTGCGGGCTCCCTATATAAGGAAGGAGGTCCTCAGGGGCCGTAATATCGCCGGGGGGTGGGTGGGAAGTCGAGCAGGGAGGGAACCCCATGCCCGGGAACGAGTTGGGCGACCGTTTCCGGTCGCCCTGGGGACGCGCGAGGGTGGGGGACTATCCCTCCTGCACCTTCTGCCGGGCCCGTGAGGCGCGGGCATCCCACCAGATCTTGACCGGCGCGGAGCCGTCGCGGATGCCGCTCACCCGCATCTCGTAGGTGGTGGTGGCGAAGGGCCGCAGCTCGAAGACGATCGTCCCGCTGGCGCGCACGCCGCTCTCGGCGCGCGAGAACGCCGGCTGCTGCACGCCCTGCTCCAGGGTCCGGATCTGCGCCGAGCGCGCGCCCGTCACCTCCACGCGGTACACCTGGCCTGCCTCGAGCGTGGTCCGCACGAACTCGGTGCGGGGGCCGCTGAACTCATGGGCCAGCACCAGCGTGTCGCGTGCCGGGGCGCCGCTGTCGGCCACCTGGCCGCGCCCCGGCGTCAGCACCGTGAGGGCCAGTCCCGCCGTGAGCATCCATCCGTGTCGCATGCCGCCACTCCTCGGGTTGGCGCCGGTGGGCCTCTCCGCCCCGGCGGTTCACCCGTGGAGACGCCCGGACCGTGCCGCGCGCACACCGCGCCGCTAGGGCCGGTGTTCGCTCTCGAGGTAGGTTGCCGGGATCGGCGCGTCCGGCGTCTCTCCCTGCCAGGCGATGGTCAGGATCCACCACCGCGTGCCATCGTAGCGCATCTGGATGCTGTTGATGCCCCGCTGGAACGGTGCCGGATCCTCGGCCCGCTTGCGGCTCTCGTAGGTGCTCCAGGCATGCACCAGGTTGCCGAAGCGCTCGGTGCGCCGCGCCACTTCGCGCTCGAAGAAGCCCCGTTGCTCCAGCTGCGCGCCGGCGGTGGTGATGTACTCCTCGACCGACCAGGTGCGCAGCTGCCAGCTGCCATCCTGCGCCTTGAAGGTGGGGATGAGCCGCGCCCCCGCCTGGAACAGGGAGCGCATCCGGTCCCAGTCGCGCTGCTGGCCGGCGGGCCCGGAGATCACGTCGTAGAGCGCGGCCATGATGGCGTCTTCGGTGGCGACGTCGGCGGGGCGCGCGGCGGGGGTGACGGCGGGCGCGGGCGTGGCCTGCGCGGTGAGCGGAATGGCGGAGGCGGGCGCGAGGGCGCAGAGCGCCAGGAGCAGGGGGCGCAGGGTCATGGTCAGGAGGGGCGAGGGGTGAACGGCGTCACGCACGGGGTCGTCGGTGCCGTACGCAGGGTGGGGCGGAGAAGTGCCAGGGCCGGGCGGGAGCTACACCTCGCCCACGGGGTGACCGCAGCTGATGCAGTGCTTCCAGCCGAGCTCGAGCTCCGACTGGCACTCGGGACAGCGGGTGAGGCTCTGGTTCTGGCCGCAGTGGGGACAGAAGTTCACGGTGCGCCCCCCCGGCAGGTGGCCACCGCAGTAGCTGCAGCGGACGTCCGAATCGCGCCGCCGCCCGCGGGGCTCCGGCTCCGCCGTCATGCGCGGGACCGGCGGCACCATCGGCGGGGGTGGGGGTGTCGGCGCGGCCGGCTCCGCGGTGAAGAGCGGGCGGACGGTGGGCTCGGTGGTGGTTCGCGGACTGGCGGGCCTGGCGGCTGGCTGGCTCGGCGGCTCGGCCCTGAAGGACTCCCTCGCCCCCGGGTCGCGCTCCCGCGCTCCCGGAGGGGGCTCGGTCGCGGCTCGGCGGTTCGGCGGTTCTCCCCGGTCCGGCGCCGGCACGGGGGTCCGGGCGGCATCGATCGGGATCACCGACGGAAAATCGAACTCCTCCTCCGGCGGCGCGTAGGCCTCTTCCGGCCCGGGGCCCAGCGCGTGCGCCAGCGGCTCCGTGCCCAGGAACAGCTCGGCCTTGGCGTGCTCGCGCAGCACCTCGAGGTCGGGGTTGGGGCTCTCGAGCTGGTCGCGGAACACCTGCGCCACGTCGTCCGAGGCGAGGCGCACGAAGCCCCCCTCACCGGCCGCGAGGCGGAGCACCAGCATCTCGTAATCCTCGACGCTGTCGATCTGGAGGGAGCGGCGGTTGGTGCGATAGGGGATGACCGAGCCGAGCAGGTCGCCCAGCGCGAGGGGCCGGTGCAGGCGGGCCGGGTCGATCGCGATTAGGTTATCCACCAGCCGCCGGAACAGCCGTTCGAGGTCGGTCATTGAACTGGTGAGACTAGGGCCGGCCTCCCGCACTGTCAAGCAAGGAGCACCGATGCGTGGCTTCACCCTGCTGCTCGGCTGCACGGTCCTCGCCACGCCCCTGGTGGGCCAGGGCAACTGTTCGCCCTCGCCCGGCTCGCGCGAGGCCCAGGTCTTCGCCCACGTCTCGGTCCCGCTCGCCTACGGCAACGCGCAGGCGCCGTGGATCTACCGCCCCGGCCTGGTGCAGCTGAGCGTCGAGGGCGCGTACCTGCCGGAGGCCTCCGCGCGCATCCGGACCCCCGCCAAGTGCCGGCCCGGCGCCGGTCCCGAGGACTGGAACCAGGCCCAGGTGCTGCCGCGGCCGCGGGTGGGCTTTGCGCTCGCCGACGGCGTGATGCTCGAGCTGAGCTGGCTGCCGCCGGTGCGGATCCAGGGGGTGAAGGGCGGGCTGTGGGGCTTTGCCTTCACGCGGGTGGTGCCGATGAACCGGAAGGGCGCCCTCTTCAGCGGGCGGCTGCACGCCACCATCGGCAGCGTGCGCGCGCCGATCACCTGTCCCACCACCCTGGTGCAGGCGCCCGGCAATCCCTGCTCCGGCGGCTCCCGGTCGGACGACAAGTTCTCGCCCAACATCTATGGCGTGGAGCTGGCGGGGACCTTCCCCATGGCCCGCGGGCGGATCCGCCCCTACCTCGGCGCCGGGTACAACATCCTCCACCCGCGCTTCGAGGTGAGCTACCGCGACTCGCTGGACCAGCGCAACCACCAGAAGGTGAAGGTCAACATGAGCCGGATCACCGCGTTCGGGGGCGTGACGCTCGCGGTGACGGAGGGGATCCTGCTCTCGGGCGAGGCCTACTCCGCACCCTCGGACCTGGTGACGGGCCGGGTGCGGCTGACGGTCGGGTTCGGCGGGCGACGCGTGCGGTAGTCGGTTCGGCGGTTCAAAGGTTCGATGATCGGGGGAGCGGAGCATCGGCGCCCCTGCGTGTCATTCCTCCAGTCGCATCGGGAACTTCTCCCCCGCCGCCAGCCGCGCCTCGAGCGCCGCGAAGGCCCCATCGGGGTCACAGTCGAGGTACTGCTTGCGGGCCTTCCGGGCCGCGAGCCAGGCGGGAAACTCCGAGTCCACCGCGCCCTGGCTGGTCACCTGCTCGGTGGCCGCCTTCACCGCCAGGTCATTGGCGTACTCGTTCTTCGGGTGGCCCTGGTGCCCCCGCACCCAGGTGAGCTGCACCTCGTGCCGCCGGGCCGAGTCGACCAGCACCCGCCACAGCTCCAGGTTCTCGATGGCGCCGCCCTTCCGGGTCCAGCCCCGCGCCATCCATCCCGGCACCCACTCCCGCATCCCCTTCACCAGGTACTCCGAGTCGGAGACGAGGAGCACCCGCAGCCGCTTGCCCTTGCCGGCCAGCAGCTGCAGCGCGGCGATGGCGCTGGCGAGTGCCATGCGGTTGTTGGTGGTGTCGGGGGCGTGGATGTAGAAGTCGCGGCGCTGGATGGCGCCGCCGGCGCGCGCCTCGATCAGGCCGCCGCCGCCACCTGGCGTGGCGCGCTGCTGGCCGTTGCCCAGGCAGGACTCGTCAAGATGCAGGACGGCGATGGGAAGAGGAGACGCGGGCACCGGGGGAGGTTGTCTGCAGGTGGACCAGCACGGGGATCTCGGTGGCCCGCAAGATAACCTCGGTATGCGATGGCACGAGCCACCCGGCGTCCTCCCGGTGCGCCCCGGCGAAGACGGCGTTGCACTGCAGGGTCTCCACCATCGAGGGGAGCACCACCTCCAGCGCCCCCTCCACCAGGTGGAGGTCGTAGTCGAGGGGCATCCGGGAGAGGGCGCCCGAGGCCCGCGCCATGGTCTGCCGGCCGCCCTCGGGGTCGGACGAGACGTGCAGCACGTCGAGGTGCGCCTCGATGATGCCGGCGAACCGCCCGGCGAAGGCGAGCGCCCCTTCGCTGGCGGGCCCGCCGCCGTAGGCCACCATCACCCGGTCCATCGGGGTGGGGCGCCGCCCGCAGACCAGCACCGGGCGGGGCGAGCGGCGGATGAGGTCCCGGGTGTCGGGGCCGAGCGGGTCGCCGTTGGTGCGCATGCCGCTGCGGCCCACCACCACCACGCCCACGCCCTCCGCCAGCTCGCGCAGCACCTCCACGATCTCCCCGCTGCGCCAGGCGGTCTCCACCTCGAGCCCCGCCTTGCGCACCGCGCCGGCGGCGTCGTCGAGCATCATCTGCGCGGCGTCCTCGTGCTCGCGGCGGGTGACCGGCGCGTTGCCCGGCGTCCACTCCATCCACGGCGCGCCGAGCGCCATCTCGGCGGTCTTGCCCGGCGGCGGCGACACGTGCGCCAGGACGATCCGCGCCCGGAACCGCTGGCCGACCAGGATGGCCTGCGCCAGCGCCACCTGCGCGGCGGTGGAGCCGTCGAGGCCGACCAGCAGGGACGTGAACATGGGTTGAGGGTGGGGGCCGGAACCGGGGGTGTCAAGGGAGTGCGGCGACCGAGCGCCCTTCAGGAGCCGCGGAGCGGCGACTCGGGCGCGAGGGAGGGCGGGAAACGGGAAGCGGGAAGCGGGAAACGGGAAACGGGGAAAGGGAAGGGGAAAGGGAGAGGCCGCTTCGGCTAGGACACCACCTGGAAGGCGTCCACGTCCTCGAGCACGAACACCAGCTCCTCGCCGGTCATCGGCAGCCGGCCCACGAACGCCTCGCGGCTGCCGCTGGTGGTGAGCCGGGCGGCGATGACGATGTGCTCGTTGCCCCGGCGGCTCACCGCCACCCGGCGGCCGTCCCGCACCGCGCGCTCCAGCTGGTCCAGCCGTTCCGGTGACCACCGCATCAACCCCGCCTCCGGAGGACCCGTGTGGTCCCCGCGTCACTGGTGAGTACACCGATCTCGGCCCGGGCCAGGGTGCCGGCGGCCGCGAGCGCCGCCACCAGCCCTGCCACCCGCTCCGGCGGCACCGCGAGCAGCAGCCCGCCGGAGGTCTGCGCGTCGGCCAGCAGCAGCTGGTCGGCCTCGCCGATCTCCGGAGCGAAGAATACCCCGGTGGCCGCCGCCAGGTTGCGCCGGGTGCCGCCTGGCGCCACCCCCGCCGCCGCGAGCGCGCGCGTCCGGGGCAGCAGCGGCACCCGGTCGAGCCAGAGCTCCGCCCCCACCCCGCTCCCCCCGAGGATGTTGCCCAGGTGGCCCAGCAGCCCGAAGCCGGTGACGTCGGTGGCCGCGCTGACGCCGTGGGCCAGGGCCGCCGCCATGGCGGTGTCGTTGAGGGTGGTCATGCTGTGCACCGCCGCCGCGAGATCCGGCTCGGCAAGGAGGTCACGCTTGAGCGCGGTGGTGAGGATGCCCGTGCCCAGCGGCTTGGTGAGCACCAGCTGGTCCCCGGCGCGGGCGCCGGCGTTGGTGAGCAGCCGGTCGGGGTGCGCCTCGCCAAGGGCCACGAGCCCCACGTGCGGTTCCACGGCGTCGACGCTGTGGCCGCCCACGATGGGGCAGCCGGCGGCCAATGTGATCTCGCCCATGCCGCCGAGCACCTCGCCCAGCAGCGCGAGCGGCAGCGTCTCGCGGGGCCAGCCCACCAGGCTCAGGGCGCACATCGGCGTGGCGCCCATGGCGTAGAGGTCGCTCAGCGCGTTGGCGGCCGCGATGCGGCCCCAGGTGCGCGCGTCGTCCACGATGGGCGTGAAGAAGTCCACCGTGGCCACCAGCGCGCGGGTGTCGCTCAGCCGGTAGACGGCGGCGTCATCGCGGGTGGACGCGTCCACGAGGATCCGGGGATCCCCGATCGCGGGTACGTGGCGCAGCACCTGCGCCAGTTCGGCGGAGCCGAGCTTGCAGGCTCAACCCGCGCCATGGGAGAGCGTCGTGAGCCGGATCCGCGGCTTCTGGTCCATCGGTTCGGGGGACATGCACACTCCGGGGAAGGATCCACCGTCGTCCGGACGCCCTACGTCATCACCACCTGCAGCAGCAGCCCCGCCACCAGGATCCGCGCCACGGCGCCCGCCACGGCCTTCCACGGCAGCCCGCCCACCGGGTGGCTGCGCAGCCGCGAGGGGAGTTCCATCAGCAGGCCCACGAGGGGGAAGAGCAGCCACGCCCCGCCGCTGCCGAGCGACGCAAACCAGAGGGCGGCGAAGAGGGTGAGCAGTCCGGCCTCGATGGCCACGGCGGGCAGGTCGGCGCGCAGCGCGGGAGCGGCGGCGCCCGGGGTGCCGTGCACCCGCCGCGCCACCTCACGCCAGGCCAGGAACCACGCCACCGCCACCACGAACCCGACCAGGACTCGGCCGAAGGTCATGCCCTAGAAGCCGGCCCGGAGGGAGTCGGCGTTGTAGAGCTGGCCGCGCACCATCACCCGCTGCACCAGCCGGGTGTTGTGGATGTCGAGCAGCGGGTTGGCCTTGAGGATCACCAGGTCGGCCACCTTCCCGGGCTGCACCACGCCGAGGGAATCGGCGCCGAGCAGCTGGGCGGCGTTGCGGGTGGCGGTCTGCAGGGCATCGCTCGGGGTGAGGCCGGCGTTGACCAGCAGCTCGAGTTCGGAGTGGAGGCTCAGTCCCGGCACCAGCAGCTGGTTGGCGGCGTCGGTACCCGCCACCAGGCGGCCGCCGGCCGCGCGGAAGGCGCGGATGAAGAGGTCCTGGTTGGACCGCCCGGCGCGGAAGGCGGGGTAGTCGTTGGCGGTCCACCCCGCCCGCGCGATCAGGTCGGGGAGGTTCCATGCCTTGAGCTGGGAGTCGGGCATGGACTTGAAGTCGGCCTGGCCGAGCATGGCCGGGTCGTCGAGGCGGCTGAAGTTCTCGTGGAGCGCCAGCGTCGGGATGAGCACCACGCGCCGCTCGGCGAGGGTCTCCGCCACCCGGGTGAGGGCGGCGCTGTCGAGGCCGGCCCACGCCTTTTCGGTGTAGTTCCATCCGCGGAAGAAGCCGGCGCGATGCTCGGCGTAGAACTTCTCCGGCTTGGGCGAGGCCGCCTCGGGGATGCCGCTCAGGTGCTCGATGGAGCGCACGCCGAGCTGTGAGGCGGTGAGCGCGTCGACGAGGCCGAGGTGCGCGGTGACCGGCAGGCTGAAGGTGCTGGCCTCGTCGAGGATGGCCCGGAGGAGGTCGGGGGTGATGTGGGTGTAGGTCTTGATGTAGTCCACCCCGGCCACCGCCCGGGCGTCCACCGCCCGCCGGCCCTGGTTGGCCGTCTTGACCTCGGTGGCATTGGGGTAGGTGGCGGGGGCGCCGTCGAGCATGGCGCCGGCGGTGTAGATCCGCGGGGCCACCAGGCCGCCGAGGCTCACCTCTTCGCGCAGGGCGAGGATGCTGTCCTGGGTGCCGTGGACATCGCGCACGCTGGTGACGCCGGCGGCGATGTAGCGGCTGAGGGCCCAGCGCTCCACGTGGCCGTGGCCGTCCACCAGGCCGGGGATGATCCAGGCACCGGTGACGTCTACCTCGAGCGCCGACTTGGGAATCTCGAAGCCCTCGCGCGGGGCGACGGTCTCGATGCGGCCCTGGTAGACCACGATCACCGCGTCGCGCAGCACCGGGTCGCCGGCGCCGCTGATCACGTTGCCGCCCACCAGCGCGATCCGGTCCTTCGGTCGCGGCGCGCAGGCCGCGAGGAACACCGCGCCGAGGAGGAGCACCCTAGCCGCCGAGCCACGAAGCCGCCGAGCCGTCATTGCTCTGTTGTTGCGCATGCGTCCGGGGGAAGAAGGTCTTCAAACGTCGCCCCTCGCCCGGGGTGACGCAAGATGAGACGGGGGGTTCCGTCCCAAGGGTGAACGGGGGTAGGCTGTGAGTATGGCCCTGTTCCGATGGCGCGCCCGTGCCCCCGCCCAGCCGCTGATCGTGCTGAGCAACCGCGAGCCGTTCATCCACTCGCGCCGCCCCGACGGCGGCATCGACGTGGCGCGGCCCGCGGGCGGGCTTACCAGCGCGCTGCAACCGCTCATGGCGGCCCACGGCGGGACGTGGGTGGCGTGGGGGAGCGGCTCCGCTGACTTCGACGTGACCGACCTGGGCGACGCCGTGGCGGTGCCCCCCGAGCAGCCCACCTACCGGCTGCGGCGGATGCGGCTGAGCCCCGCCGAGGTGGTGGGGTACTACCTGGAGACGGCCAACCGCGCGCTGTGGCCCCTGTGCCACGCCCAGCTGCCGCGCTTCGTGTACGACGCCGCCGCCTGGCTCACCTATCGCCGGGTGAATGAGCGCTTCGCCGCCGCGGCCATCGCGGAGGCGCGGGGCACCCCCGCCACCTGCTGGATCCAGGACTATCACCTGGGCCTGGTGCCCGGCATCCTCCGCCGGGTGCGGCACCTGTTCGTGCACCAGTTCTGGCACATCCCCTGGCCGGCGCCCGACATCCTCCGCGCCCTGCCCCGCGCCCGGACGCTGGTGCGCGCCCTGCTCGGCAACCACCTGCTCGGGTTCCAGACCGCGCTCGACGTGCGGAACTTCCTCGACGGAGCGCGCCGGGTGCTGCGCGACGCGGTGGTGGAGCCGGCCCACGGCCTCATCCGCTACCGTGGCCGCCGCACGGTGGTCCGGCCCTTTCCGATCTCCATCGACGTGGAGTCGTTCCGGGCCCGGGCCTCGCTCCCCGCCACCGAGGCGGCCGCCCGCGACCTCCGCCGCCGCGCCCTGCCGCGGGGCGGCCAGCTCCTGCTCGGCGTGGACCGGGTGGACTACACCAAGGGCATCCCGCGCCGGTTCCTGGCGTTCACCCGGCTGCTCGAGGAACACCCCGAGCTGCGCGGGCAGGTGACGCTGCTGCAGGTGGGGGTGCCGAGCCGCACCGACCTCCCGGAGTACGCCGCCTTCGAGGAGGAGGTGGCGGAACTGGCGCTGACGGTGAACCGGCGGTTCCGGCACGAGGGGTGGACCCCCATCCTGCTGGTGCGGGAGAGCCTCGATCACGAGACCCTCACGGCGTACTATCGCGCGGCCGACGTGTGCATCGTCTCGCCGCTGCAGGACGGGATGAACCTGGTGGCCAAGGAGTACGTGGCCTGCCAGGAGGGGCGGCTCGGCGTGCTGGTGCTCTCCCGCTTTGCCGGCGCGGCCCGCCAGCTGCGCGAGGCGCTGCTGGTCAATCCCTATGACCTGGGCGCCACGGCGGCCACGCTCTACCGGGCGCTCACCCTGCCCGCCGAGGAGCGGGAGCGGCGCATCGCCGCCCTGCGGCAACGGGTCGAGCGTCACACCATCCAGGACTGGATGGACGATATCTTCGCTGAGGTGGAACGCCTCCGGCCCCGCCGATGACCCGGCCGGCCCCCCTGGGGCGCGGCGCCGCCGCCCGGGCGGCGTTCGCCCGCCTGGTCCACGCGGAGCGCCCGATCCTGCTGCTCGACCTCGACGGTACCCTCGCCCCGCTGCGGGACCGCCCCGCCGACGCCCGTGTGCCCGCCGGCACCCGCCGTACCCTGCGGATGCTGCGCGCCACGGGGGCTACCATCGTGCTGGTCTCGGGGCGCTCGGCCCGCGCGGTGGCGCGCATCGCCGCCGTGCCGGTGGATGGCATCCTCGGTGACCATGGGGCCCGCGCGCTCCTGGGTGGCCGGCTCCGCCCCTGGCTCCCGGTGGACCGCCCCCGCCTGGCCCGCGCCGCCCGGGCCGTGGCCGCCCTGCTGCACGGGCGGGAGCGGATCTGGCTGGAGCGAAAGGACCGCTCGCTTGCCATCCACCTGCGGCTGCCGGGCGGCCATGCCCACGGCCTGGCGCGGGAGGCGGCGCGGGTGCTGACGCGCGCCGGGCTGCGGGTGCTGCGCGGCCACCGGGTGCTCGACGCGCAGCTGCCCGGCGTGCACAAGGGCGCCGCGGTGCGGCGGCTGCTGGCGGGCCGCGACCATGACGTGGTGCTCTACGCCGGCGACGACACCACCGACCGGGATGCCCTGGCCGCGCTGCCCCGGGGCGGCATCGGCATCGTGGTGGGCCGCCGCGTGCCGGGCCCCGCGTTCCGCACCACCAGCCCCGCCACGCTCGCCGCCTGGCTGGCCCGGCTGGCCGCCGCGCGCGCCGCGCGGGGGGCCCGGTGAACGATCCCGGGATCGCCGACTACGGCCTGATCGGCGACATGCAGTGCGCCGCGCTGGTGGGGCGCCACGGCGGCATCGACTGGTGCTGCATGCCCCGGTTCGACAGCGGCAGCATCTTCGCCGCCCTGCTCGACCGGCAGCGCGGCGGCACCTGGCTCATCCAGCCCACCGAGCCCTTCGCCGCGGTGCAGCGCTACCTGACCGGCACCAACATCCTCGAGACCACCTTCCGCACCCCCGCCGGCGAGGCGGTGGTGACGGACTTCATGCCGCTCACCGCGGAGGGCCGCCCCGCGGGCGCGCACCCCGAGATCCACCGCCGGCTGCTCGGCACCCGGGGCACCCTGCCGATGCGGATGCGGTTCATGCCGCGGTTCGAGTATGGGGCGCGGAGCACCCGGCTGGAGGCCCTCGGCGGCGGGCTCTTCGCCAGCGACCGCACGGCGCAGGTGCTCACCCTGGCCAGCGCGCGGCCGTTCGAGTGGCAGATCGAGCAGGGCGCCGCGGAGGCGACCTTCGACCTTCCCGAGGGGGACAGCCGCTGGCTGGTGCTGCGCTACAACGACGATGACGTGCACCCGGTGGACCGCTACGACAGCGCCCGCAAGCTCGAGGACACCGCCGCCTTCTGGCTGCGCTGGAGCTCCCGGGTGCGCTACACCGGGGCGTGGCGCGAGGCGGTGGAGCGCTCGGCGCTGGCGCTCAAGCTGCTGACCGACGCCCAGTCGGGCGCCATCATCGCGGCGCCGACCACCTCGCTGCCGGAGACGCCGGGGGGGAGCCGCAACTGGGACTACCGCTTTGCCTGGCTGCGCGACGCGGTGTTCACCATCGGCGCGCTGCAGAGCGTGGGGCACGCCGCGGAGGCCGACGCCTTCATGCGCTTCCTGCGGCGGGTCTGCCGCCACGAGGCGAGCGGCCACCTGCAGATCATGTACACCGTGGACGGCCGGCGCGACCTCGAGGAGCGGCAGCTGGAGCACCTGGCGGGATACCGCGGCGCGCGGCCGGTGCGGGTGGGCAACGGCGCGGTGAGCCAGCTGCAGCTCGACGTCTACGGCGAGGTGCTCGCCGCCGCCGACGCCTGGCGCCGCGAGCACCCCATGAGCGAGGGCACCTGGCGCACCCTGCGCCCGCTGGTGGACTGGGTGAGCACGCACTGGCACCTCCCCGACTCGAGCATCTGGGAGGTCCGTGGCGAGACCCGGCACTACGTCTTCAGCAAGGTGATGAACTGGGTGGCGCTCGATCGCGGCATCCGCATGGCCACCGAGCTCTCGCTCCCCGGCGACGTGGCCGCCTGGTCGGCGGCGCGGGACACGCTCCGGACGGAGATTCTGGTCCGCGGCTGGAACCCGGCGCGGGGCGCCTTCATCCAGGCCTACGACCACCCCGAGACGCTCGACGCCGCCGCGCTGGTGTTCGCGATGGTGCGGTTCCTTCCGTGGGACGACCCGCGGGTGGTCTCGACGGTGCGGGCGGTGCAGCGGGAGCTCACCACGCCCGACGGGGAGCTGGTGTTCCGCTACCGCACGCCGGACGGGCTGGAGGGGGAGGAGGGGGCGTTCTCCATCTGCACCTTCTGGCTGGCCGAGGCGCTCTGCCGCATCGGCGACCGGCCCCAGGCCGAGCGCATCTTCCGCCGGATGCTCGGCCACGCCAACCACCTGGGGCTCTATTCCGAGGAGATCGACCCGGCGACGGGGGAGTTCCTCGGCAACTTCCCCCAGGGGTTCACGCACATCGGGCTGATCCGATGTGCGCTGGCCCTGGGGTGACCGGTTACTTCCGGAAGATCCCGATCCCGAAGTAGCAGGGTTCCTCCTTGCAGCTCGCCATCTCCACGTCGATGGTGAACTTCCCCGACTTGGTCGGCACCAGCGTGAGCACCGGGGTGTCGTCGTCCTTGCGGTCCTTGTCCACCACGGTGTCGTCGTCGTCCTTGATCACCATGTCCACGTTCTTGCAGTCGTTGTCGCAGGCGCCGGTGATGATGTAGCTGGTGCCCTTGTCGAGGTAGAAGGTCCAGCTGTCCGTCCCGCCGGTGTTGAGCCGCCCCATGATGTAGTTCTGCAGGAACCAGTCGCTGTCGTTCTTGGAGATGGTCTTCCAGTGCTCCTGGAGCTGGTCCCACACCTGCACGGCGTAGCTCTGGGCTTGGAGGTGGTCCGGGGTGGCCGCGAGCAGGAGCAGGCAGGCCGGCAGCAGGGCGCGACGGGACATGTGAGACTTCCTTTCAGGGTCGGCAGTGGTGGGGACGGTCGGGACCGCCCGCGGGGTGCGATGCTCGTGATCCGGAAGATACCGCCTCGCTCCCCGCGGTGACGCGAGGGGCTCGCGCTAGTACTGGATCACGCCGTCGAGCGTCGAGGCATCCCCGTCGGCGAGCGCTGCGGTCAGGCCGAGCGCGGTGAAGGTGATCGTGCGCTGGGCCACGTCCACCACCCCGGCCGTGGGTGCACAGGGTGAGCCCACGACCCCCCCGGCATCGCACAAGGTGAATCCGTCGGGCGCGTTCAGGTCGGTGCCCCACGAGTGCTCCAGGTTGGGGATGCTGGCATCCGACTTGAGGAAGTTGAGCGAGATCGAGTGCTGCACCCCGCCCACCGCGCCGGTGATCACCACCAGGACGGCCGGGCCCTGCTGCACCGCGGCATTGGTGTCCACCGTGATGCTGATGCCGGTCAGCGCACCGTTCCCGCTGCCGGGCGTCGCGTTGCTCACCGTCAGGGTGGAGTTCCCGCCCCCGCCCCCGTTGTTGGGGCCGTTGGAGCTGGAGCAGGCGGTCAAGCTGGCGGCGAGGGCCAGGAGGGCGAGGTGGTGGCGCATGGGACTCTCCGGAGGGGGCTGGCCGGGGTCCCGATCCGGGTGATCGGGGCAACTCGCGGCGCGGCCATGGGTTAGTGCGCCGCCCGGTTTGTAGGGCGGCGGCCGTGGCGATACCTTGCACCGGCGGGCTCACCCTCCTCTCACCCACGTCTCACCCCGGCGATGCTCCTCTTCCGGACCCTCGGGTCCGTCGACCTCCGCGCCCCCCAGGGCACCCCCGTCGACGCGCTGCTGCAGCAGCCGCGCCGGCTGGCGTTGCTGGCGTACCTGGCGGCGGCCGGACCCGGGACGATGGTCCGTCGGGACCGCCTGCTGCTGCTCTTCTGGCCCGAGCTCGACGAGGGCCGCGGCCGCGCGGCGCTCTCCCAGGCGCTCCACGTGCTGCGCCGCAGCCTCGGCGCCCCCGTCATCCTCACCCGTGGCAACGAGGAGGTGGGTCTCGAGCCGTCCGCCATCAACGCCGACATCGCCGGCTTCCTCGAGGCGCTGGCGCGGCAGGACTGGGCCGCGGCCGACCGCCTCTACGCCGGCGACTTCCTCCCCGCCTTTCACCTGGCCGGCGCTCCCGAGTTCAGCCAGTGGCTCGACGAGACCCGGGGCCACCTGCGCGGCCGGGCCCGGCACGCGGCCACCACGCTCGCCACGGAGGCGGAGCGGCGGGGCGAGGCGGCGGAGGCGGTGCACTGGAGTCGGCGGGCCCTGGCGCACGATCCCCTCGATGAGACGCTGCTCCGCGCCCTCCTCACGCGCCTGGCCGCCGTGGGCGACCGGTCCGGCGCCGCCCGCGCCTACGAGGAGTTCGCCGCCCGCCTGGCACGGGACCTGGAGCTCGAGCCGTCCGCGGAGACCACCCGGCTGCGTGACGCCATCCTCGATGCGCCGGAGGTGGCGACGACCGCGTCCCCGGCCCTCGGTGGCGCGGGCCTCGCCATGCCGGCGGCCACCGTGGCGGTACCGGTCCGTCCGGCCGCGGCGCGGGGACCGCTGCTGGCGCTGCTGCTGCTCGTGGCCCTCGCCGCCGGCGCGGCCGGCGCCATCTGGGCCACCCGCCGCGCCGCCGCGTCGCGCTCCGGATCGGAGGAGCGGATCCTGGTGCTGCCCTTCGCGGTGCGGGGCGACTCGACCCTCGAGTACCTGCACGAGGGCATGGTGGACCTGCTCAGCAGCCGGCTCGAGGCCTACGGCGTGCTGCGGGTGGTGGATCCGGCGCAGGTGCTGGCGCACCTCGCGGAGGAGGAGGCCGATGGCCGCGTCCCCACCCCCAAGCCGGCGCTGGCCCAGGCGCTGGCGGAGCGGTACGACGCGGGGATGTACCTGACGGGCACGGTGCTGCGGCTGGGCCAGGCCATCGAGATCACCGCGGTGCTGCACGACCGCGAGGGCGTCTCCCGGGCCACCGTGAGCCGCCAGGCCACCAGCGAGACCGCCCTGGGCCAGGCCGCCGACGCCGTGGTGCGCGAGCTGCTGGGCCGCCGCTGGTCGCGGCCCGCCGACCGGCTGCTGCAGCTGGCGGTGGTGGAGACCGAATCGTCCGAGGCGCTGCGCGCCTACCTCGAGGCGGAGCAGGCGTTCCGGCAGGGCGAGTTCACCGCGGCCCGCGATCGCTTCCTCCGCGCCACCGAGGCCGATTCGCTCTTTGCGCTGGCGTACTACCGCCTGAGCGTCACCGGCGGCTGGCTGGCCGACACCGCGATCTACGTGCACGCCGCCGAGCGGGCGGTGGCGCTCGCCGACCGGGTTCGCCCCCGCGACGCGGCGCTCATGCGCGCGCACCTGGCCTACGTGCAGGGCCGGATCGACCAGTCGGAGGCGATCTACCGCGACCTGGTCCGGGACTACCCCGATGACGCGGAGGCGTGGTACAACCTCGGCGAGCTGCTGTTTCACCAGAATCCGCGGCGCGGGCGACCGATGGCCGAGGCCCGGGTTCCCTTCGAGCGCGCGGCGGCGCTGTTCGGCCCCAACGCGGAATCGGCGCAGCACCTGGTGGCGCTGCGGCTGATGGCGGGGGAGCGGGAGGGACTGGTGGCCTCGATCGATTCGGTGCTGCATCTGCTGCCCCCCGCCTCGCCGCGCCGCGCCAGCTTTGCCCTGCTGCGCGCCCTGGCCGGCGGGGGCGCGCCGGAGCTCGCGGCCGCCCTGCGCGCGCTGCAGGAGCGCGGGGCCAACGAGGCCATCGTGGCGGCGTGGGTGGTGAGCAACTACACCGAGCGGTACGGGCTGATGGACTCGCTGCTGCAGCCGTTGACCACCGCCGCCACCCAGCCCCCGATGCGCGCCGCGGCGCTGGGCCTCCTGGCCCATGCCGCCGCCGCCCGCGGCGATGGCGTGGCGCTGCGGCGCGCGCTCGACCGCCTGGCGCTGGTGGACCCGGCCACCGCGCTCGAAACCCGCGCCTGGCTGCTGGCGCAGGCGTGGGTGGCGGGCACGCCCGAGGAGCGGGCGGCCCTGCGGCGGGAGCTGGAGGCGGCGGCTCCGCAGGCGTACCTCCCGGCCGCGGCGTACTTCACGCCGGGCCGCGCGGTGCAGCCGGCCTTCCGCCGGTACCTGGGCGCCCTGCTGGCCCTCCGCGATGCCGACACCACGGCGGCGGAGCGCGCCCTGGCCCGGCTCCGCGGGCTGGGCGCCGGCACCGGCGGGCCGGCGCTGGCCGGCAGCCTGCACGCCGAGCTGATGCTGGCGCGGGGCCGGCCCGACGTGGCGCTGGCGGAGCTCGACCGGCATTCGCCGATCCCCGTGCCGGACATGCCGCAGTTCGGCGCGGTGCGGGAGCGGCTGCTGCGGGGGCGGGCGCTGGCGGAGGTGGGACGCTACGACGAGGCGGTGGGGTGGTTGCGGTCGTGCCGGGCCATCTTCTCGTACGACTTTGCCTGGCGGGCGGAGGGGGAGCGGCAGCTGGCGGCGGCGGCGCGGTTCGCGGCAGACACGCTGCGGAGCAAGCGGCGGCGGGCGGCGGTGGATAGCGGGGGGCTGCGATAAGGCGCGCCTGATCGGCGCGCGTCAGATCTCCCGGAACAGCTCCGCGAGTTCCAGCCGGAACTCTTCCGTCGCGCCCTCGGGGCGCCAAATCAGCGCTGTTCGTTCGACGGTGGGGAAGTCGTCGGTGGGGCGCCAGATCTCGGCGGTGCGGGCATCGGGGTCAATGAGCCAGTACAGCGGCACGCCCCGCTCCTGGTACAGCCGGCGCTTGGTGAAGCGGTCGGCGCGGGCGGAGGATGCGCTCAGCACCTCCGCGGCCAGGAGCACGGTGCGAAGCGTGAGCCAGTCGAGGCGGCGGGCCTCCTCGAGCGGCACCACGAAGAGGTCGGGGGAGACCAGCACGTCGCGGAGTCCCCACGAGAGGTCGGCACGGGAGCCGAAGGCGAACCCGATCGGGTGTCGCTCGAGGTACGCGCTCAGGGCTACGAACAGCCTGCCACTCACGACCTCATGCCAGGGGCGGGGGGCCGGTGTCACCAGCAGCTCCCCGTGCACCACCTCGTAGGTGTTGCCGTCGTCCGGGAGGGCCCGGACCATGTCGGCGGTGTAGTAGCTCGGCGCGGCCATGCCCATAAGGTGGGTTCCTCGGCAAGGGAGACGCAAGGCATCGCCCAAGGTAGGGCGAGGGAGCGGCGGGGGCATAACCATTCTGACGCGAGGTCGGCGCGCCTTCCGTGCGCCCGGCGGCCACCTACTCCCGCCGCGCCAGCGCCACGGCGCCCAGGATGCTGTTCCGGAAGGCGGTCCGCCCCGTCCCGCCGCAGCCGCGCCACGGGACCTGACAGCGGCGCCGGATCTCGCGCCCCAGCATGGTCCGCATGTACCGGCTCACCACCACCGCGTTGATGCTGGCCACCCGCCGCTCGAAGTCCGCGACATAGGGCGCCCAGTTGGACCCCCACCCGGTGTGCATGAACTCCACGCAGATGTGCGGGTGCGACTGCTGCAGCTCCAGCCGGAGCTGTTCGTCGAACCGGGCCTGGGTCTCGTTCCCCCCGACCACCAGCACGTAGACCGGGCCCTGCGGGGCGGCCGCCTCCTCAAGATCCTCCGGCGTGCCCCCGAAGTGGCGCGCGTAGTGCGCCGTGAGCTCCTCCAGGAGGGCCGCTGCGGCGGGCCCGTAGTCGGCCACCCGTTCCAGAACCTCCCGTGCATCCTCCCGCGGCGCCTCGCGCCCCGCGCGACACCGCCCGGTAGAACACCTGCTTGAGGTAGCCGGCGGCCTCGCCGTGCGCCCCGCGCGCCTCGGCCAGGCGCGCCAGGCTCCAGGCGGCTTCATCGACGGTCCACGCCGGCCCATACTCGCGCTCATCCGCGAAGACGTACTCGATGTTGCGGACCAGGAGCCCCTGGGCCCCGGCCTCCTCCAGCGCGTCGAGCGCCTCGGTGGCCTCCGGCATCCGGCGCTGTCCCTGCAGGGCGGGCAGCACATGGAGCCAGTCCTGCGCCCGTGCGGTCAGGTTCCGGCCGGCCCCCCGCGCACGCTGCACCAGGGCGTCGGCGATCATGGTCGAGCGCCGGGCCGTTTCGGTCTGGGCCACCGCCTCGAGGACACTCTCGCCCACCCGCTCCAGCAGCTGCTCCGCGAGGCGGGCCGCGAGGTCGGGGGCAGAAGCCTCCATCACCAGGAAGAGGTCGGGCACCAGGTCCGCCGGCATCCGGAGCCCCAGCGCGATCCCTTCGAGCAGCAGCCGGACCCCGCGCTCGAGGTCGGGCCGTGACGGGACCGAGAGGCAGAGCGCCAGTCCGAGGTGGAAGCGGGCCCGGTCGAGCAGGCTGCCGCCACGGTACACCTCCGGGCGCTGCCCGAAATCGGCCAGGGCGATCTCGAGCCTGGCGCGGGCCCGGCCATACTCCTGGACCAGTAACTGGTGGAAGCCCTGGACGTACAGCGCGTGCGAACGGGTCCGCTCCCCGAGCGCCGCGGCCGCGGCGAGGCGCGGGGTGGCTCGCTCCAGGGCGGACGCGAGGGCCAGGCGCTCCTCCGCGCGCTCCGGGAGCTGCAACTCGGCCAGGCGGCGCAGGCCGGCATCCATCAGGGCCAGGTCCACCAGGACCGCCGGGCGGTTGGCATCCGTGGAATCCGCCAGCAGGCTCTCCAGCAGTGCCCGTGCCCCCTGCAGGTCATCGCTGAAGCGGAGGCAGTGCGCCCGGCGCCGCCGGACGTCGGCCCACAGCGCCGCGGGCACCTCCTCGCCATCGGCCAGGCGGCGGCCCAGCGCCCGCCAGAGCAGGTCGAACATCGGGGTGGCCACCGCCGTCTGCTCGTCGCGGAGCAGCGCCGTCGCGGTCTCCAGCACCTCCCGCGCAAGCCGGTCCGACGCATGGAGCGCCGCCTCGCGGACGAATCCGCAGGCCTGGGGGTAGCGGCCCTGGGCACAGAGGGCCTCGAAGATGCGGTGCGCCGCATGGGCCGATGGGCCGACGCCGGTGTCGCCCAGGCCCCGTACGACCTCGTGCGCATCGTACTGCACCGCGATCTCGGCGCCGCGCTGCTCGCGCGCCAGGCCCACCACGAACCCCGCGAAGTACCAGCGCCACCGGTTGGGATTGGCTGCGGGCAGCGTCGCCGGCACGGGGCGCCCGAAGAGGGCGTCGCGGAACCCGAGATGGTAGAAGGTCTGGTGCCGGGTGGAGTTGAGGCGCGTCATCTCCTCCAGTATGGCGTCGAGCCGTTCGGGGTCCGGGGCACCCTGGATCCCCCCCCGGACCTGCACGATGGTCTGGATCAGCAGCTCATCCAGCGGGCCCAGCTCCGCCGCGTCGGAGGTGATGACCATCGGGGGCAGGTGCGCCGCCACGGATGGCACCGGCTCCTCGCCGGCCGCGGGAGGTTCCGCGGCGGGCTCCTCCTGCAAGGGGACCGGTGCCGTCCCCGGACCGCGCGGGACCGTTGGCCGCCGGCGCTCCCGCTCGGCGAGCGCCACCCCGGCCAGGTATTCCAGCAGCCCCGGCCAGGTGGCCGGCCACAGGACACCCAGGGCCAGGAGGTAGTAGAACGCCTCGGTGTCGGGGCGCTGCTGCAGGAGCCGCAGCGCCGCCTCCCGATTCCGTTCCGCCGGGGCCGCGGGATCACGGAGGTCGCCGTCGGTCTGGCCGTTGTCGTGGGGGATGCCGAGCGCGTCGTAGAAGGCGGCCTGGATCGGGGCGCGCTCGGGGAAGTGCAAGGCGACCACCGCCGCCACGATCACGCCGCGCTGGGTCAGGTCGAGCGACGCGCAGGCGGCGGCCAGCGCGTCGTCGGTCCAGCCCTTGATGGTCGACACCCGGAAACCGCCCCGCCGGTCATGGACGATCTGGACCAGGGTATCCCGCAGCCAGGGGCGGTTGGGGTCACGGAGGGCGCGGAGGAGACCGGTGCTTCGTTCCGGCGCGCTCAGGAGGCGCCAGACCGCGGCGGGCGTCAGGCGCTCCGGGTGCGTGGCGGCGGCGAGCAGCGGCTCCCCGACCGTCGGCAGGGCGATGAGGTGCGCGTTCACGGGTGCCTCATGGCGTGGGGCAGGCCAGGCATCGGATGAGTCCAACGTACCGGGTGGCTGGGACAGCGCCAGCCGGAGACCAGCACGGCAGCCGCCCCGATGCGCTGGAGCGGCTGCCGTGTCCGGGCGAGCATGGGGCCGGAGGCTACTCGGTGGGCGCCGGCAGCCGGGGCGCCGGCAGCGCGGGCCGCGCCGCGGGGGCGTCGGGGGTCTCCACCGGCCAGGCCACGTTGCGGGCGCTCTTCCAGGCGCCGAGCAGCTCGGGCTGGCCCCGGAAGTGGAAGGCGACGGTGCCGTCGAGGTGCCGCACCATCTGCATCAGCTCGCGGATGAGCCCCTGCATCTCGCTCCGGGCGCCGGTGTGGGCCCGCCGGCCGGCGTGGGCATCGCTCACCGCCTGCTCGTACTCCGCCAGCAGGGTCTTGAGCTCGGTGGGCGTGGCGGGGAGCATGCCCTGGGCGAGCAGCAGCTCCTGATGGGTCTCGACCGCCTGCAGGACGGAGTGGGCGGTGGCCAGGAAGAGGGGTCCGCTCTTGCTGCTGACGGTGGTCTTGAGCAGCGCCGCGAGTTCCGGGGCTTCCGCCGCGATGGCCGGGGCCAGGCCGGCCAGGTGGTACAGCGGCACCCGGGTGATCTGCTGCCGCAGCTCCTGGTAGCGGCCCGTCTGGGCCTTGCGGCCCGAGGCGCCGTCCTGCTGCTGCGCGATCAGCGCCTGCAGGCGGGCCACCTTCTCCACGAACCGGGCGACGACCGTGGCCACGGCACCCTCGCCCAGGGGGTGCGCCCGGAGGAAGTCCACCAGGGCCGTGAGCATCGCCAGCTTCAACCGCAGGATGTTGTCCATACAGTCCTCCATGCCATTGAGGGATTCCGAGCCGGCGGCCTGTCCGCGCGGATCGGTCACATCGTGTCCTCGAACCATCGGTGGACTGCAACTCCGAGGTCCGGGGGGCGGCGGACGCGAACCTCGTGCCACACAATCGGAGGGGGTGGCGCGTGGATGCATGGGCGTATGCATCAATGCATACGACGCGCGTCGCGATCGTTGTGGGGTGCTGCCCAGCCGGAGGGTGGGGCGCCGCAGTGGCGCGCGGCGGCTCGTGGAGGGATTGCGCGGGTGCGGTGGTCGTTCGGAGGGGGTCTGGTGCGTGATGCCGGCCTGGTGGCCACGCGAAAGCGCCTGCCATGCCGATAGTTAGGCCGCCAACCCCCGATCGGGGCGCGGCGAACGCGCGGGGGCGAACCCTTGGCCACGCGCCGCGCCGGCGCGGCCTGTGTGGACGAGGTCTCGGGTCGTTCGGGCGAGGTCTCTGGTCGTTCGGACGAGGTCTATGGCCGTTCGGGCGAGGAAATTATGCATTTGAGGTTGTCTCGACCGGTTTGATCGAGGGCCGGAATCGCGGGGGCGCGGGCCGATCCGCCGGGCGGATCATCGGGGGGGAGTGTCCGCGGGCGTGGACAGTTCGGGGGCCAGGTGTCCTCGATTGAGGACGGTGGGGGGGCTGGGGGGGGGTGTCATTGGCGGCGAGCTCGCGAGTAAACTCGCGGCTCGGCGCAGGCGCTGAAGCGCCTGAGGCTCCCGGGCGCGGGGTTGGCAGGGGCCCGCCCCGCCTCGCTTCAGCGATGGATGCCGAGCCGCGGCTTCAGCCGCGGGCGGCGGCTCGGCGGCTCGGCTCAGGATTGTCATTCCAAGGGAGCGGAGCGCCCGGGGAATCCCCTGGGGACCGGCTCGGACCTTGAGGGATCCCTCGGGCCCGCGGCCCTCGGGATGACAGCGGAGTGTGACCCTCTGGATGACAGCACGGTGTATTCTGGCTGCGCGACTCGACGCCCTGCCTACCCGAGGCGCCCCGGTATCCGCAGCCGCGCCTCCTGCCAGTCGCGGAAGGCGTTCGCGCTGGCCAGCGCCCCCCGGGCCGCGCCGAGGTCGGCAAAGTCAATCGCCGCGGTCACCTCCTGGGCCCGTTCCAGCATCGGGAGCAGCAGGCCCGGCCGGTCCCGGCGGGTCAATTCGCGCAGCGCCCCGAGGTAGTCCTCACGGTAGACCGTCGGGATCAGGATGCGTCGCTGGCCCCCGGCCACCAGTTCCGCATTCATGAGTGCCCGCGCCACGCGGCCGTTGCCGTCCTTGAAGGGGTGAACCTCGGTCAACAGGAACATCAGGCCGCAGGCGCGCTGCATCGGCGCGGGGAGCCCCCTGATACGCTCGAGGCCGGCCACCAGCGTTCCCTCGACCAGCTCCGGCGGCACGAACTGACTCTCTCCCGCCCGGTTGGGTTCCGCCTTCCAGCTGCCGGGACGCATGTCGGGCCGGCCCTGCAGGATCGTCGCGTTGCAGCGCCTGATGCGCTCCAGCACCGCCTCGGTCGACGACAGGTCCGACATCCCGCGCGCCATCTCACCGGCATCACAGACGAAGCGGTAGGTTCCCAGCACGTCGTGGGCGTCGGCCGGTCGCCGATCCGGGATCTGCCCCTGGAAGACGATCGCTTCCGCCTCGTCGACCTCGAACGTGGTGCCTTCGATATAGTTCGAGAAGTACGCATCGAAGAAGGCGAGGTTGTCCCAGGCCGGTCCGGACCTGGTGTGGTCGGGGCGGTCTCCGGGCACCGCCCGCAGCAGCTCCGCCATCAGCAGGTCCACCCTCCTGATGGCCCCAGTGTCATACGGGATCCCGGCCTGCCTGGCGCGCAGGAGGGGCCCGGCCGCCCTCGCCTCCCGCGTACCCAGCAACGAGCCGATCACGCGATCGAGCACCTCGAAGGCCTCCTGTGCCTGCAGCGCTGGAGCCAGGTCGCGCGCCTGATCGCGGAGGCGGTTGAGTCCTTCCTCGCCCTGACTGCGGAGCACCGCTTCCAGGCGCTCCTCCACGTCCACCCGCCCGACCGCTCGCCTGCTCCCGCCCCGCGTCCGCGTCGGGAGGAGGTTCTCCAGCAGGTGCCGCGCCTGGGAGGCGAGCACCAGCGTTCCCGCGTAGGGCATGTCGCCCGGCAGGCGTCCGTGCCCGGCGACCAGGTGGATGGTCAACCCCGGTACCCGGATGACGCGGGGGTAGGAGGCCGTCAGCCACACGTCACCCGAACCGCTCGGCTGCCCCTCGAATGCCGTCCGGTGACTCACGACGGCTCCGGCCGGGCTCAGCGCCGCGATCACGTCCCAGACATGCCGGCGGATGAGTGTTTCCGGTGCGTCCACCAGGTTCCGGGTGTAGAGCCGCGGCGCCAGCCTCCGGATCAGGCCCGCGCCCAGCGCACGGCTGACCTCGCGCTTGATTTCCGCCCGGGAGCTGAAGAGCTCAGGCTGTTGCTGGACCCAGCTCTGGCTTGCAGCCGGCCGGCCAGC
Organism: Gemmatimonadota bacterium; assembly: GCA_016713785.1. Lineage (NCBI taxonomy): Bacteria > Pseudomonadati > Gemmatimonadota > Gemmatimonadota bacterium. The sequence continues at coordinate 23,963 of JADJOM010000002.1, read as the reverse complement.
CTTTGTTGGCACTTTTTTCACGTCAAGACGCCATTTTGGGGACCAGCGTCAAGATAAGACGTGCTTGGAGGATGGCAATAGGCCGGGGAGGGGGGCGCTCGACGGTAGGGAACGCGTCGGTGGGGCGCCGGATCTCGGCGGTGCGCGCTTACTCCTCCTCCGCCTCTCCCTCCTCCTCCGGCGCCTCCCCCAGTTCATCGACCTCGCCCTTGAGTCCATCCACCCGGGTCAGGAACGCCGCGGGGGTGGTGGTGGGGATGAGGCGCGCGGTGAGCGGCTTGAGTGGCGTGTTGCCGGAGGCGCCGCCGAAGTCGGGCCGGTCACCGTCGGCGGAGAGATACGCCACGCCGGAGAGGGCCCCGATGATCCCGAGGCTCCACAGCCACTGCGCGGGGCGCGAGATCGTGGCCACCCGCGCCAGGTGGGCGGCGAGGCCCCAGGTGGCCAGCGCCAGCACGAGGATCCCCGCCAGGGTGCCCCAGCCCACGCCGTTCGGCACCAGGAAGCTGAGCCACTCCTCCCCGCCGGTGGCCAGGAGGAATCCCGCCAGCACCACGCAGGGGATGTACATGTGCTCCAGGAACCGGAAGCGGTGCTGGGTGATGCGATTGACCAGCGCCCAGGCGCCGGCCCACACCATCACCATGAGCAGCGCCACCAGCGCGTCGCCCATCAGGCCGCTCAGCCGCACCCGGTCGGTCTTGCCAAGCCAGGTGTTGAGCGCCAGCAGCACGCCGGTGCCCGCGATCACCGCCACCGCGCGGACCGGGCGCGCCTCCGCGCCGCCGGCGTCGGGGCCCGTCTCCAGCCGCAGGGCCGGCTCCAGCGTGGTGGCGGGATCGACGAAGCGGAGCACCGTCCGCCCGATCCGCACCTCGAGCCCCGCCCGCACCGGCACCTGCCAGCTGCGCTGCCCCGTCATGGGGTCGAGCAGGCCGTTCACGCTCCCCTGGTCGATCAGCACCAGCCCGCCGTGGCCATCCCACTCGATCCGGGCATGCCGCGCGTCGGCGTAGCGGTCATCGAGGATGACGTCGTTGTCGTAGCCGCGGCCGATGCTCGCGGGGTAGGCCCGGAGCGGCACCCGCTGCCGCACGCCGGCGCGCCGGTCGAGCACCTCGACGATCATGGGGTCCCCGCCACGTCGGCCGCCGCGGCGCGGCCCAGGCTGCCCAGGAACCGCTCCACCACCCGCCGCGCGTTCTCGAAGGTCACCCCGGAGAGGGTCAGCGTGGTGATCAGTCCGCTCGAGGGGTCGCCGAGGGTGGCGGCCTTGAAGAAGACGTCGTAGAGCCCCGGCAGCTTCCGGTAGCGGCGGGTGCAGTAGACCGTCTTGAGGGTCAGCGCGCCGTGGGCCACGTTGCCGGTGGCGCAGCGCGGCGCGGTGACCACCTCGCGGCTCTGGAACTCGAAGCCGTCGCCGGCGAACTGCTCGGTGAGCAGGGCGTAGAAGCGGTGCCGGTTGAGCTCCCGGGTGGAGAGCACGGTGTGCCGCAGCGTGAGCACCCCGGACCACTGCTCCCCCGAGATGAAGACATAGTCGTCGGTGGAGCACTGGTGCTCGATCGCCTCGTAGGGCTGTGCCCGGGAGTGGGAGGCGTCGCCCCAGCACTTGAAGAAGGGGGCGGGCTCGGTGGGCACCTGGTACCCGCCCAGGGTCACGGTGCGGGTGCTGTCGGCGAAGAGGCGGGCGAGGTACTCGTCCTGGTAGCGCAGCAGCTGCTCGCCCACGGTCTGGAGCAGGCTGTCGGGCCGGGTGTAGCCGGGCCGCCGGGCCTCGTCCACCAGCGCGATCACCCGCTCCACCGGCACCAGGAAGCTCACCTGGTCGCCGGCGGTGGAGACGTTCACCCCCACGACCTCACCGGCCGCGGTGACGGCGGGCCCGCCGCTCATCCCGGGGTTGAGCGAGCCGGTGAAGTGGATCTTGGGGTAGAGGGTGTGCTCGAGGAGGCCGTTGAAGGTCCCCTCCACGATGGAGAGGCCGAGGTCGTGCGGGTGGCCCATCGAGTAGAGGCGGGTGCCCCGGTCGGGGCGGATGGGGGCGAGGGCAAACCAGGGATCCCCGGCGGGCGCCACCTGGAGCACCGCGAGGTCGTGCACCACGTCGAGCGCCACCACCTCGACGGCCCGGACCTGCTCGGCGCCGTCCACCAGCTCGGCGCGGTAGCGCTCCGGCAGGTTCACCAGCTCGTTGACCACGTGGTAGTTGGTGACCACGTGGCCGTCGGGGGAGACGAAGAACCCGGAGCCGATGGCCGACTTGGCCCCGGAGCGCTTCTCGATGCTCTGGATCTTCACCACCCGCGCGGCGAACTGGCGGTAGACCAGCGCGGCGTCGGGGCTGCCGGCCTGGGCGGCCAGGCGTGGGGCCGGGAGCACCCCCCAAAGTGCGAGCGCTCCGGCGAACCGGAGCGCTCGGCAGGGTCGGATCACTTCTTTTTCTTCTTCCCGCCCTTCTTGGCGGACTTCTTCGCGGCCTTCTTGGCCACCTTCTTCGCGGCCTTCTTCTTGGCGGCCTTCTTGGCGGGCTTCTTGGCCGCCTTCTTCTTGGCCACCTTCTTTGCCGGCTTCTTGGCCGCCTTCTTCTTGGCCGCGGGCTTCTTGGCGGGCTTCTTCTTGGCCGCGGGCTTCTTCTTGGCCGCGGGCTTCTTCGCGGCGGGCTTCCTGGGAGCCGCGGGAGCCGGCGCCGCGGCGGCCGCCGGCGCGGGAGCGGGCGGCGGGGCGGTGGGCTCCATCGGCGAAGGCACGGGATCCATCCACCCCGAGTCCGTCCAGCTCATCTCCATATCGGCCATGGGCGCTTCCTCCAGAGACTGCCGCGGCGCGGGACCCGCCGCCGGTGAGGCGGGCAATGACTGCCCGCAACGAGCCATCGTTGATAAGATGCACTTCTTCTTGTTGAGTGCAAGACGGGCGGGCGTGCGAGGCGGCTTGGAAGCCCGTGGGCACCCGCCACCCGGCTGGATGTTGACGGTCGGCCCCTCCCTCACGCGTGCCCCGGCCTCGATGACGGCCGTAAGATAATGTAAATAAAGGAGTTACAAAGATGACCCACCACTGGGACCTGCTGGCCAAGAACAAGGCGTGGGCGGCGCGGATGGTGGCGCAGGATCCCGAGTTCTTCTCTCGGCTCCGGCACCAGCAGGCCCCGCGCTGGCTCTGGGTGGGCTGCTCCGACAGCCGGGTCCCGGCCAACGAGATCGTGGACCTGGAGCCGGGCGAGCTGTTCGTGCACCGGAACGTGGCCAACGTGGTGGTGCACACCGACCTCAACTGCCTCTCGGTGCTGCAGTACGCGGTGGAGGTGCTGCGGGTGGAGCACGTGATCGTGTGCGGGCACTACGGCTGCGGCGGCGTGCGCGCGGCGTGGGAGCGGCGCCAGCTCGGGCTGATCGACAACTGGCTGCGGCACGTGCAGGACGTGGCCGACAAGCACGCCGACCACCTGGGGCAGATCGCCGGCGGCACCCGGCAGGAAGACCGGCTGTGCGAGCTCAACGCGCTGGAGCAGGCGCTGCACGTCTGCCGCACCACGGTGGTGCAGGACGCCTGGCGCCAGCACCTGCCGGTGACGGTGCACGGCTGGATCTACTCGCTGGAGGACGGCCTCATCCGCGAGACCGGCTTCCGCGCCTCGAGCCCCGGTGACGTCGAACGCTCCTACACCGAATCGCTGGAGCGGACCCGGACGCGGATGAGCTGAGCACCGGGACGGGCCCGGCTGGCTGGGGGCGTGCCGGGCGGATAGGTTGCACGTCAGGCGGTGGTCGTCCCCCCGGCCGGCCGCTCCGTCCCTCTCCGGAGGCCCCCGTGCCGACCACTCCCCTGAATCCCCCCCCCCTGCCTCGCGGGAATGCTTAGCCTCGCGCTGGCCCTGGTGGTCGTTGGGTGCGCCGAGGCGCCGGCGTCCCCCTCGCTTGCCGGGCCTCCGCTTCCGCCGCGGATCCTGCAGCCCTACGACAGCAGCGCCACCGATTCCCTGCTGCACGAGCTCACGCTCACCGTCCCGGACACTGGCGGGCTGGTGGACACGATCCCGTTCTTTGCCCTGGGCGAGTACGCGGATACCGCGGCGCTCGAGGGCGAGTCCCTGCTGTCGGCGGACAACGGGCAGGCCTACCCCTACTCCCTTGTGGCCCTGACCGGCACCCAGTGGTACTACTACCCCAACGGCGACCTCTACACCCGCGACATCAGCGTGGAGTTCCTGCAGACCGATGGCGCGGGGCAGGCCGGCCTGGAGAACCTCGCGGCCAGCACCCTGACCGAGGCCAACCCGCTCCGCTTCCGCGACACCGAGGCGCCGCTGCACCGCAGCGATCTCCTGTTCACGGTGCGGCCGCCGCAGTTCAGCGGCCTGAACGCCAACGACCCATCCTTCCAGCTCCCATGCATGCTGATCCTGGCGGGCACCGGGTACTGCTTCCTGGTGCGCTCGTTCGGCCCGAGCACGACCTCCAGCACCAACCTTGGCGGGACCATCAAGGTCCGGGCCTTCCGCCGGCCACCGAGCTGCCAGACCAACGTGGTGCGTCTCAGCCAGGGGGATGCGCGATGGGGGGACACGGCATACGACCACCTTGCCGGGGCCACCATCCGAAGCAGCGGCTGCGCCCTGACCAGTCTCGTAATGGAATTGGTGCGTCAGGGCGTGGCCACGGATCCTGGGGCGCTGCACCAAGTGATGCTGACCGGGAGCGGGTTTGATCCTGGTGGAATCGTTCACTTTGGCCGGACCGTGCCATTGGCGAGCTCGCAGCTGGCATGGAACGACCTCGGCCGTGCACAGGATACCGCGGGGCTTCGGCAATCACTCTGCGCGGGGAAGCCCGTGGTGTTGGGACTGCTGACCCGGGGGGGCGGCACACGGCTTGGGCACTTCGTGCTGGCCACGGGGATCGGGCCTGCCACTCCTGGCGTCCCATTTTCCGAGTTTCGCATCGCCGACCCTCGTCACATCAATCCCCACTCGACCCTCGGTGAGTACGGGGTTCCGTTCCAGGTCCGGGGGACCGTGAACGCGACGGCGGGAGGTGCGGCCGCCGCCGCCCTGCCGGCTGGTACCCGGGTCACCTTTGCTGGCGGTACCCTGTTGGTGACCCTCAGTGGGGGCGAGAGGATCGGGAGCGATCCGGTGACTCACCAGCGATATCTGGACCTGGCCGGCTCGGACTACGAGGAGGTCGAGCTGGACAACGACGCCGACACCCTCGCGCCGAGTGCTCCTGTCACGAGCGTGGCCTGGCTGCCCGATGTCGTGAGTGGCTCCCTCGCGATCCAGGTGGCGCGCGATTCTGCGGGAACCGGAACACTGGCCGTGATGACCGAATTTGGCGGCGGATTGACGAGCCACTCGGCACCGAGCTGGCTCCCGGTCACGTTCAATGCCGGCGGCAGCCGCCTGGTGACGGTCGCCGTACCGACCGATTCGACGGATGTTCCCCTCTACACCCAATCCGGCCCCGGCGCCCCGCCGCAATTCAGCCTGCACAACGCCTGCCAGCGGCGCTTCAGTGCGCGGAGTTCGGTGGATTCCGTGGTGGCGGCCACGTGGACCATCGTGGGCAAGCCGCAGACCGGTGCGCTCACGCTCCCGGCGCGGCCCAGCGGCCAGGCCTACAGCGCCACCGAGTTCGTGGTCCCGGTCGCGGGCACGGTCAAGCTGCGGGTGAACAACGAGCCCGTGGCCCAGGCCAATACAGGCACCACTGCCTGCCCGTAGCGATATCGCTGCGTCGAGGGGAGCGGCGCAGGCGCGGCGGCCGGGCGTCCCGGGCAGCTGTGGCCGCCGGGACCCCTTGAGGAGACATGCCATGTCGCACCGCACCGCCTTGCTCCCGCTCCTCCTGCTCGGCCTCCCCGCGGCGGCCGTCGCGCAGGGGGTTGCCGATTCCACCGCGCTCCGGCCGGTCGAGTGGCGGGCCGGCCCCGCCGACTTCCACGGCCCCGCGCGGCCCGGGAGCTACGTCAGCGCGGTGGGCCGCCGCGCCCTCGCCATGGGCACCGAGCAGGGGGGCTTCGAGGTCTGGGCCTGGCCGCTCAAGCTGCTGCACCACTTCGAGCTCCGGTTCCAGACGCCGCTCTATCCCGAGGCGATCGCCGGCCGCGGGCTGGCCCGCGCGGTGACAATCACCCCCGCCGGTCCCGTCATCACCTACACCCACCCCGCCTTCACGGTGCGGCAGTCGGTGTTCGCGCTGCGCGACGCGCCGGCGGTGGTGATGCTGCTCGACGTGGACGCGGTGCGGCCCATGGAGATCGTGGCCGAGTTCATCTCCGACCTGCAGCTGGCGTGGCCGGGGGCGATCGGCGGGCAATACGTGTTCTGGGACGACGCCGAGAAGGCGTTCATCCTCTCGGAGAGCCAGCGGAAGGCCAGCGCGCTGGTGGGGAGCCCCTCCACCACCATCGCGACCAACCAGCCGGCGCATGACGTCCCCGACCAGCCGAACCAGTTCCGCATCGCGGTGGGCGATCCCGCCCGCGCGCCGATGCCGCGTCCCGGCGAGCCGGTGGGCCGGCTCACCTCGCTGCACGTCCGCGGCATCCCGATCGTGATCGTGGGCGGCCTCGCCCCGCGCGACAGCCTCAAGGCGCTCTACCGCCGGGTGCTGGCGGAGGTGCCCGCCCTGTACGCCGCCCGCGCCGCCGCCGCCGACAGCGTGAGCGCCAACGCGCTGTGGATCGAGTCGCCCGACGCGCGGCTCGACCAGGCGGTGCGCTGGGCGGCACTCAACCTCGACGAGGCGATGGTCTGCAACCCCGACCTGGGCTGCGGCCCGGTGGCGGGCTACGGGCCGAGCGAGTCGCGCGGGGCGCGCCCCGGCTTCGGGTGGTTCTTCGGCGGCGACGCCGCCATCAACTCCCTGGGGATGGGCGCGCTGGGCCAGTACGACCTGGTGCGGCAGGGCCTCGAGTTCTTCGTGAAGTACCAGCGTACCGACGGCAAGATCCCCCACGAGATCTCCCAGGCCGCCGGCCGCATCCGCTGGTTCGAGGACTTCCCCTACGCCTTCTACCACGCCGACACCACGCCCTACTGGCTCATGGCCTGGGGCGACTACTGGAAAGCCACCAACGACACCACCACCATCCGCCGGGTCTGGCCCGCCCTCCGCAAGGCCTACGAGTGGTGCCGCGGCACCGTGGATTCCACCACCGGCCTGATGCTCAACTCGAAGGGCGGACTCGGCGCCGTCGAGGTGGGCGACCTCGGCGTGGGCGTCCAGTCCGACATCTACCTGAGCGCGGTCTGGGTGGAGGCGCTGGACCGGATGGCGCGCATGGCCGAGGTGATGGAGCGGAAGCCCGCCGGCCGGTCGAACCGCCGAGCCGTCGAACCGTCGGCCCTGGGCGCACAAGCCCGTGCCCTCCACGCCCAGGCCCTCGCCTCCCTCCGCGACCGCTTCTGGCTGCCGGAGCAGCAGATGTACGCCTTTGCGCTGCTCGAGCGGGGCGAGATCCGCCCCGAGCTCACCGTGTGGCCCGCCACCGCCATGAGCTTCGGGCTCCTCGCCGACGATCGCGGCATGGCCGCCGCCGCCACCCAGGCCCGCGCCACCCTGCTCACCGACTGGGGCGCGCGCTCGCTCGCGGGGAGCAGCGCGCTGTTCGACCCGCTGCACTACAACAACGGCACCGTCTGGCCCTTCGTGACCGGCTTCGCGGCGCTGGCGCAGTACCGCTACCGGAACCCCACCGCCGGCTACCAGCAGCTGCAGGCGCTGGTGAACAGCGGCTGGGACCGCGGCCTGGGCCGCAACCCGGAGGTGTACGCCGGCCTGCTGCGCGAGCCGCTGGAGACCGCCGTGGCGCAGCAGTTCTTCGGCACCAGCTTCATCCCCACGGTGCTCGTGCGCGGGCTGCTCGGCTGGGAGCCGGATCTGCCCGCGGGGGTGGTGCACCTGGCGCCGGCGCTGCCGGCGGGATGGGATCGCCTCGAGGTGCACAACGCCCCCGCCGGCGAGGGACGGTTCGACCTGTCGTTCCGGAAGGCGCCCGGCCGCCTGGAGCTGACGATCGTGCGCACCGGCGGCGCCGGCAGCACCACCATCCACTACGCCCCGCGCCTGCCACTCGGCGCGCGGCTGCTCCGGGCCAGCGACGAGGCCGGCGGCTCTGGCCCCTGCGGCGCGGCGGTGCCGACGGCGCGGGACGTCGGCGTGCCCTGCCCGGTGACGGTGACCGACCGCGCGCACGTGGTGCTGGAGTACGAGCCGGGCTACGAGGTGCTGCTCGCGCCGGTCGAGACGCCGCGCGGCGGCGCCTCGCGCCAGCTGCGCCTGCTCGACCAGCGCCTCGAGGGCGACACCCTGGCGCTCACGCTCGAAGGGCCCGCCGGCAGCACCGCGCCGATCCTGGTGCGCCGCGGCGGCAGCGTGCACCCGCTCATCACCTTCCCCACCCCTGGCGACAGCGTGGATGGGTACAGCCGCGTTGATCTGAGGGTGGTTGTTCCGTAGGGAAGAGGGAAGAGGGAAGAGGGAAGAGGGAACCGAAGGGGAAGGGGGAAGGGGGAAAGGGGAACGGGGGTCCGGGGGAGGGCCGCCCCTTGTCATTCCGAGCCGCCGAGCCGCCGAGCCGCCGAGCCGTCCAACCATCGAGCCACCATGCTCTCACTGACGCTCATCGCCGCGCTGCTCACCGGGGCGCCCGATTCGTTGTACGACTACCGCACGGAGCGCGGCTTCCTGGCCATGCCCGATGGGGCGCGGCTGGCGGTGACCTGGTGGCTCCCCACGCCGAAGCACCCCGGCGAGCGGTTTCCGGTGCTGCTCGAGTACCTGCCCTACCGCAAGGACGACAGCTTCTACGCCCGCGACTTCCCGCTGTACGACTACTTCGTGCGGCGGGGCTTTGTCCCTGGCCAAGGTGGACCTGCGCGGCACCGGCGGGTCCGACGGGCCGGTGCCCTCGCGGGAGTACTCGGAGCAGGAACTCGACGACGCGGAGCAGGTGATCGCGCAGCTGGCGCGGCGGCGGGACGGCAACGGCCACGTGGGGATGTGGGGGATCTCGTGGGGCGGGTTCAACGCCATCCAGGTGGCGATGCGCCAGCCCCCGGCGCTCAAGGCCATCCTGGCGCTGCACGCCACCGACGACCTGTTCCATGACGACGTGCACTACATCGACGGGGCGCTGCACCTCGACCCCTACATCCTGCAGATCGACCACGAGAACGGGCTGCCCCGCACCCCGGGCTACGCCTTCGACGCGGCGTACTTCCGCGACCGCTTCGACGCCTCTCCGTGGGTGCTCACCTACCTCAAGCAGCCGGCGGACGGTCCCTTCTGGCGCCGGAACGGCCTCCGCTTCCGGCCCGAGGCGCTCACCATCCCCGCGTACCTGATCGGCGGGCTGCTCGACGGCTACCGGGACCTCCGCTGCGCGCGCTCGGGTACCTGGCCGGCCCGGTCAAGGCCGAGATCGGCCCGTGGGTGCACGACTGGCCCGACGACGGCACCCCGGGTCCCAACTATGAATGGCGGGCCCGCGCGGTGGCGTGGTGGGATCACTGGCTGCGCGGCGGGCCTGACGCCATCGTCCGCGAGCCGCGGCTGCTCGTGTTCCAGCGCGAGGGGCACGCCCCGGACCGCAACCTGGCGGAGACGCCTGGGCACTGGCGCTTCGAGGACTGGCCGGTGGCCGGCGCGCGCGCCGACACCCTGCACCTCGCGCCGGGGGGCGGGCTCCAGGCCGAGCCGCCGAGCCGCCGAGCCACCGAGCGACTGCGCTACCGTCCGGGCTTCGGCGTGATGGCCGGCGACTGGTGGGGCGAACCCACCGGCGACATGCGCCGCGACGACGCCGGCAGCCTGGTATACGACTCCCCGCGCTCGACACCACGCTCACCCTGCTGGGCCTGCCGCGGGTGGTGCTGCGGACCATCGCCGGCGCCCCGCTCGCCAACTGGACGGCGCGGCTCGAGGACGTGGCGCCCGACGGGGAGGTCTCACTGGTGGCGGGCGGGGCGCTCAACGCCACCCAGCGTGACGACCCCGCGGCGCCCACGCGGCTGGTGCCGGGACAGTCGTACACCCTGGCCTGGGACCTCCACCTCAGCACCTGGGCCTTCCGCCCCGGGCACCGGGTCCGGCTCGCCGTCTCCAACGCCCAGTTCCCGATGCTCTGGCCCACGCCGTACCCGATGACCAGCGTCGTGGAGCCGACGGGCTCGTTCGTGGTGCTCCCCCTGGTGCCGGCGGCGAGCCCCTATCCGGCCCCGGCGCTCCCGGTGCCCGAGCCGCGGCGCCACCGTCCCGACGTGACCCACCACGACGACCCGTTCCCCGCCGTGGAGCGCGCCAGCTACGACCCGCGCAGCGGGATGACCACCTTCGAGTGGAAGAGCGGCGCCGCCTGGTCCATCGGCGCGGTGCGGTACGACTACACTGAGGCCGAGACCTATCGCACCACCGACAGCGCGCCGGCGCGCTCGAGCTTCCTTGGCGTGGCCAGCCACCGGGTCCGCCCACCGGGCCGGGAGTTCACCCTCACCACCACCATCGACGTCACCTCCGATTCGGCCGCGTTCCACGTGACCGTGACCCGGGAACTGGCCCGGCCGGGGCAGCGGACCCGGGTCCGGCGCTGGCGGAGTCGCTGCCGCGGGAGTGGCACTAGCCGCCCGGGCCGTCGCAGTCCGCCGGGCGGTCTGGCGTGTTTGCCGACCGGGGTCCGAAGGGCCGTCATTGGCACGATACAAGCTGTTGTACCACAATGCTTTGCGGTTATCCAACCGATGGTCTAGCCCTTGCACTTCTCCGGGTGTCTCTGACTGAACCCGGGCCATGTCCACTCCGCTCCGCTGGTCATCGATCGTCCTCACGCTCGCGCTGCTCCTTCCTCGGGGGTCGGCGGCGCAGACCGTGACCGAACTCTACGCCACCCCCGATTCACTGCGCCTCGAGGCCGGGCAGCGGCAGGGGCTGTCGGTGCAGGCCTTCGACGACGCCGGCAACGCCGTGCTGGCGATCCGCTTCCGCTCCACCGACACCCTGGTGGCGCGGGTGGCGAGCAACGGCACGGTGAGCGCGCTGGCCGGTGGCCGCGCCCGCATCGTGATCGAGGCCGGCAGCAGGAGCAAGACGATCCAGGTGGTGGTGACCGGTCCGGTGGCCGCGCCGGTGGCGCGGTCCGGGGCCCGGGTGGCGCCCGCCCCGACGGCGCCGTCCGCGCCGGCCGAGCCCGCCCCCGCGCCGATCCCACCGGCGCCGCTCTACACCCAGCTCACCGCCGAACCCGCCACGCTGGCGCTGCTCCCGACGGAGCACGGCCGGCTGCAGCTTCGCGCGCTGCGGGCCGACGGCACCGTGGGCGCGCCGGAGGGCGCGGTGTGGCGTTCCTCGCGCCCGGAGATCGTCGCGCTGAGCGACAGCATGGGCGGCCTGACCGCGATGGCTTCGGGCCAGGCGGTGGTGGAGGCCGCGATTCCCAACGGTCCGAGCGTGCGGGTGCCGGTGGCGGTCTCGCTGGCGACGATCGGCGCCGACCGCGACCGGCTGGTGCTGTCCCCCGACGACAGCGACACGGTCGGCATCATCGTCCCGGCGCAGGGCGGCCGCCGGCTCCGGCCCCAGGACCTGGTGTGGAGCGCCAGTGACGACGGCGTGCTCGAGGTGCGGGCGGATGGCGTGGTCCGGGCGCGCACCGCCGGCCGGTCCGAGGTGGTGGTGCGCGGCTTCCTGCAGGAGGTGCGGGTGCCGGTGATCGTGCACCAGCGGGTGGCGCGCTTCGCCGTGGCGCCGCGGCTCACCGACACGGTGCGCATCCCGGCGGAGACGAGCCGCGAGTTCACCGTGATCCCGCAGACCATCGACTCGCTCCCCATCGAGGGCGTGCCCATGGCGTGGACGGTGGGCGACACGAGCATCGCCCGCTTCGATCCGGTCACCGGCACGCTGACCGCGCGCCGCGCCGGGCGCACCACGCTCGAGTTCTCGGCCCGCGGCTTCCTGCCCAAGGGCTGGTCCATCGAGGTGCTGCCGGGGGCCATCGCCCTCGACCGGCAGCGGCTGACGCTGGCCGCGGGCGAGCGGACCCGTCTGACCGCCGCCTTCGTGGACCTGGCCGGCGCGCCCGTCGGCGCCGCGCAGGGCGTGCAGTGGGTGACCAGCAACGCGGGCCTGGTGAAGGTCGACGCCGACGGCACCGTGGAGGCCGTGGCCCCCGGCCGCGCCACCATCACCGCGCGGGCCGGCGCCGGGGCGCCGAGCAGCGCCACGGTGCTCGTCACCGGCGACCTGCTGCTCACCTCCACCCGCAGCGGGCGGCTCGGCATCTACGCCACGCTGACCCGCGCGCCGGAGCAGTTCATCCCGCTGGTGGCCGACAGCTTCGGCAACTACCTCGACGGCGCCTACTCCCCCGACCGCAGCCGCGTGGCCTACGCGTCCGACCGCCTCGGCGCGGGGAACTACGACATCTACGTGGCCGACGCCGACGGCCGGAACCCGGCGCGGCTCACCACCGAGGCGGGCATGGACCTGCAGCCGCACTGGACGCCCGATGGCCAGTCGCTGGTGTTCGTCTCGCTCCGGGGCGGGGCCCGCCAGCTCTACGTGATGCAGGCCGACGGCAGCAACGTGCGCGCGCTGACCGCCCTGCCGGGCGGCGCGGAGGAGCCGGCGATCTCCCCGACGGCCGCACCGTGGCCTTCACCGGCTACACCAGCCGCGAGGCCCCGGGCGACATCTACGTGGTGCCGCTGGCCGGTGGCGTGCCGCAGCCCGTGACGGCCACCCGGGACCGGCGCGAGAACCGGCCGCTCTACCTGCCCAGCGGCGACCTGGCCTGGGTGCTGCACCGCAAGGACCGGCGCGAGCCGGAGCTGGTGCTGCAGCAGGGCGCCGCCGGCGGCCCGCCGGTGACGCTGGTGAGCACCGACCTGACCCTCATGGACATCGCCCTGGCGCGGGATGGCGCCCGGATCGCGTGGGTGGCCAGCAAGCCGGCCGACAAGAACCGGGTCGTGCCCGAGTTTACATTGCAGTGGCGCGCGCTCCCGGGCGGCGTGGACACCAGCGTACGGCTCCTTCCCGGGGAACGGATCACGAGTCCCGCTTTTTGATCGCCCTGACCCTCACCGCCCTCGGCGGGCTGGACCAGATCACCCTGCAGGACGTCCCGCGGCCCGAGCTCGGCGCCGCGGATGACGTGCGCGTGCGGATCCACGCCGCGGCCCTCAACCGCCTGGACCTCTGGGTGGTCGCCGGCCTCCCCGGCATCCGCTACCAGTTCCCCCACATCCTGGGCGCCGACGGCGCCGGCACCGTCGAGCGCGTGGGCGCCGGCGTCACCGGCTTCGCCCCCGGCGACCGGGTGCTGCTCAACCCCGGCGTGAGTTGTGGCGCGTGCGAGTGGTGCCTGGCGGGGGACCAGCCGCTCTGCCCCGAATTCGGGGTGCTGGGGAGCATCGCCCCGGCACGCTGGCGGAGTACATCGTGGTGCCGGCGCGCAACCTGGCCCGGGTCCCCGACGGCCTCGGCTGGGCGGAGGCCGCCGCGCTCCCGCTGGCCACGGTGACGGCCTGGCGGATGCTCATCACCCGCGCCGCGCTCCGCCCCGGCGAGACGGTGCTCATCTGGGGCGTCGGCGGCGGGGTGGCGCAGGCGGCGCTGCAGGTGGCCAAGCTGGTGGGGGCGGAGGTGATCGTGACCAGCTCCTCGGACGAGAAGCTGGCGCGGGCCCGCGCGCTCGGCGCCGATCACCTGCTCAACCACGCGCAGGTGGACGTGGCGCGGGAGGTCCGCGCCCTCACCCACCGCCGCGGGGTGGACGTGGTGGTGGACAGCGTGGGCGAGGCCACCTGGGACCAGTCGCTCCGGGCGCTGGCGCGGAAGGGCCGGCTGGTCACCTGCGGCGGCACCACCGGGCCCGAGGTGACCACCGACGTGCGCAAGCTGTTCTGGTACCAGTGGTCGATCCTCGGGTCCACGATGGGCAGTGACGCCGAGTTCCGTGCTATCGTTGAGCTGGCCGGACGGGGACGGCTCCGTCCCCCGCTGGATGCCGTCGTCCCGCTGGCCCGGGGACGGGAGGCGTTCGCGCGGCTGGCCAGTGGCGCCCAGTCGGGCAAGATCGTGATCGAGGTGGCGGGATGAGCGAGTTGTGGGAGCGGCTCCTGATCGGGTGGGGCGAGCTGGCCGTGGTGCTGCCGGGGCTGCTGGCGGCGGCGCTGATCATGTTCGCCGGGTACTTCGTGGCCCGGCAGCTGCAGCGCTGGACCGACCGCACCCTCGAGCGGCTGCACTTCAAGCGGCTGGCCGACGCCGGCGGCTTCACCGAGGCCGCCGGCCGGGTGCGGCTCGACCCGGTGCGCGCCATCGGCAAGCTGATCTTCTGGCTGGCCATGCTGGTGGTGGTGCTGCTGGCCAGCTCCGCCCTCGGGCTGGAGAACGTGCGCGAGATGTTCGGCCGGATGCTCGCCTTCATCCCCACGCTCATCTCGGGGACGGTGATCATCATCCTCGGCATGATCATCGGCGAGTTCGTGCGGGCGCTGATCGTGGCGTCGGCCGGCGGGGTGGAGGGCGTGCCGACGGTGGCCAAGCTCACCAAGGGCGCGATGGTGATGATCGCGTTCTTCATGGCGCTGCAGCAGGTGGGCGTGAGCGAGGAGATCGTCACCTCGGCCTTCACCCTGGTGGTGGGGTCCATCGCGCTGGCGGCGGGCCTGGCGTTCGGGCTGGGGAACCGGCAGCTGGCGGGCGAGATGACGCGCCGCTGGTACGAGGAGGGCCGCCGCCGCAACCGCCGCGCCACCGACCCGCCGGACCCCCCGGCGCCGGAGGAGGAAGGCGGGGGGCCCGGCTAGGCGTCAGGCGCGCCTATTTGACGACGTACCGCCCGACCTGCTGGCCCGCCTCGCCGCGCAGGATCAGGTACACCCGCCCGTCCCCGCCGAAGCCCGCCACGCTCGCGTTCCGAGGCAGCTGCACCGAGCGTACCTGCCGCCCGTCCCGCCCCACGACATCCCACACCGGCACGGAATCGCCGTAGGGGCGTGACCGCTGCAGCCACACCGCCCCGCTCGGGTCGGTCTGGCCCGCGGCGAAGGGCGGCTTCTCGTCGGCGAAGGGATACGACAGCTCGATGCCCGCCGGCGCGCCCATCTGCGCCATCTGGCCCCGCAACCGCTCCAGGAAGACGTCCTTCTCCTCCTGCGTCACCAGGACCTCCTCGAAGCTGCGCGACGGCCCCTTGCTCCACTCCCCCGAGGGGGCGCGCCAGTCCACGGCGTTGTTCGAGGCGCGCGCCACCCAGAGCGAGCCGTCCGGCAGCACGCCGAAGATGTCGCGGCCCGAGAAGATGGTCGAGACGATCTTCATCTGCTCGCCGAACTGGCCCCGGCCCCACACCGGCAGCTTGAGCCGCGCCACGGTGTCGGCCACGGTGTCGCCGCGGGGGATCTGCAGCACGTTGAGGCTGTCGAGCCCCACCTCCTGCCCCGGCTCCAGCCCGCCCAGCACCGCGCGGATGTCTTCCTTGTAGCCGTGGCCCCGCTGGTCGTAGTAGAGCGGCTGGTTGTAGCCGCCCACGCCGCGCCCCGGCAGCACCCCGACGAACGCCCCCCTGGCCGGTCCACAGGGTGGTGCGCTCGGCGGCGAAGTCGATCAGGCCCAGGGGTGGCGCCGGCCAGGCGCAGCACGTAGCCGGGGAGCTTGTGCCTGCCGGGCGCGGGGTCATCGGTGGCGATGGTGTCGGCGTGCTCGCCGAGCGGCGTCACGTTGCCCGACGCGAAGTCGGCGAGGAGGAACGTCTTGTCCTTGAGCTCGGCGAGCGCCACCCGGCCGTCGCTCAGCTCCACCACGTTGCTCACCTGCTGGAAGGTGCGGGGCAGGGTGGCCTCGGGCTGGTCCAGCACCACCAGCGGGGTGGGGGCGTCCGTGCACGCCAGGGCGAGCAGGAGCAGGGCGGGCAGGGCGCGCGGCCGGACCATCATCGGGGCGACTCCGGCGGAAAGCGTCAGGGCGTTGCCGCGCCGGCGGGAGCCGGCGGGTTCAGGCGGAAGCGGAGCAGCCGGACGCCGTGCTCGATCGGCTCGGCCACCAGGAGGTCGGTGGGACTGATCGCCAGCACGTGGCCCAGGCCACGGTGGGTCACCTCGCGGACCAGCGCGCCGGTGCGGTCCACCACCTGGTAGTAGCGCAGCGAGTCGCCGATGGCGCGGCTCTTGGTGAGCCAGAGCTGCCCGTCGGGGTCGAGGGTCGCGCCCTCGAAGGGGCCTTGATCGCCGCGAAGGGGATCTGGGCCACCGTCGGGCGCAGGCCGGCGTCGAAGCGGTTGAGGAAGAGCTCGCGGTCGTTCTCCGGTCACCGGGAGCACCCGGTCCGGCAGCTGGTGGCCCAGCTCCACCGCGCCGCTGTCGGCGCGCCATTCCACCCGGTTCTCCGCCACCCGCGCCACCCAGAGGGGTGCCGTCGGGGCGGATGCCCCCAGCGATCCTGCCCCGAGAGCAGGCGGCGCTCCAGCCGGCGACGGCCCTCGCTCAGCACCTCGGCCAGGTCGAACGGGGCCAGCCGCGCCACGGTGTCGTCGGGGCCGGCCAGGTCGGTGCGGACGATGGCGGCGGAATCGCGGTTGCCCGACCCGTCGGGGCCTGGCGGCGGGCGCAGCTCGAAGTACCAGCGGCCGGCGGCGTCGCGGGCGCGGGGCAGCGCGCCGCGGAAGCGGTCCACCGCCGGCAGCACGCCCGCCGGCGCGCCGCGCAGCGACCAGCCGGTGAGCCGCCGCCGCTGCCAGTCGGCCACGAAGATGGTGTCGCCGCTGCGGAAGAGGTGGAACGGCTGGTCGAGCTCCTGCCGGGCGCGGGGCGGGAAGGGGGCCAGCGCATGGGTGCCGAAGTCCACCACCTGCACCGCCCGGTCCTGCGGCGAGATCACCACCCAGCGGTCGCCCTCGAGCCAGGCGGCGTCGGTCACCTCGCCGGCGAACGGCGCGATGACCGTGTCGGCGGGGGGCGCGAGCTCGCGGCTTTCCAGCGGCGGCGCCGCCGCGGGGCAGGCGGCGAGCAGCAGCGGCAGCAGGGCGGGGAAACGGAGCCGGGACATGGGGCGGGAAATGTAATGCGCGGGGGGATGGGGCGGGGAGCACCCCCTGCAACCGCCGCCGCCGACCGGGCATCCTTCCCGGCATTCGAACCACGTGCCGCTGCACCCCCTCTCCTCCGTGGAGGTATCCCGCGTGCGCCTGTTGCTTTGTGCGACCATCCTGGCGGCCCTGCCCGCCGCCGCCCAGCAGGTCCCGACCCGCGCCCTGAAGACGCCCGAGGCGGAGTTCGAGCAGCCCTTCGACGCGGTCTTCGCCATCCGCGAGCTGGCCTCGGGCAAGGTCCTCGTCACCGACCTCGGCCCCAAGGCGGTGCTGCTCGCCGACCTCGCCACCGGCGAGCAGGTCAACGTGGGCCGCAACGGCCAGGGGGCCGGGCGAATACCAGTTCCCCGGCGACCTCCTGCCCTTCCGCGGCGACTCGGTGGTGCTCGTGGACCGGGTGAGCCGGCGCCTCCTCGTGGTGAGCCCCGAGGGGAAGCTCAGCCGCACCATCCCGTACCCCGAAGGCCTGAGCGGCATGCCCGATGCCCGGGGCGCCGACCGGCAGGGGCGGATCTACTTCCAGGGCAGCCCCTTCCGGGGCGAGCTCGGCGGCGGCATGGAGGTCGGCGGCGCGCTCCCGATTCGGTGGCGCTCATCCGCTGGGACCCGGCCACGAAGCGGCTCGACAGCCTGACCCGCGTGAAGATCCCCGCCATCAAGATGCAGGTCTCCGGGGGCAGAACGCCCGCACGGTCATGATGCGGAGCCAGCCCCTTTGCGCCGAGCGACGAGTGGACCGTCACGCCCGAGGGGGCGGTGGCCATCGCGCGGGTCGGCGACCACCACGTGGAGTGGCTGGGCGCCGGGGCGCCGGTGCGCGGCGGCCCGTGCCGTACGACCCCCTCAAGGTGGCGGCCGCCGACAAGCAGCTCTTCCTCGAGGGCATGCGCACCAGCCGCAACCGGATCACGGTCAACGTCGGCGGCGCGGGGCCGCGGGGGCCGCAACAACCAGGACAACGGCCCGCCCCAGATGACCGAGAAGGATTTCGACTGGCCCGAGGTCAAGCCGCCCTTCCCCACCCGCGCGCTGCAGTTTGCCCCCGAGGGCCAGCTGTGGGTCACCCGCTCCACCAGCGCCCGCGACTCGACCCCGGTGTACGACCTCTTCGACGCCGGCGGGAAACTGACCGGCCGCGTCACGCTCCCTTTGGGGCGCCGCATGGTGGGGATGGGGAATGGCGTGGTGTACGCGGTCCGCACCGACGAGGACGGCCTGCAGTGGCTGGAACGGTACCGGCGCTAGCGCCGCGCCATCCTCCCCCCAGTTGGCGAGTCTACAGCGGGCCGCGGATCACGCGGCCCGCACCGCTCACCCGTTGCAGCGTCGGCCGCGCCACGCACCCGGCGCGGCGCAGCGCCGATTCCAGCACCCATTCCCAGCCCACCCATCCGCTGACCACCGGCCACGGCAGGTCGATGGCCAGCCGCAGCCAGCGGCGCAGGGTCCGGGGATCGATGTCGGCCAGGTAGGCCTGGGTCTCGAGGCTGAGCCCCGGCGTGAGGCTCGCCACCAGCCGCGCCAGGCCGCCGAGTCCGCGCCAGTCGCGTACCTCGTAGGAGCTCAGCGCCTGGAGCCTGCGCGTGACCGTCCGTGAGGTCGCGGCGGCTCGGCCGGCCCGCCGAAGCACGCGGCAAGGGTGCCGGCGATGGCGGGGCGGCGCAGCCCTGCTCCACCCAGAGCCCCAGCACCGTGGGGTGCGGCACCGGGCGCCGCCGCACCGCCGTCACCGCCCGGGCCACCAGGGAAGGTGGGCGTAGTCCGCCGGGTAGATCGGGGCCTCAAGCCCGGCACCGGCTCGAAGGCGCCAGCACCGCGCTCGAGATGCGCCGGTCGGGCGGGAGCAGCGCCAGCGGGCACCGGGAGCGCCTCGAGGTGGGCCTGCAGGGGCGCGGGCGAGTGCCGGAACCTCTCACTCAGGTCGGCGAGCAGGAGGCTGCCCACCGGGGACGATCCGCCCCGTCGGTTCCCAGGTGGCAGTACGGAGGTGTCACCACATGAACCGTCATGGTGGAATCGCCCTGTCTGTCCGGCAGCGGCGGAAATCGTTCAGGGGTAGAGGAGAGCAGCAGGGTGGCCGGGGTGACGCGTACTGGGACCGGGGCGGGATCGGGCCAGCGGTGGCGCAAGCTGCATGGTCGCGCGGGGGGCGGCCCCTGGCGTGGGTCATGCCCCACCGCGCCGCTCCCCTCCGGCTAATCTCACGTGCCTGCTGCTCCACGCCCCGGCGGCGGCCCGGGCCCAGGCCCGCGCCCCCGCCGCGCTGCACCTGGAACAGCAGGCGGCGTATCCCTGCCGCCGCACCTCCGGGATCGAGGGGGGCCACCGCCCCTGGTGGATGGCGGCTACGCTTTGTGGGCCGCCGACGGGACGATCTTCGAGGTCGATCCCACCGGCGTCCGGCTGGAACGCCACCTGCCGCGCGACCTGCGGCCCGTCGGCCTCACGCCGGTGCCCGGCGGCTTCCGCTTCCTCGACCTGCGCACCGGGACCGAGTACCAGCTTGGCGCCGACACCCTGCCCGCCGTGCTGGGCCGGGTGCCGCTGGCCCCGGGCCAGGAACTCGACGGGGCCCGCTGGGTCGATGACGGCTGGCTCCTCGCCGTCCGCGATACCTTGGCGCGCCGCTTCCTGCTGCGGCGGGTGGCCACGGGCGGCGCCCACACCTGTACGCCTCATCCGTGGCCGACACCGTGCCCCGGATTCCCCCGCTATCACCTCTCGCCGGCCGGGCCGGCGCTGCTGCTCACCCACCTGACGCGCCCTTCGAGGTGCTGCGCGTCGACCCCGGACGGGCGGCGTGGACACGCTCGCCACGCCCGCGGCCGACCCCGCGGTGCGCGCGGCGCTGCCGGACACCCTCGCCGGGTGGCGCGCGCTGCCGGCGGTGGCCCTCGACTGCGGCTGGCTCCTCACCCTCACCGACCTGACCAGCGACCAGCGCCTGCTGTTGCGCTACGACGCCGCCGGCGCGTTGGCCCGGGTCACCCCCGCTCGCGGTGCCGTTCGGGCTGGTGGCGGGGCGGCCCGCCGCCGCGACGCTGCTGGCCGCGCCGCGCCGGGGCCATGGAGCTGGTCTGGTATGCATGGCGCTGGGACCGGGAACCCGACTGACCGCTGCCTGATAACGAAAGGACCGCACCACATGAGACATCTTCGACTTGCCGCATCGCTGTTCGGCCTGCTGCTCCTGGTGGAGGCCGCCCCCGCCCAGGGGCAGATCACCGCCTCACTCGCCGCCGTACACGCCAATCTCGCCGTCGAGAAGAAGGCCGGCTGCTGGGGCTGCGCCAACACCTTCCCGGTGTCCATCTGCATCGGCGGCCAGGCGCCGGGTACTGGAACTGCATCCAGACGATGTTCGGCGGATGCACCCGTCGAGCCCCGGGTGTGGCGCGGGGGGCCATGCTGCCCTGGATGCCGATGGCGCCACCCAGTACGTCTCCCGCAGCCAGGCCCGGCCGTGACCACCGGCCTCTCGGCGGACCGGCCGGAGTACCGCAACTGTGAGGGCATCCTCGTGGCTCGCTGGCAGGATGGAATGCAGGTTGCTAACGTTAGATCCCGGACGGCGACCCTGACGCTGTGACCCCGGACCCCGGATCCTCGCCATGCGTTCCAGCGCCTTCGTCCTCGCGGCCCTGCTCCTGGGGCTCGCCCCGCCCCATCGGGGCCGCGCCTCCTTCCCGCGGCCGACCTGCGTCCCGATCCCACCTTCCGGCGCCGGCCAGCGTCCGGGCCCAGCTCCTCGCAGGTGGCGGAGCTCGCCCTGACCCCGATGGCAGCGCTCTACCTCGCGGGCTACCGTTTCCCCCGCCGTGCTGCACCCGAGGCCGAGCGGGCGTCTGCGCCGCATCCTGGGTCCGCGCCGGCAGCGCCCGGGCGAGTTCAGCTACATCTTCCAGCTCGGCGTGACCCGCGACACCCTCTGGGCCTCCGACCCGGGGCTAGGTCCGCGTGACCCTCTTTCCCCGCGACGGCAAGGGGCGTCCGCACCATCGGCTACGGCTTTGCGGTACTCCGGGCGCCCGCGCGACGACGTGCCCCGCAGCTGCGCCGCGGGGTGGTGGCCGTGCTGCCGAGCGGCGACCTCATCGCCGGGGCGGGGGTCAAGCCGGCCCGGGAACCGGAGGGGAGCCGATCGCCTACGCGGCGCTTCAGGTCGACCGGGACAACGTGGTGCGGGATACCCTCGCGGTCATCTCGCTCGAGAACGCGACGCTCCGGTTCTTTTTCGTGACGGCGCCACATTATGCCGTCCAGCCTTCAGCGACATCGTACTGGCGTATGCCAGCGACGGCTCGCTGCGGGTGCGGGTGGACCGGCCCGCGGCGCCACGCGGCGCGGCCGAGCCCACGTTCACGGTCACCGCGTGGCGGGGCGGAGTCACGCCCGCTGTGGCGCCGGGGGGTGCCGTACCGGCCGGCGCGGATCACCAGCGCGCGCGGATCGCGCGGGCGCTGGATCCGTTCGCCCATCCGGATCCGGCCGCGCCGCCACCGCCCATTACCGTCGACTCCATCCGCGCGCACCTCTACCTGCCGCCGATGTTGCCACTGGTGTCGGCGCAGCCCGTGGTGGGCCGCGACGGGCACACCCGATGCAGGTGCAGCTGGCCGACCTCGCCCCCGGACCGCCGCGAGTGGATGCTGCTCGCCCAACGGGTACCCCATCCGCCGGGTCACCACCGATCCCCGGTTCCGGCTGCTTCGAGGCCGACCGCTCCACGCTCTGGGGCAACATCGACGACCGCGACGACGTGTGCCGGCAGGTGGTGCGCTACCGGGCGCTGCCGCTGCTGGCGCTCGTAGGCGCACGGATGCCACGCGCCCCCGCAGCGCGTGCGCGGCGGGGGCGCCGTTGAGCGTGGAGCGTGGTGTCGCGGGGGTCAGGCGGTGGCGAGCACCGGCTGCTCGAGGACCCCGACCGGCGGCGGTGGCGCCTCCCACGCCACCAGGCCGTGCCGGTGGAGCATCGCCTCCACCTTCCACTCCCAGCCTGGGCAGGAGGCGGCCACCGCGAGGTCGATGCCAGAGCCCACGGCCCAGGCGCGGGCGCTCCGGGGAGCGAGCCCGCCGCCCCAGGCGCGCGCTGATCCAGGCCCGCACTGCTGGTGCCTCTGGTCAGGGCCAGCAACCCGGCCAGCCGGCGCGCCAGTGCCCCACCCGAGCGGCCCGGAACTCCGCGAGGCGGCGGTTGGTGGCGGCGGCGCAGCGAGGCCGGCGCGGGGTGGCTCGGAGTCGGAGTCGGAGTCGGAGTCGGAGTCGGAGTCAAGAGTCGGAGAGTCGGAAAGGCGCGCAGCGCTCGTCGACCGCGCGGCGATCAGGGGCGCGTGACAGCCGCCGACGATCGAGGTAGTCGAGGATCTCTTGAGATCGAGGGGGCGCCACGACGTCCGGACCGCGTCGGTGAGTGCCTGGCCACTCGCCGCGAGTCCCTGCGGGCAACGGCCGCGCCGGCTTTGGAAGCGTCCCGGTGCAGTGCCGCGACCCTGCCGCGCCGAGGCCACCGCTGACGAGCAGCACCACGGCGCACCAGGGGCGGCCTGCAGCGCCTCTCCGGATGCGTCGCCATGGCGGGCCCGCGCCCGGCGTCGATCACGGGCGCATCGCCGAGGAGGGGCTGGACGCCTGGCTGCCAGGGCACCCCAGCGTGCGATGGACGGCGCAGAGGACACGGACGGGGGTGGCATCGGTGATTGCCTCCCGGGCGGGCGCGCGGGTCGGGGGTGCTGGTGGATCGTCGCGCGCCGTTCGCGTGCGGCTGACTCAGCTGCCGCATGCGATTCTTACGATACAAACCTTCGCGGCTGGGAGCGTCAGGAGCCGGACGGAAGCTGTTTGAGGCTGCGCTGTCTGCGGTTCAGCCTCAAACGCGGCAGGAGTTCCGCCGGGGCAGCACACGGGCTCGTGGACAGAGCGAGTTGGACCAAGTGGATCGGACAGATTCGTCCACGCTGTGTATGGCGCACTACCGCGTCCAGCGTCATCAGCGATCCCACGGGCCGCCAGCGACCCGTCGCTCGCCGGACAGCCAAGGACACTTTGTCCATTTCACAGGAGCTGCAATGCACAGAACGCTGCGCGTCACCCTTCTTGCTTTGCCACCACATTGGCTGCGGCAACTGCGGCAGCCGCGTCCTCATCGCGAAGCCGCTGGCGGTTCTCCCGAATGCCCGTATACCAGCCAGCCAGCCTGTGGGTTGTGCGCAGACTGCGACGAATCCCGTGACGGCGCCACCTGTACCCTGAGCAGTTGGTCTTGTGGCAGCTCCGGCAACGTTCAGGAGCAGGAGTGTGCTTACGTTCGCAACTAGGTCGCGACGCGCGCCCACCGCCGCCGTCACCGTGGGCGCGTTGGTACGTCCTCTCGATTGATGGGTGAACGAGTCCCGCCTTCCCTGATGAGTCGCACCATACATGGGATCGCCGCGCTTCCTCGCGGTGTCGCAGGTGATGACCCCGGTCATCCCTCCTCTTTGTTGTGCATTCATCGCAATCCGCGACCTTCCTGGCTTGGTGAATGAGCGATGATCGGCTCCCTCCGAGCGTGCCGATGCCGTGGCCCGCCAAGCGCGATTCCGGGGCGGGTGACCGGGTCGTCGAGCCGCGGTAGATTGTGACTTCGATTGCCCTACTGCCGTCGGGAGCGTCGGCGCGCGTCCTCGGAGCGTGGCAGCGTCTGGCGATAGCGTGGACTGGCGACTTCGGTACCGCGCGAACTGGTGCGGCTGCTGAGCATGGAAGGCGCCCTGGTCGCCCTCTGCACCGCGGACAGCACCGGCCCGTGGCAATTTACGCCCAGCTGACTTCCACTGCACCCATTGCGTCAGACCAGATTGATCAGGCACTGTCGCGCATGGCCGC